>JABDLA010000095.1 GCA_013001965.1 Flavobacteriaceae bacterium | reverse complement strand
GAACTTCGCAATTCCCTGGATTATTCCATATAACCCACCATAAAGTATAGGCATTCCCAGGTATCAATCCAGAGGTTTTGTAATTGACGGTTATTCCATGGGCATTGCGATGCAGGGTAGATGTGCCCGGAATCGTTCCATAAACTGGATTAAAAATATCTACGGTACTTTTTGAAGCCTTCAAATTTATTTGCTCCAAGCTCTCTTCTTGCAGTCCATTAATAGATACATTGCTACAGGATACTGCGACGAATAGCAAGATTAGTGTACAAAATTTCAATGCGTTTTTCATAATGTTAGATTTTATAGATTAATAATTGGTTTGCTAATAAAAAAATCTAAGGAGCAAAATTAAAAATGTACAAGCCGAGTGTTCGTAGTCGAGTGTAGAATGAGTCTTGAATTATAAATTCAATTACAAATTAAAAGTAAGTATACAATTGGGGCGATCAAAAATTTACAATGTTTTAAAGATACAATAAAAAACGGATATTTTTATGAAAAAAAAGGAATTACTTGCTGATTATCAAGGTATTATGTGTGAAAAATAGGACAATATACCGAAGCCTTCGGCTTCATTTATTATTGTATGGGAATACTTTATTTTTTCGTGTCAAAATAGGCCACCCTGGGATCCACCTTTGATCTTTCCCAAATGCTTATAGGCCAGTTCGGTGACTTCACGACCTCTTGGAGTCCGCATAATGAAACCTTCCTGGATCAAAAATGGTTCATAAACTTCTTCAATGGTTTCAGCACTTTCACTGACTGCCGTGGCCAGTGTTGTAATGCCAACAGGCCCGCCTTTGAATTTATCGATGATAGTAGTCAGGATCTTATTGTCCATTTCATCCAAACCGTGTGCATCAACATGTAAGGCTTTCAGTCCGTATTTTGCTATTTCAATATTGACAGTGCCATCGCCTTTTATTTGTGCAAAATCTCTAACCCGTCGTAGTAAGGCATTCGCGATCCTTGGTGTTCCCCGGCTTCTGCCCGCTATCTCAATGGCCGCCTCCATACTTGTCGGTACATTTAAGATGTGCGCGCTGCGTTGAACTATGGTGGCCAGTAATTCGGATGAATAATAGGAAAGGCGACTGCTGATACCAAAACGCGCTCGCATGGGAGCTGTAAGTAATCCTGATCTTGTAGTGGCACCAACCAGTGTAAAGGGGTTTAAATTGATCTGAACCGTCCTGGCATTAGGTCCCGATTCGATCATGATATCGATCTTATAATCTTCCATTGCCGAATACAGGTATTCTTCAATGATTGGGCTTAAACGGTGTATCTCATCAATGAACAGGACGTCGCGATCTTCGAGATTGGTCAATAATCCAGCAAGGTCACCGGGCTTATCCAAAACCGGTCCGGAGGTGACTTTGATGCCAACATCAAGTTCATTTGCCAGTATGTGAGCCAGGGTCGTTTTTCCCAGTCCGGGTGGACCATGAAATAGGGTATGATCTAATGCATCATCGCGTTGATTGGCCGCTTCAACAAATATTTTCAAGTTTTCCAATACCTGATCCTGCCCCGTGAAATCATCAAAGCTCAGTGGCCTTAATGCTCTTTCAATATCACGTTCTTCAGGAGAAAAACTGTCGCTGGTTGGATTAAGATTATCGTTCATTACACACAAATATAAAGAAAAAGCCCTTCCGAAAAGGAAAGGCTTCTATATATATTATTCTATAGTTTTTATCTAATGATGCAGTTCTTCTTCGCCTTCCTTCAGCGGTACATTCTGCGGCACAAAATCTTCATCATGCCCGGGCTTACTATAGTCATATGACCATCGGTAAACGTGCGGGATCTCACCTTCCCAGTTCCCATGAATATGCTTAATAGGAGCCGTCCATTCTAAGGTTGTTGATCGCCATGGATTCTGTACGGTTTTCTTTCCGTAGAAAATATTATAGAAGAAATTCCATAGGAAAACCAATTGGAATACACCACCTATCAAAGCAAATACCGTGATGATCACATTCACATTGGAGACATCGTCAAACAACGGGAAATTACTATTGGTATAATATCGTCTCGGTAATCCGGCCATGCCTATAAAGTGCATTGGGAAGAATACGCCATAGGCACAAACTGAGGTCACCCAAAAATGGACATAACCTAAGTTCTTATTCATCATACGCTTGAACATTTTAGGGTACCAATGATAGATTCCGGCAAACATACCATAGAGTGCCGATATACCCATAACCAAATGGAAGTGGGCAACCACAAAATAGGTGTCATGTACATTGATATCCAGGGCACTATCTCCTAAAATAATTCCCGTTAATCCTCCGGTGATGAAGGTGGATACAAATGCGATGGAAAATAACATCGCCGTATTAAACTGAATATTCCCTTTCCAAATGGTCGTTATCCAGTTGAAGGCCTTTACGGCGGACGGAATTGCGATCAATAAGGTGGTAAATGTAAATACAGAACCAAGGAATGGATTCATTCCTGATATGAACATATGGTGTCCCCAAACGATGGTCGATAAAAATGCAATCGCTAAAATGGAAGCGATCATAGCGCGATATCCAAAAATTGGTTTGCGCGCATTGGTTGCTATAATTTCAGACACCAATCCCATCGCAGGAAGAATTACAATATAAACTTCGGGGTGACCCAGAAACCAAAATAAGTGTTCAAAGAGCACGGGCGATCCACCCTGATAATGCAGTACTTCACCCTGGATAAAAATATCCGATAGGAAGAAGGATGTACCAAAACTTCGATCCATGATGAGCATTAAGGCCGCAGACAGTAGTACCGGAAATGAAATCACACCGATGACTGCTGTAATGAAAAACGCCCAAATAGTTAATGGAAGACGTGTCATAGACATGCCTTTGGTTCTAAGATTAATAATGGTCACTATATAATTCAACGACCCCAATAAAGAGGAAGCAATAAATATAGCCATCGATACCAGCCATAAGGTCATTCCGGCCCCGGATCCTCCCTGGGCCATTGGCAATGCGCTTAATGGTGGATAAATTGTCCAACCGGCTGCCGCAGGTCCTGCCTCAACAAAAAAGGATAATACCATGAACACACTGGATACAAAGAACAACCAGTAGGAAACCATGTTAAGAAATCCGGAAGCCATATCCCGAGCACCACATTGTAAAGGAATCAAAAGATTACTAAAGGTTCCACTCAAGCCTGCTGTCAGAACAAAGAATACCATGATGGTTCCGTGTATGGTGACCAAAGCTAAATAAATATCGGCATCCATAACGCCGTCAGGCGCCCATTTTCCCAGTAAGGCCTCAAAGATCACATTAGGTTCTTCCGGCCATGCAATTTGCATACGCATAAGCATGGACATAATAACACCAATAACACCCATAATGGTACCGGTAATCAGGTACTGCTTTGCGATCATTTTATGATCCTGACTAAATATATATTTAGTTATAAAGGTCTCTTTATGATGATGATGTCCGTGATCGTCGTGAGCGTGAGTATCTGCGTGTGCTGACATAATCTGTTTTCTATTTTATTCTTTTAGTAATTTAATTTTGAACCAATGAATTCTTGAACAGTTGCTGTTCTTTCATCCATGCTTGATATTCTTCTTCAGATTCGACGATAATCTTCATCTGCATATTATAATGCGATTTTCCGCATATTTTATTACACAATAAAAGATAATCGAATTCATAGCGCTCAAGAGGTTCTTCGCCTTTTTCGGCCAATTTTTTACTTTTCTCGGTTCGTATTCTATTAATGTTGGCAACCTTATCAATCATTTCGGGGGTTTGCCTCATTTCTGCAGTTGTGATTGTTGGCGTAAACGCAAATTGAGTTACCATTCCCGGAACACAATTCATTTGTGCCCTGAAGTGCGGCATATAGGCCGAGTGTAGCACGTCCTGTGATCGCATTTTGAAAATCACTTGTCGTCCAACGGGTAAATGCAATTCGGTGGCAATCACATCATCCTGTGCATTTGGATCGGATTCATCAAGGCCTAAGATATTGGCCCGGTCGATATCGATGAGCCTAACGTTTGACATTCCAAGAACATTATCTTCGCCTGCATATCGTGCCTTCCAGTTGAACTGTTGGGCATACAATTCGACGATCAGAGCATCTTCTTCCTCTTCAAAATTCATGATGTCTGACCATGTAAACAAACCGTAAATGATCAATCCGGCTAAAACGATAACCGGAATTATCGTCCATATAAATTCTAATTTATCATTATCGGCATAAAACAATGCTTTTTTACCTTTCTCTCCTTTATATTTAAAGGCAAAATAATGTAATAGAAACTGGGTAATGGTTTGAACAATAAAAATGATCACCATCGAAACGATCATAAGAGCATCAAGGCCCGGACCATGTTCTGATGCCGCATTCGACATCAATGGTAAGTCACCCCAATACACAAAACAAACGATTGTAATGATATAAATAAAAGCGAGGAAGGCCATCATTAAATAGCCATTAACGCGATTATCTTTATCGGTTGCTATCTGTGAATTCTCAGTATTTGCATTTGCCAAATCAAAGATTTTGACCATCTGCCAAATGGCAACCGTGATACTAAGTAATATTAAAATTGTTAATAAGGCAGTCATTATTATTTTATTTCTTCTTTATTTGATTAATAATGGAAATATTCACTTTCCTTTATAAACGGATTTCTCTTGACTTTTAATGGTGCTTTTGATAATGCATAGAAAACAATTAGAATGAACAGTCCCATGAACAATAGAATTGCACTTATCTCGGGAAGGCCAATAAACCATCTGTCTCCTACAGTTGCAGGCATGATCATGTTAAATACATCGATATAATGCCCTGCTAGTATTACGATCCCTGCGCATACCACAAACCATGGAATTCGCTTATAATCGCTATTCATCAATACCAGGAATGGGAACACAAAATTCATCACTAGCATTCCAAAAAATGGCAATTTATAATGTTCAATTCGAGTTATGAAATAGGTCACCTCTTCGGGGATATTAGCATACCAGATGAGCATGAATTGAGAGAACCATAGATAGGTCCAGAAAATACTAAAGCCGAACATGTATTTAGCCAAATCGTGCAAATGGCTGTCATTGACAAATTCTAAATATCCTCTCGATTTCAGGTATATGGTGATCATCGCAATGGTCGTTATTCCACTAACAAACATGCTGGCAAAAACATACCATCCAAATAGGGTACTGAACCAATGGGGATCAACACTCATGATCCAATCCCATGACATCATAGATTCGGTATAGATATAGAATACAAGGAATCCAGCCGAGATTCTGAAATTCTTTTTAAAATTCCTATTATCATCAGCCGTGTCCTGGGCGATTGAAAATTTTCGTGAGAAATAACGATACAGACTCCATCCGCCAAGGAAAATAAAGGCCCTGATAATAAATCCTGTTTTATTTAAAAATCCTGACTTCCCTTGTATAATCTTATCGTGGGCAACAACTTCCGGGTCCATCCAGATAAATAAATGATCTCCGGCCCAAAGTGCGATAGCAATTACGATCAATCCTCCGGGCAACAAATAATAAGTAATGGCTTCCATGACCCTGAAAAGTACAGGTGACCAACCTGCCTGAGAGGCATATTGAATCGCGTAAAAAGCCAAGGTCCCCAATGCGATCATCATAAAGAAAAAGGCTGCAACATAAAGCGCTGAATAGGGACGATTATGAATTTGATGCATCACATGCTCAGCGTGATCATCACCGTTATGTGCATCGGCGTCACCATGGGCAGTTGCATCTGCCTGATGCTCATCTCCTGCATCATGTGATTCGGCAGCATCTCCATGTCCTCCACCGTGGGAAGCCTCTTCAGCTAACATGACTTTTACATCCTCAACGGTTGTATTATGGGCATTCATATAACTGTATCCCCAGCCTACAACTCCAAGAATTATAAGAATGATAGAAGCTAATTTAAGTCTGTTTGAAAATGTATACATTTTGATATATAACTTTTTATCTGGTCTTATTTATTTAAATCGTCAACTAACTTGAGCACATAGGCCGTTACTTGCCAACGTTCTTCATGATTCAACTGATTTGCATATGAACCCATTGCGTTTCTTCCGTAATAAATAACATGATAAATACTGCCTTCATTAATTGCTCTGGCTGCATCATCATAACTTGGAACCCCAAGAATTTTTTCACGCTTCACCAAATTCCCTTGCCCTTTTCCAGCATTACCATGGCACAGGCCGCAATAAATGTCATAAAGCTCCTTTCCTCTTACAAGATCCACCTGAGTTGAATCGAGAATGGTTTTTAAATTGGCTTTGGCCAAATCATAACCCTCATTCGTATTTTCATATTCATACAATTCAAAACCTCGGGCAATAGTTCCTTCGACCGGGAGCATTGCAGACTGTTCTCCAGCAAAAACTTCATATTCACCATAGGTTTCATAACCAACAGGTTCGTACATATTTGGCATGAATTGATAATTTGGCCTTGAATCTTTTTGACAAGAAAGCAAAGTTCCAAATACAATTGCAATGACCACTATATTAGATAGGCTCTTCATAGTTTTAATGCGCTTCTTTTTCAATTATGTTAATTTCAACCGCCCCTGTTTGTGCCAGAAGACGTTCAAGATCTTGTTCATTCCCATGGACTGCAATTTCCATAAGAAAATGATCATCGGTCGTTCTCGGATCAGGATTTTCGGCATTTTTGAATGGCCACATTCTACTTCTGAGGTAAAAAGTGATCACCATTAAGTGAGCCGCAAAAAATACCGTCATTTCAAACATTATTGGAACAAAGGCAGGCATGTTTTCTATATAACTAAAACTTGGTTTTCCTCCAATATTTTGAGGCCAGTCCTGAATCATGATAAAATTCATCATTACGATGGCAACGGTCAATCCCAAGCAGCCATACATAAATGAGGTAATAGCAATTTTTGTTGGTGCCAATCCCATGGCCTTATCCAGACCATGTACCGGGAATGGGGTATATATTTCTTCAATATGGTGCCTTTCAGCCTTTACCGTTTTAACGGCCGACATCAAAACATCATCATCGGTATAAATAGCTTGAATTACTCTTGAAGATTCCATATGCTATCTTAGTTTATTAAATTTTTTGCTTGTCCGGCCCAATCATCACGTTCTGCCCTGCCCGGGAATGAACCTGTTATTGAATCTAACAAATCATATTCATTTTTGGTCATCTTACTTACCTGAAGGAAGGTATAAATACCAATACTATTCAACACTTCTTCCATTTTAGGTCCGACACCGCTTATTCTCTTCAGATCATCGGCTGTTTGCGTAGACGGATCAAATGTGCCAATACTTTGCAATAAGGCATTTGTTTTCTCGGATGCAGCACCATCAGAGATATCAGTTGCCCTCGGCTCCGTTGGTGTTGATTCAGCAGAAATTCGTTTACCCGAAGTTCTTTCATCAGCACCTGTCCCTACTAAACTACCGCCGGATTCTCGAATTCTTTTATAGCGTTCACCGGACGATTTTAAAATGGTCTTAACTTCAGCCTGTGCTATCACCGGGAATGTACGGGCGTATAATAGGAAGAGTAAGAAGAAGAATCCAACCGTTCCAATAAATATGCCTATATCGACATAGGTTGGTGAGAACATCGTCCATGACGATGGTAAATAATCTCTGTGCAATGAAGTCACAATGATCACAAAACGTTCAAACCACATTCCAATATTTACAACAATTGAAATAAAGAAGGAGAACATAATGCTTGTCCTGAGTTTCTTAAACCACATGAACTGTGGTGAGAATACGTTACAGGTCATCATCGCCCAATAGGCCCAGGCATATGGACCGGTAGCCCTATTCAGGAATGCATATTGTTCATATTCAACCCCGGAATACCATGCTATAAATAGCTCTGTAATATAAGCTACACCTACAATTGAACCTGTAATCATGATTACAATGTTCATCAATTCTATATGTTGCACAGTGATATAGTCTTCCAGGTTACACACTTTTCTCATGATGATCAAGAGCGTCTGCACCATTGCAAATCCTGAGAATATTGCTCCTGCAACGAAGTATGGGGGAAATATTGTTGTATGCCAACCCGGTACTATGGATGTAGCAAAGTCCATCGAAACGATGGTATGCACTGAAAGTACCAGAGGTGTAGCCAATCCAGCCAAAACCAATGAAACTTCTTCAAAACGCTGCCAGTCTTTTGCGCGTCCCGACCATCCAAAACTCAATAAAGAATATATCTTTTTTTGGAATGGTTTTACTGCGCGGTCCCTGATCATGGCAAAGTCAGGAAGTAAACCTGTCCACCAAAATACCATGGATACTGAAAGATAAGTTGAAATGGCGAATACATCCCATAATAGCGGTGAATTAAAATTCACCCAAAGCGATCCGAACTGATTTGGAATTGGAAGCACCCAATAGCCTAACCATGGTCTACCCATATGAATGATTGGGAAAAGTCCCGCTTGAATCACCGAAAATATGGTCATGGCTTCTGCTGAACGGTTGATCGCCATTCTCCATTTCTGTCGGAAGAGCAATAATACAGCAGAAATTAATGTTCCGGCGTGACCAATACCAACCCACCAAACAAAATTAGTGATATCCCAAGCCCAGCCAACGGTTTTATTCAAACCCCAGGTTCCAATTCCTGTTGAAATTGTATAGATTATACAACCAATTCCCCAAAGAAAGGCGATAAGTGAAATAGAAAAAACAATCCACCATGCTCTATTGGCTTGTCCTTCAACAGGTCTTGCCACATCTACAGATACGTCATGGTATGACTTTTCACCTAAAACTAAAGGTCTTCTAATTGGTGCTTCGTAATGAGACGCCATAATAATTTTATAATTATTTCTTTATTAATTTATTCGTCGTTCGTATTTCTTACCAGTGTTTGATACATCACATTTGGTTTTGTTCCAACACTATCAAGTAAGCGATACGCTCTTTTATCATCTTTTAAACTTGCGATATCATCATCATGATTATTGATATCTCCAAATACAATTGCTCCGGAACTACAAGCTGCAGAGCAGGCTGTTTTAAATTCATTCGGATCAACTTCACGCCCATCACGTTTTGCATCAAGTACCGTTTTCTGCGTCATTTGAATACACATTGAGCACTTCTCCATAACGCCACGTGAACGAACCGTTACATCCGGATTGATGACCATACGACCAAGGTCATCGTTCATATGGAAATCGAATTCATCATTTTCATTATACAAGAACCAATTAAATCGTCTTACTTTATACGGACAGTTATTAGCGCAGTAACGCGTTCCAACACATCGGTTGTAAGCCATATGGTTCTGTCCCTGACGACCATGAGAGGTCGCGGCTACAGGGCAAACTGTTTCGCAAGGTGCATGATTACAATGCTGACACATAATTGGCTGGAACGCCACTTGCGGATTTAAAGCCGGATTTTCCATTTCTCCAAAGTCAACCATTGAACTGCCAATGCCACTTATATTGTCTTTCTTCGCATTATCTTCCTCAAATGTAGCTTCCGAAGAATAATATCTGTCAATACGCAACCAGTGCATATCACGACTTCTTCTAATCTCTTCTTTACCAACTACAGGTACATTATTCTCAGCATGACAGGCAATAACACAAGCGCCACATCCTGTACAGGCATTTAGATCAATTGACATATTGAAGTGATGTCCTATCGAACGATCGAACTCATCCCAAATATCAACCTTTGGTGAATTTACCGGAGTTTCTTTATGATCTAATGAAACCACTGCTATCGGATTCCAAACCTCTTTATCTTCGGTATTATATGTTTTTAAATCTGTTTCTTTTATAATGTCGCCACGTCCCATCAGGGTATTGTGCAATTGCACACAGGCGAATTCATGTTTTCCGGTTGTGGCCTCAACAGTAACACTTTGAACAGGATCGAAATTTGTATACAACGGATACGCATTTACACCGGTTTGCATTTCTGATTTCAAACCTTCATATCGTCCATATCCAAATGCCAATCCAATAGATCCAACCGCTTGTCCTGGTTGAACAATTACCGGCACTTCCACTGAAACACCATTAACGGTGACTATGGCATATTTACCATTCAAGCCTCCTGTGGCGTCATGACTGCTTTCATTGAAAAAATTACTGCGTTCCAGGAAAAGTCCCAAATCCTTCGCATCTGTTTCAGAAACCGACAGGAAATTATCCCAGGTTGTTCTTGAAAAAGGATCAGGAAATTCTTGTAACCAAGGATTGTTCGCTTGCTGCCCATCACCCATTCCCGTCATTGGATACAGGGTAAGTTCCATACCATTTGATGAAACCGACGCCAGTGCTCTGGCAGCATCTGAAACATTTGATACAGCTGCATCTGATTCTGCTTCCTCAGTTGCTACAGTTTCTTCAACAGCGACCGAAGTCCCTGAAAATACACCATCATGCAACGCCTGATTCCAGGCCGAACCATTCAGAATATTCGATTCCCAATTCTCTTTTATATAGTCATGGTAAGAGTCTAGCCTACCGTTTAAGCTCATTAAAAATTCCTGAAATTGTTTGGTGTCAAAAAGTGGTCGGATTGCAGGTTGCATAAGTCCGAATTCTCCTTTCACCAACTCAACATCTCCCCAGGATTCAAGATAATGCGGTGCTGCCGCTACATATTGAACGTAACCGGCTGTCTCATCTTCCTTCATCGTAAAACTTAGGGACAGCTCAGTTTTTGCAAGGCCTTCAGCAAATTCGGCTGCATTTGGAAGTGTGTAAATAGGATTTACACCACACATGATAATCGCACCAATGGTCCCTGAATTCATATCGGCAACTAATTTGTTAACCGCTTTATCATCACCCTGTCTTGTCTTAATAGGGCTTGTTGTATTGAAGGCTTTACTGCTTAGTCTTTCGTTAATATCAAGTACAATGGCCTGGGCATTCACATCCTGAATTCCACTTACCAAAACACCATTACTTCCAGCTTTCAACAAATCTGCGGCTGCTTTATCAACGGCCTCTTCAACATGTGCAGGCAAGTTTCCTGAAACTGATGTCCCGGCAATTTTTCCGTAAAGCTTTGCAAGGGCTATTCTTTGTTCGCTCGGTTTTAGAGGAACACGTTTATCAGCCTTGGCACCACTTAATGTCATATTGGATTCGAAATGCACATGGTATGACATTTTCCCATTTTCAGGTATCCTTCCTTTGGCATAAGAGGCATCAAAACCACCGCCTTGCCAATCACCTAGGAAATCGGCACCAACAGAAACTATGGTCGACGCTTTTGAAAAGTCATAATTTGCTAAAGCACGTTCGCCGTATTTATTTAGAAAGGCGTCTAAGGCCGAAGATTCAGAAATAGCATCATAAACAACATGGCGTACATTACCAAAATTCTCACTGAACTCAGCAATCAATTTTGAGGTCGATGGACTGGCAAAGGTCTGAGTTAGAAGTACAATGTCTTTAGCACCACCTTTTAGTTGGCTCAATTTGATCGCAACTTCCGATTCAAGCTCAGTCCATGAAATAGCTTCTCCGTTTTTCATAGGTCCGGCTACTCTTAAACTATCGTATAAATCCAGTACCGAAGCTTGAACTCTGGCATTTGAGTTCCCGTGGGTCTTGGCGAGATTATTATTCTCAATTTTTATAGGACGACCTTCTCGGGTCTTTACCAATATACTAGCAAAATCGTATCCATTTGCGATTGCTGTTGCATAATAATTAGCAACACCGGGAATAATTTGATCCGGCTGGACAACGTAAGGAATAGATCTTTTTACAGGACCTTCACAGGCTGCCAAGGATGCAGCTGCAGTGCTGAAACCGACGTATTTTAAGAAATCACGACGTGTTGTTGAAGAGGTCTCAAGCGTTTCCTTATCTCCCAAAAATTCATCAACAGGAATTTCCTGAACAAATTCTTTATGCTTAAGTGCCTCAACATCAGAGCTATGCTTTGGGTTTAGCTCTTCAACACTTTTCCAGTATTTCTTGTTTGATGACATATATATTCGTATTTACTTCTGTATTATTAGTAATGACATTTTCCACATTCCATCCCTCCCATTTGAGCGGCAGTTAGTTGGTCAACTCCATATTTCTTTGATAATTCTTCATGAATTTTTGTGTAATAGCCGTTGTCCTTAACCTGTACGTTGGTCTCTCTATGGCAATTGATACACCATCCCATTGTCAAAGGTGAAAATTGATACATGATCTCCATTTCCTCTACAGGCCCATGACAGGTCTGACATTCTATGCCAGCAACACTAACGTGCTGTGAATGATTAAAATAGGCGAAATCAGGGAGGTTATGGATACGCACCCATTTTACAGCCTGTGTTTCACCTGTATATTCCTGATTAGCATCATCCCATCCTGCTGCTGCATAAAGTTTGTTGATTTCAGCATCGTAGAATTCTTTATTATATTCGGCTGTGGTTTCACCATTGTACTCATAAATAGACTTATGGCAATTCATACACACATTTAAGGCTGGAATACCTGATGTTTTACTGACTCGTGCAGAAGAATGGCAATATTTACAATCTATTTTATTATCACCTGCATGTATTTTATGCGAAAAGTGAATCGGTTGAACGGGTTGGTAACCTTGATCAATGCCTAATTGCATCATCCAGCCAAAGACAAAGTATCCACTTCCAAGCAATAGGAAAATGGCAGTAACCAGCATTAAAAATTGATTTTGGACAAAGGCTTGCCATAGATTTTTCCCCGGTTCTTTTTCAACAAAGTCTACATTATTGGCTTTTGCAAAACGTCTTAAAGTTTTGTTGACCATAAAGAGTCCAATCGCTAAAAGTACGAACAGGATTACGAGAGCAGCAAGGATCAATTGATTTGATATTCCCGAATCTGACGATGCATCGGTTGACACGCCGGTTCCGGTTGCCGCAGCAGTTGGCACTGCCTTTTCAGTAGCTGTGTACGCTAAAATATCGTTGATGTCGGCATCAGTCAATTGCGGCATTGCTGTCATTGCAGTATTCTTCCATTCGGCAAATATTTTAACTGCGTATGGGTCTCCAGATTTTATTACTGCCGAACTATTTCGTATCCATGCACTGATCCATTCACGATCCAATCCCTGTTCATCATTAAGTCGTGCTTCTACTCCACGAAGCGCAGGTCCGGTTAAATCTTTATCAAGTGTATGACATGCCGCACAGTTGGTATTAAAAAGTGCCTTACCTTTTACCGGATCACCATCCTGTGCATAAACTGATGTCGAAAATGTTATTAGAAAAAATAAACTTGAAAGAAGTATTCTTGAGTTTAAAAATCGGCCTGTCAGCTGTTTCATATAGTTAGTAGAATTATCTTCTAAACATTGGTACGATTTTTTCATAAAAGAAAAATATTCGGTTATAAAAATCTCACGCAAAAGTAACATTTAAAGTCGATTTTAGAAATGTTACAGAAGCGTTAATTGCTAATTTATAAACGTTCTAAATAATAAAAATCCGTATTGATCAGTTATATTAATTTACATTTTATCTGGTGGTATAATTTTTATAAATTCGCCAAATGAAAACTTGGCATTATTTTTTCATATCATAGTTGGATTGTAGGATTCAAATTAAACCAGAATTTGATAAAATTAAGTTTCACATGTTTACAAAACGTTTAAAGTTTCTTTTACCAATTGCATTGACCTGCCTGTTCTTATCAACAGGATTGCATGCGCAACAAGGAGAGGTTACAGTTAATCAAGATCCTCAAATTGACGCTTTGCTCAGATTAAAAAAGGACGTTAATAAGCGTGCCAAGAATTATAAAATCCAAATCTATAATGGCAGTCGCGTTGGTGCTGAAAATGCACGCAATAAATTCTGGAATTCATTTTCAGGATGGTCAGTCACCATGGAATATGAAACTCCAAATTATAAAATCTGGGTCGGTAATTTTAAAACACGACTAGAGGCCGATCGCGCGCTATTGCGAGTGAAACGCAGATTTTCGAACGCCTTTATTTTTAAGCCAAAAGACAAATAATAACCCTTGGTCATCAAGCCAAAATAAGGTGCAAAAAAAAGCAGCCGTTTGGCCGCTTTAAATTCTATATGTTCATCGTATTAACTTAATCTCTTCTTGACTTCAACTTCCTGGAAGGCTTCAATTACATCACCTTCTTTCAGGTCATTGTAATTCTTTATTTGCATTCCACAATCGTATCCTTTGGCAACTTCTTTAACGTCATCTTTAAAACGTTTCAATGAGGTCAATTCGCCGGTGAATATAACAACACCATCTCTGATCAATCGGATGCCGGAATTTCTAAATATCTTTCCATTGGTTACCATACATCCTGCAATCGTTCCAATTTTAGAAATCTTAAAAGTCTCTCTAATTTCAGCATTACCTGTAATTTCCTCTTTAAGCTCAGGTGACAACATGCCTTCCATCGCATCTTTAAGATCGTTTATGGCATCATAAATTATTGAATAGGTTCTGATGTCAATTTCTTCCTTGTCGGCAATTTGTCTTGCATTGCCCATTGGTCGTACATTAAACCCGATGATAATCGCATCTGAAGCTGTAGCCAGCAACACGTCACTTTCAGTGATCGCGCCTACGCCTTTATGAATGATATTGACCTGAATCTCTTCTGTAGATAATTTCTGGAAGGAATCTGTTAATGCTTCAACCGATCCGTCAACATCACCTTTTAGAATAATGTTCAACTCCTGGAAATCTCCTAAGGCGATACGGCGGCCAATTTCATCAAGTGTAATATGGCGTTGTGTTCTAACTGATTGTTCTCGTTGTAACTGTGTTCTTTTAGCGGCAATTTGTTTAGCCTCTCTCTCGTCATCAAATACATTGAATTTATCTCCTGCCTGAGGAGCACCGTCCAATCCAAGAATGGAAACCGGTGCCGACGGACCGGCAATTGTAACGTCATTGCCACGTTCATCATGCATTGCCTTTACTTTACCGCTGTTTTTCCCGGCAAGCACATAATCGCCAATTTTGAGCGTTCCTGCCTGAACCAGAATTGTAGCAACATAACCGCGACCTTTATCTAAAAAAGCCTCAACTACGGTTCCAGTTGCCTGCTTATCCGGATTTGCAGTTAACTCCAATAATTCGGCCTCCAGTAAAACTTTCTCTAATAATTCCTTGACTCCTTCTCCGGTTTTTGCTGAGATATCATGGGACTGAATTTTTCCTCCCCAGTCTTCAACCAGCAAATTCATTGATGCAAGGCCTTCCTTGATCTTTTCCGGATTTGCCGTTGGCTTATCAATTTTATTTATAGCAAACACTATAGGAACACCAGCTGCCTGCGCATGTGAGATGGCCTCCTTGGTCTGCGGCATAATATCATCATCAGCAGCCACGACAATAATTGCGATATCGGTCACCTGAGCACCACGTGCACGCATGGCAGTAAAGGCTTCGTGTCCCGGAGTATCTAAAAAGGCTATTTTCTGACCAGATTCCAGCATCACACCATAGGCTCCAATATGCTGTGTGATACCACCGGATTCTCCGGCGATCACATTTTCTTCGCGAATATAATCCAGAAGGGACGTCTTACCATGATCGACATGACCCATGACAGTAACAATAGGAGCACGCGGTTTGAGATCTTCCGGCTTGTCATCTGTTTCTTCAATGGCCTCTTCAATATCGGCGGTTACAAATTCAACTTCATAACCAAATTCTTCAGCAACGATTGAAAGGGTTTCGGCATCCAGTCTCTGGTTCATGGTCACCATCATTCCCAATGACATACAGGCCGAAATAATTTCGGTCACCGCTACGTTCATCATGGTTGCAACTTCACTTGCTGTTACAAACTCTGTAACTTTTAGCAGTTTACTGTCGGCTTCAATTGCCGCAAGCTCGTCTTCGGATTTTTGACGGTGTTGATCTCTTTTATCTCTTCGGTATTTTGCAGCCTTTCCTTTGCTTGACTTTCCTTGTAATTTTTCAAGGGTCTCACGCACTTGCTTCTGAACTTCTTCGGCACTCGGCTCTTCCTTAACAACCTGAGGACGCTTTCTTCCACGGCCTTTAAGATTATCTTTTCTACCTCCAGGTCCGCCATGTTGTGGTCCGACCTTACTAATTCGTCGGCGTTTCTTTTTGGCTTCCGGCTGTTTATCGTCCTTTTTCTTTTCTTCTTTTTTTGGCTTTTTGAACTGAGTCAGGTCAATCTTTTCGCCGGTCGATTTTAAGCCCGACAATTTTTTGTATTGGGTTTGTACCTTGACCTCCTTAACCTCTTCTACTTCAATTTCTTTTTCATCAACCGTTTCAGCTTCAGTGGCCTTAGAAACCTTGGTTTCCTTTTCAACTTTAGCCTCTACCGGTTTTTTATCTTCTTTTTTTGGCTTTTCTTTTTTAGGTTTATCAAGCTCTATCTTTCCTATTTGCTTAGGACCGGACAATACTTTCTTGGCTTTTACAACTTTAGATTCGGCAGTTGCGACTGGCTGATGCATTTCCCCAATTTCACGTTCACGTTCTTCACGTAAAGCTTCTTTCTCCTTAAGCTTTGCTTCACTAACTTCCTTGGACGCCACTTTTTTACTGGCATCGGTTTGAAATTCATCAGAAAGAATCTCATAAATTTCACTTGAAATTTTAGTAGTAGGGCGTTTCTCTATTTCAATGCCTTTTGATTCCAAATAATCAACCGCACGATCGATAGAGATATTAAGCTCTCGCAATACTTTATTTAATCTAATTGTATCAGCCATAAATTGCCTATAAATGTCAATTTAAAGGATCTTTTCTTTTAAAATTTTAGTAAAAGTACTATATCCTTTGAATTATGCTTCTTTTTTACGTTTTAATTATTCTTCAAATTCCTCTTTGAGAATTCTAAGAACTTCCACTATGGTTTCTTCTTCCAGATCGATTCGTTTTACAAGATCTTCAACTTCAAGTTCCAATACACTTTTCGCGGTATCGAGACCTGCTTTCGAAAATTCTTGAATGATCCATGAATCGATCTCATCAGAGAATTCAGATAATTCAACATCTTCTTCAACGCCTTCTCTAAATACATCGATCTCATAACCTGTAAGTTTTCCGGCAAGTCGGATGTTATGACCACCTCTACCAATCGCTTTACTTACTTCTTCAGGTTTCAATATCACTTCTGCCCGTTTACTTTCTTCATCCAACTTAATAGAGGTTACCCTTGCAGGGCTTAAGGCTCTTGAAATATAAAGTTGAATGTTATTGGTGTAATTGATCACATCAATATTCTCATTACCAAGTTCACGAACAATACCATGAATTCTCGATCCTTTCATACCTACACAGGCCCCAACAGGATCGATTCTATCGTCGTAGGAATCAACAGCAACTTTTGCTTTTTCACCGGGAATCCGCACAACATTTTTTACGGTAATCAAACCGTCGAATACTTCAGGTATTTCTTGCTCAAATAACTTTTCAAGAAACTCAGGTGCTGTCCTGGACATGATAATTGAAGGTTTACTTCCTTTGAGTTCTACGCTTTCAATGACACCACGAACATTTTCTCCCTTTCTGAAGAAATCAGATGGGATCTGTTTTTCTTTGGGTAAAATAATTTCATTGCCTTCATCATCTAAAAGGATGATTGCTCTATGTCGTATATGATGTACTTCGGCCGAATAAATATCACCAACAAGATCTTTAAATTGTTTATAGATATTGGTGTTGTCATGCTCATGAATCTTTGAGATCAAATTCTGTCGCAGTGCTAAAATAGCTCTTCGTCCAAGGTCCATCAGCTTAACTTCTTCAGATACATCTTCACCAACCTCAAAATCCGGTTCAATTTTTCTGGCATCGCTTAAAGATATTTCCTGATTGGGTTCTTCCACTTCGCCATCGGCTACTACGATCCTGTTTCTCCAGATCTCTAAATCGCCCTTATCGGGATTAATAATAATATCGAAATTATCATCATCACCAAACTTCTTTTTTAGGGCATTTCTAAATACATCTTCCAATATGGCCATTAAGGTCACACGATCAATTAATTTATCGTCTTTAAATTCTGAAAATGAATCAATTAACGCAAGATTTTCCATAATTCTTGATTAAAATTTTATCTTAACTTTTGCTTGTTCTATCGATGAATAATCCAATTTTAGCTCTTTGGTAACCGTTACCTTTCCTTTCCCAACGGGTTTGGGTTCACGTGTCTTCCAACGTAAAGTAATGGCTTGATCATCAGCATCAATAAGATTCGCATCGTACTTTTTATTGTCTGTTGTCCTAACCTCTAAAGATCGACCAATGTTCTTTTTATACTGTCTTAAATGCTGTAATGGTGTTGTTGCTCCGGCCGATGTCACCTCGATTGAAAAATCAACGTCATCTCTATCCAGGTTATGTTCTATGCCTCTGCTGATAAAAACACAGTCTTCAACCAAAACACCCTTGTCGCCATCGATAACGATCTTTATTTTGTTGTTCTCAGAAATATTAAAATCAATTAAAAACAAGTCTTTTCTTTCTTCAAGACTCGCTTCTAATAAGCCTTTAACTTTATTTTCAAACATTTTTTTGTATAAAAAGAGGGGACTTCTCGTCCCCTCATATCTTCTTTTTCCTACAGCGTTGCAAATATACAACTTTTATATTGACTAATACAAGTGTTTAAAAACTCATTTTTTATTGTTAAATTTATAGAGATTAATAGAAACCATCAGAATGAAAAAAATTCTCGTACCTACCGATTTTTCTGAGCAAGCAGAAAATGCGCTTCATGTTGCCGCTCAGTTAGCAAGAAAACATGATGCCGAAATTTATTTACTTCATCTTTTAGAGTTGCCACTATACCAGGTTGATGCCTTGAGTACGCATTCTGACCTTCCGGAAGCTGTCTTTTTTATGAAACTCGCTCACAAACGATTTAAGGAGGTCATGGCCAAGGAATTTCTCGATGGCATTACAGTTCACGAAACCGTCGAATTTCACCAATCCTTTTCAGCGCTCATTGAGACCTGTAAAAAGAAGGATATCGATCTCATCGTTATGGGCAGTCATGGCGTGAGCGGCATAAAGGAAATATTTATTGGCTCAAATACCGAAAAGGTGGTGCGCACGTCAGACATCCCTGTTTTGGTGATCAAAAATGCCCACGATAATTTTGAGATCAACGATTTCGTTTTTGCGTCCGATTTTAAAAATGACAATAAGGACACCTATAAACAGGCTGCGGAAATGGCCAAAACCTTTGATGCCAAAATGCATTTGGTCATGGTGAATACAGCCAATAATTTTACAACTACTGCCCAGGCCAAGGAGCGTATATCAAATTTTACCAAAGAACATGGCTATGACAATTATTCGATAAACATTTACAACGATGAAAGCGTAGAGCAGGGTATACTGAATTTTTCACAGAGTATTAATGCCGACCTTATTGGTATAAGTACTCATGGCCGACAGGGTATTGCCCACTTTTTTAATGGCAGTATCAGTGAAGATCTTGTGAATCATGCCAAACGGCCTGTGGTTACTTTTAAGATTTAAAAAAGGTCCTTTAATGAATTAAAACAATAAAAAAACCCAACATTAAATGTTGGGTTTTTTGTTGGCCTACTAGGGCTCGAACCTAGACTCTTCTGGACCAAAACCAGACGTGTTGCCAGTTACACCATAGGCCAGTGCATTATTGCGGTTGCAAATTTAGAACAAAGTTTTAGTTGCACAAACAAATTACAAAGAAAATAAGTGCAAATACTTAACGTTTACTTAAAAACTTTAAGCGTAATATTTTTATTGTTAAATTCGCCACGAGAAATATAACTTTCAATATGTCTGAGATCACCTTTAAAAAATGGAATACCATTTTAGGTTGGCTTGTTTTTTTAATAGCATTAATTACATACGGTTTAACAGTTGAGCCCACAGTAAGTTTCTGGGACGCCGGGGAATACATTTTGACTTCAGCCAAGTTACAGGTTGGTCATCCGCCAGGAGCACCATTCTTTCAAATGATGGGAGCCTTCTTCTCCTTGTTTGCAACCGATCCTACTCAGGTTGGTTTTATGTTGAACATGATGAGTGCGGTAGCCAGTGCGTTTACAATTTTATTTTTATTCTGGTCGATCAGTCTTATTTTAAGAAAGCTGGTTGATACCAAGAATAATGTAAGCAGCGCGAAGGGGCAGGCTATTTTGGCCTCGGCCTTAGTTGGAAGTTTAGCATTTACATTTACTGATTCTTTCTGGTTCAATGCTGTTGAAACCGAGGTTTATGCCATGGCGACTTTGATCATGTCCGTTATGTTTTATTTGGGTCTGCGATGGGAACAGGACATGCATACGCCAAGAGGTAATAAATGGTTGATTCTTATTGCATTCATCATTGGGCTTTCCTTTGGGGTTCATTTTATGGGATTGCTCACCATTCCGGCTATCGGACTGATCTTTTACTTCAAGAATTACGAAAAGGTCACCGTAAAAAATTTCATCATTGCCAATCTAATTGTTGTTGGCATTCTGGCCTTTATTTTTAAATTATTGTTGCCATCTACATTAAAGGTCTTTGGCTGGATGGAAGTCACCATTGTGAATACATTTGGACTTCCATTTCATTCCGGAACTGTGATATGTGGACTTATTTTTATTGGACTGTTCTATTACTTGCTCAAACGAACACGGGACAAACAATTAAAACTTGCTAATACGATTTTATTGTGTTTACTGTTCATATTCATTGGTTTTTCTTCATGGCTGATGCTTCCAATTCGTGCGAATGCTGATGTTGTCATTAATGAAAATGACCCGTCGAGTGCCCGGGAATTATTGGCCTATTATAACCTGGAGCAATATCCAAAAACGCATTTATTCTATGGCCCTCAATTCTCTAATCAGTACTCCGGGCTTGATGATAATGAGCCCTATATTGACGACAAGCCAAAATATGAGAAAGATTATGAAAAAGGCAAATATATCATCGTTAACGATTATGAAGGGGCATTAACCAATTATAATGATTCTCATGCGTCATGGCTGCCCAGAATGTGGAGCGAGGAACATGCCGAAAATTACATGACACATTTTACGGGATTCCTTGATTTTGAGATCAAACCCGAATACAGAATGCAGAATGAGTTGAGAACCATCGTTCTTGAATTTAAAGGGAATATGGCTCAGGGTCTGGTAGATTTTGATGAATATAATCGGTTTTTAACACAGTTTCGCCAATATCTTGATGTTGAACAACCTTCTTTCGGACAGAATCTTGCCTATATGTTAGAGTACCAATTTGGCTATATGTATTGGCGCTATTTCATGTGGAATTTTGTCGGTCGTCAGGATGATATTCAAGGCAAGTATGATATGCATGGCAATTGGATCAGCGGGATTAATTTCATCGATGAAAAAATGCTGGGATTGAGCCAGGAAAATCTTCCTTCAGACGTACTGAACAACAAAGCAAGAAATACATATTACTTTCTTCCATTTATACTGGGACTTATAGGATTGTTCTTTTTATTTAATACCAACAAGAAATGGTTCTGGGTGCTGTTGGTTTTCTTTTTACTAACGGGAATGGCCATTCAATTCTATACGAATGTCAGGCCCTTTGAACCTCGAGAACGCGATTATTCTGTAGTCGGTTCCTTTTATGTATTTGCCATATTTATGGGTATGGGTGTCTATGCGATATATAATGGATTGAAGCCATATCTAAAACACAAATTACTTGTTCCGGCAATAAGCCTGGTTTGCCTGATCCTTGTCCCCGGTATTCTGGCATCTAACAATTGGGATGATCATGACAGATCCGGCCGGGAAACAGCCCATGCCATGGCAATAAAATATTTGGAGTCCTGTCAGCCAAACGCCATCTTGTTTTCAATCGGAGATAACGACTCCTTCCCACTTTGGTATGCCCAGGAGATTGAAGGTATTCGAACCGATGTTCGCGTTGTTAATACCAGCTTATTCCAAACTGATTGGTATATCGACCAGATGAAAAGAAAGGCTTACGAAAGTGAACCTATACCGTCTAAGCTGACCCATGACAAATATCGTTTTGGTACTCGTGATTACATCATGAAGGAATTGATCACGGAAGACACTTTAGATATTAAGGAATTCCTCAATTTTGTCACCAGCGATAATGCCAAAACCAAGTACAAATATGTGTTAAGACAGCAGGGCTATAGTGAAGCTGATCTGGCCGATATGGTCGATACGCAACAGATCACCCGTCAGGCATTAAATTATAATTACCTGCCCACTGAAAATATCAGTATTCCAGTTGACAAAGAAGCTGTATTAAAAAATGGTATTGTTGCCGAAAAGGATGCCGACAAAATTGTGGACACAATATATCTTAAAATCTCCGGCAGCGGTTTGGTAAAGAATCGCTTGTTGATGCTTGATATAGTAGCAAACAACAATTGGGAACGTCCTATTTATTTTACCGGCGGAGCCTTTGGCAGTGATGATTATATCTGGATGAAAGACTATCTTCAACTCGATGGTATGTGTTACAAACTTGTACCAATTCACACGCCTGTCGATAAGGCCAATCCATTTGATATGGGCCGAGTCGATACCGAGATCATGTATCCTATGGTTAAGAACTGGGACTGGGGTAATAGTGGAGACCCCAACATCTATCACGATGTGGAAACACGTAAGAACGGAATTACCTATAGAGGTAATTTGGCCCGTCTCATTGAACAGCTGATCAATGAAGATCAATTAGATAAAGCCGAAGAGATCGCCGATCTGGCGATGGAAAAAATGCCGGTCGATATATTTGGTTTCTATACGTTATTAGAACCCTATGTAATTGCCTATTATGATACCAACGCAAATGAGAAAGCAAGGCAATTATTTAAGTCGGTTGCAGCGAAATACCAGGAAAACCTGACCTATTACAGTGGCCTACCAATCGATAATCAGCAGCGGTTATTTGAAGAAATATATATTGATATTGAACGCTATCGCGGATTGGTTGATGTTTTAGTTGTACACGAAGAGGACACCGATTTTGTCGAGGCGGAAATGAAGAACTTTAATAACTATTTAAGATTGTTCAGTCATTTTATGGGTGATGAGGACCTCGAAGATTTGAACCGGGCAGATGATGAGGAGACTGATAATCCTTTCGAACAAGATACTACAAATTAGTTGTGCATTTAATACCAGTCAAAACACCGGCGATATTAAAATACATATTTCCTAAACTTGTTTGGAATATGCCTGCCTCAGACAAGGTCATCTATTTAACTTTTGATGATGGCCCAACACCGCAAATCACAGATTGGATATTGGGGCTTTTAAATCAATACAAAGCGAAGGCCTCTTTTTTTTGTGTCGGGAAAAACGTCGAAGAACATCCTAATATATACCAGAATATCATCTCTGAAGGGCATACGATTGGAAATCATACCTATGATCACCTGAAGGGCTGGAAATCTAAAGCGAGCGACTATGTTAAAAGCGTCGAAAAGGCATCAACCCTCATCGATTCAAAATTATTTCGACCGCCATATGGTCAGATCACACCAAGGCAATCCAACTTACTTGTTAAAATGGGCTATCGGGTCGTCATGTGGAATATATTGTCTCGCGACTGGGATCAAGATTTGGATGAGCAAAAATGTGCCGATAATGTCATCAATAATACTTCGGAAGGTGATATCATTGTTTTTCACGATAGTATCAAAGCTGAATCAAACATGAGGTACGCCTTGCCTAAAGTACTGGATTATTTTTCTGAGCGCGGTTATTCGTTTAAACGTATTCCTGAATAAGGCCAATTAGTGTATTGGCATCAAGTTCACCACTTTGCCTCCATTTCATTTCGCCACCTTTATAAATTATTAAGGTTGGAAGACCTTTGATGCGTAGCGCTTCAGCCAGTTCTTTGTTCTTCTCAACGTCAATCTTAATGACCTTTGCCTTATCGCCTAGTGCAGCCGCCACATCTCTAAGCACGGCATGCATAGAAGTGGATTCGTCGTTCCATTCGGTAAAAAAGTCTAACAAAACAGGAATTTCAACATCTATGAGTTCCCCAAATTTTGACATACTTTATAGTTTTAAGTCAGCTGTTTGAATACAAACCTACAATTTTTTATTCACTTAAAACAGCTTCAAAATCAGCAGGTTTGCACCAATGTATTAAATAAAAATAGTGATTTTCAGAATAAATACAGCATTTCGGACAAATTATGCTTCTTTTGTCCCTTTTTTAAGCTCAATTACAGTGATTTCGGGCCATATTCCAACACGTCCTGGAAAGGCTAAATAACCAAAGCCACGATTTACATTGATAAACTGTCCGAATTTCTCATAAATTCCGGCCCACTGCTTATATCGCCATTTTACCGGGCTCCATTTAAACCACCCTGGGATCTCAATCCCAAATTGCATCCCATGTGTATGACCGCTTAAGGTCAAATGGAAATGATAATTATCATCAACAACTTCTGCTTCCCAATGTGAAGGGTCATGACTCAACAAAATCTTGAAATCATCTTTATCTAATGTCGCTATGGCTTTTTGAAGATCTCCTGCTTTCTTAAAGCCTCCTTTCCCCCAGTTCTCAACGCCAATAACCGCAATGCGCTGGCCATCTTTTTCGATATATCTGTTATCATTTAAAAGCAGATCAAAACCAATATCTTTTTGTAATTTCTTAAGGTCCTTTAAATTTTTGGTCTTGGCATCTTCAGACTCCCAACGGATGTAATCTCCATAATCATGATTCCCTAAGACCGAATACATACCATCCTTAGCGTTCAATTTTTTAAACATGTCTAAATAAGGGTACATTTCTTCAGCTTTGTTATTGACCATGTCTCCAGTAAAAAAAATGGCATCACTCTTTTGTTCATTGATCAGATCAATGCCATATTCAATTTTTCTGGTATTATCGAAACTTCCGGAGTGAATATCACTTATTTGGGTTATGCGATAACCATCGAAGGCATCAGGCAGATCCTCAAAATGAAGGGTGTAATTCAAGACCTTGAAATTGTATTTCCCCCTATATATACCATATAAAAATGAAGCGAATGGAATTGCTGCCAAGCCTAAGGCTATTTGTGAAATGAATTTACGCCGTTCTGCAAAAGTAGTATCGCCATCATATGATTGTCTGATATCGTTCTTAAAAAAATAGGACAATCCTCTCACAACATCTTCACCAAACATAAAAACTAGCAGTATGATCTTTGGTATAAGAATAGTAATGAAAAAGGCGAATGCATAGCCATGGGAATGTGAGAATCCATCACTTCGGCTAAAGCCATAATAATGTATCAGGAAATTGCCTATAACCGCAATACTCAGAGCCCAATACGCTACATGAACCCAAGTATTCTTGGTTACAGTTCGAAGCGCCTGAAAAGCATAAAAATCAATGGCCCCGAAAATAAGAAGAAAAATGATCCACCGAATCATAGCCTATTTTTAAGATGCAAAGATATTAATTCAATGATGGGCTTATCTTATAAAATTGTTAAACGTTTTTAATCGCAAATCATTCAGTTCTGCCGCTTCTGTTTCGAAGAAAATGACGCGTTTCTCATTGGCCATCATATCAAAAAAGTTGTCGCTAAACCGTCCTTTTTCTTTTGTATACAAAAATACATCTTTTTGAAGTGTGGCTGTCGTTAATTCTATTTCAAAACCCTTATCTACTCTGCTTAAGCGAATCCCGGGTTCTTCTTGATTTAGCTGCAATGATTTAGGATTGGTAAAATAATGCAGCCAGCGTTTATCGACATTTGAAATCACCAAAACCGAGTTGTTTTTATCAAACGTTATCGTTTTAAGGTCTAGCGACATTATAAGCGTACTGCTGTTTGAGTCGGCAATAGCATCAACAGAATTACTCCAAATAACAGAACCATTGAAATCTAATAGTTGTGCACTCAATTCAAGTTCCAGTGTTTCCAGCTTATCGTTAATGGCATACGTCTTTAAAATGCCATCGCTTTCTATGGAGGAAATCAAAAAATTGTCGAAGCTTCTTTTGGCCTTATAGTGCAGTGCTTTCCAGTTACCGAAAAAATCAATACTCGACCAGGATACCGCGGGCCAGCAATCATTGAGTTGCCAATATAGAGTTCCCATGTTGTAAGGCCTGGCCCGACGTTGAGCTTCAATGCCTTTAGTTATGCCATAGGCCTGGAGGAGTTGACTCATATAAACGTAGTCATCATTATGTTCAGGGACGGGAAAATCCCGCTTCATATATTCGGCAATGAGTTCAAAACCACGGGCATGTTTCTGATGGTTCTTAAATCCTTTAGATGCTATATCTAAATTATCATTTTGATTGATATAATTGATCGTTTCGTAACTCGGGAAAGACTGAAACCCAAACTCACTCATAAAGCGTGGCACATGATCTTCTAAATGTTCAAAGGGATAAGCATCATGCCAGATCCACCAGTCGTGAGCATCGCCTTCATATTCATATTTTGGATTCCCACGCCCATATTTTGGAGAGCTTTCCCAATAGTCCGTTTTTGTCAACTGCTTTAAAGTTCGTGGTAAAAGCGTATCAAATACCTTTAAATAGTTGGTCCAGATTTCTTCTTTCTCATTTTCCGAACGACCGTCTTGCCAGCCCCAGCGATGCCAGCCTTCGGAATTTTCATTATTGCCACACCAAAGCACTATAGCGGCATGATTTCTTAAACGCGCAATATTATAAGAAGCTTCTTGTTTGATATTATTTAAAAAGTCTTCATCTCCGGGATACATGGCACAGGCAAACATAAAGTCCTGCCAAACCATAATACCCTTTTCATCACAGAGGTCATAGAAAATATCATTTTCATAAATGCCACCGCCCCAAACACGGAGCATGTTCATATTGGCTTCAACCACATCATCCAATAAAGTTTCATAATGTTTGTCAGTCACCTTATTTTGGATGCTGTTTTGCGGAATATAATTAGCGCCTTTTGCGTAGACAGGAACATTATTGACCTTAAAATAAAAGGATTCACCAATACTATCTTTTTCCGTAACCAGTTCTATGGTTCGAAAACCTTTTTTTACTGAAACAGAATCCAACAATTTTCGCCCATCCTTTATGATGAATTTAATATCATATAAAAAGGGTTCACCTAAATTATGTGGCCACCAAAGTTTCGGGTTCTTAATATCTATGGAAACCGGAGTGCCATCAAAGGAATCCCATTTTTTATAGAGTGAATCATTAATAAAAACGTCCAGGCTTACTTTCTCCTTTTTGCTAAATTGCGCCATAGGACCAGCAATTATTTGCGCTTGAGTACTGTCAATAAATCCATCAATGATCAAAATATCGTCTATTTTGACATCATTCCAGGCCGTTAGTTTAATAGGTCGCCATATGCCCGAAGTATTCAATTTTGGACCCCAATCCCATCCGTATTGAAATTGTGCTTTTCTTGTAAAAATACGAGGCCCTTCAGGTAAGTTATAACTCAATTTCGACTGCTCAATATCTTCATATTTGGCAGTATTCTCAAACAAGATTCTAAGTTCATTAGATGATTTTAAAACTGATTTTACATTCACCTTATAACCCAGAAAAGCATTATTTGTTTTTAAAATCAGGCTGTCATTCAGAAACACGGAAGCATAGGTATCCAAACCTTCAAACTCAAGTCTGATCTTTTTTTTCTGAAGTGTATTTTTATCGACATTAAAATTGGTTTTGTATTCCCAATTCGATACCGAGATCCATTGCAATCTGGTTTCGTTATCACCTATAAACGGATGCTCAATGAGTTCATGGTCCAGTAAATCGGAATGAACATTGCCAGGGACGCTGGCTGCTAACCAAAGTGAGTCTGTTATTTTCTTAAATTGCCAATTGTCAATAGGAATAGTAACAGGCAACTCACTTTTTGGTGTGCAGCTAAATCCAAGTATGATCAATATGAAGCTTATTACCCTATTCATTGATAGTATTTAAAATGGCTTTTATGGTCTCAATATCAGATATGCTTCCTTTCCCGGTCGCTGATGCATGAATTTCCTGAAAGCCGTTTTCCTTAAACAAATAGGCGTTATCCGGCGAAATTCCTGCTCCTGGAAGTATTATTATCCTGTTGGAAGCTGCCTTTAAGAGTTCCTTCAATAATTCCAAGCCGTCTTTTGCCGTCAATTCCTGACCGGAAGTTAATATCCTCGAAGCTCCTATTTTAACGAGATCATTCACCCCTTTGAAGGGATTCGTTATGTCGTCAAATGCGCGATGGAAGGTAAATGGTAATGGCTTGGACCATTCGATCAATTCCTGCGTTCTGGGAAGATCGATCAATTTGTTTTTTAAAACCCCAGAAACAACACCATGACAACCCAGCCTCTTGAATGATTGAATATGCTGTTTCATATTTTCAAATTCCTCCCGGGAATATTCGAAATCTCCTGGCCGAGGTCGGATCAATACATAGATCGGAATTGAAAGCGCCTTCAGAAGGCGTTCAAACAATTCAAGGTTTGGCGTTAATCCACCCACCGAAAGATCTTTGCATAATTCAATGCGATCTGCCCCTGCTTCCTGGGCATTTATGGCAGATTGATAATTACTGGCACAGATCTCTAATCGCATATTAATTGACTATTATTTCATCAATAAAGGTCCAAGCCTTATTACCGGCACCCTGTTTCCCTTCCGGAATAACACCATAATTTGGGATCTTAATTCTTATGTATCGCGCCTTCCGGCTGTCAAATTGAATAATGGTCCTGGCAATTAAACCTGCTGTACTGATTTTTGTGAATAATATGTCCTTATCGTCATCAAAGCGCGTTTCCATCTTTTTGGGTGCATAGATCCATTGGCCATTCCCATTATGAAATCTTGTTTCTATGGTACTGATTTCGGTCTCTTTACCAAGATCGATCGTAATTTCAAGATCATCTCCCCAAAAGCCAAGCCATTCCTTATCGCCATAGCGTGAATCACTCCCCGAAATTCCATTGACTAATCCTTTGGCTCCGCTTCCAGGATAGGACTTATGAGCTTTTTTATTGATCGTAATGTGTTTCCCAACAGCTTTGTGAACATTTATTCTCTCAGAAAATATATGCCCTAGTTTCTTTTCTGATTTAAAAAGGGCAGCCTTGATCAAAGTACTCTTTTCAATGGGAATTGACGATGTATATAATCTGGAGTTTTTTGTTGGACTACTCCCGTCCAAGGTATAGCGAATTTCTTTTCCTTCGGTGATCGTTTCTAAATGATAGTTATTCGTCCCCTCAGAAGATTCCAAATGTCCTTCTACTTCATAGAGGTGATTTGCATAATTGATATTCAATGCCTTTAGGCGTTTATGGAAATGTTCAACTCTGGGTACAAAATCATCATAATTTTTCTTTTCCTTATTAGTCCATCCAACTTCACTCATTGCCAGAATTCTCGGAAAAACCATATACTCTACTTGTTCTGAAGTTTTCATGTATTCGGTCCAGACATTACCCTGGGCACCTAAAACATAGTTGGATTCTTCTTCTGACAATTCCTCCGGGATCGGATCAAAGGCATATACTTTTTCCATTGGCAAAAAGCCTCCTATTGCCAAAGGTTCTGTTTCATTATCCGATTGATAGTAATCGAAATAACAATGAGAGGTTGGCGACATTATGACCCGATGTCCTAGTTTGGCGGCTTCAATGGCTCCATTCAAACCACGCCATGACATCACCGTTGCATTGGGTGCCAATCCGCCTTCCAGTATCTCATCCCATCCAATAATTTGTCTTCCTTTACTATTTAAATACTTTTCAATTCGGCTTATAAAATAATTCTGAAGTTCATGTTCATCTTTAAGGCCCTCATTCTTAATCCGTAGCTGGCATTCATTGCAGTTTTCCCACCTGGTTTTTGGTGCTTCATCGCCTCCAATATGAATAAACTCACTTGGAAATAGGGCGAGAACCTCGTCCAAAACATCTTCCAGAAAATCAAAAGTCTCGTCCTTGCTACAGTAGATCTCTTCGAATACACCCCATTTTGTCGCGACCTCTACTTGTTCTTCCCGACATCCTAATTCAGGATAGGCTGCAATTGCAGCTTGTGAATGTCCGGGCATTTCAATTTCAGGAATCACTGTGATGTGCCTTTCCTCCGCATAATTAACCACTTCCTTAATCTCCTCTTGTGTATAAAAACCCCCATAGTGCTCCCCATCAAATTGATGAGGCTGATCGCTATAATGTCCTATCAAAGTTTCTTTTCTAAAGGCTGCAATTTCATTGAGTTTTGGGTATTTTTTAATCTCTACACGCCAACCCTGATCTTCGGTTAGATGCCAATGAAAGGTATTCATTTTTAACATGGCCAAAGCATCGATGTATTTCTTAATGAATTCAACTGGGAAAAGATGTCTGCCAACATCAAGGTGCATACCGCGATATTTAAATCGAGCTTCGTCCTCAATGCGTTGGCATTGAATACTCACATCATGAATTTCATTATGATCATTCTCAAATAAAGATGGTAGAAGCTGACGTAATGATTGCACCGCATAGAAAGCACCCTTCTCTGTTGAGGCATGGATTTGTATTTGATCAGGAAGTACATCAAGCACATATCCTTCTTCATGGTCTATAGAATCAACTTTAATGAATATGATCTCCGGCGCATTATCTGATTCGTTTATTCGTACCGAGCCGTTTCTTAAAAAAAAGTGTTCCAAAAATTTTGGAGTGACTTGAAAAAAATCATCGGCTGTAATTCTCAGATCCTGTTCGAATGTAAAGCTTGCATTATAAAATGTATGTTGAGCCGGTAGCGGTATAAGGAGCGATCGCCCTTCTTCAATTTTCAATTTCTGACAAGAACCAAAAAGGAACATAAAAATCGAAAATTGAATAAAAGTCTTGAACTGCATTTTAGTATATTAGATGCTTTAAAGTTAGGAATCTAATTTAAATGAAATTCAAACCAACCGTCCTTTTTATACTCTCGCTTTTTTGCGTTGCATGTTCCAATCCTAAAGACAAATCCGTTGCAAAAAAGGACAAACCTTTAATTTCATACGTCAATCCGTTTATAGGGACCGGCGGTCACGGACATACATATCCCGGTGCAACTATGCCTTTTGGAATGATGCAATTAAGCCCTGATACGCGACTGGATGGCTGGGACGGCTGTTCGGGTTATCACTATTCAGACAACTATATTTATGGTTTTTCTCATACCCATTTAAGCGGAACAGGAGTTAGTGATTATGGCGATATCTTATTGATGCCAACGAACACAATTGTATTTAATAATGGGGCCGATGGCAAAGCAGGCTATCGCGCACATTTTTCCCACGATAACGAAATTGCTGAAGCAGGTTATTACAAGGTCCTTCTGGATACAACAAATATTGAAGTAGAATTGACCGTTTCCGAACGAAGTGGTAGCCATCGTTATGCCTTTCCTAAAGATTCGGAACAGGTCATCATTTTAGATCTTGAACATCGGGATGAAGTTCTGGATTCAAAAATAAATGTCTATTCAAATACTGAATTAGGCGGATACCGAAACTCGAAAGCATGGGCGACCGATCAGCGATTATTTTATAATATTCAGTTTTCACAACCCTTCACCAAAATGACTTTTTTGAACGATACCCACGCGGGAAAAAAAGTGAAGGCCGCTTTCGAGTTTGGCGAATCAACCGGTGACCCCATTATAATAAAGATTGGGATAAGTGCTGTAGATGAACAGGGAGCTAAACAAAATTTAGAAACGGAAATTGGTGAAAAGTCTTTCGAACAGATTAAGGAACAGGCCCAATCCACCTGGGAGCAACAGCTTGAGAAGATCATCATAGAAAGTAACAATTCTGATTATAAAACTAATTTTTATACGGCCTTGTACCATACCATGATCGCTCCCAATTTATATCAGGATGTTGATGGACGTTATCGGGGTATGGATCTCAACATTCATCAAACCAAAGAGTTTGATTATTATACGGTTTTTTCATTGTGGGATACCTACAGGGCGGCCCATCCTCTTTATACGATTCTTGAACAGAAACGCACAAACGATTTCATCAAAACATTTTTAGCCAAATACAATGAAGGAGGCATTATGCCAATTTGGGACCTTTCAGCCAACTATACCGGATGCATGATTGGGTATCATGCGGTCCCCGTCATCGCTGATGCCTACCTAAAAGGCATTAGGGATTATGACGTGAATTTGGCCTTTGATGCCATGAAACATAGTGCCAATCAGGATCAGTTAGGATTAGCTTCTTATAAAAAATATGGTTTTATTCCTGTTGAAGAAGAAAGTGAATCGGTTTCAAAAACCCTGGAGTATGCCTATGACGATTGGACCATTGCTCAAATGGCACGAGCCCTGGGCAAGGACGACGATTACACTATCTTTTCACAGCGTGCTCAGTATTACAAAAACATCTTTGATCCTGAAACGAAATTCATGCGTGGACGATTTCGAAACACCTGGTTCTCCCCTTTTGATCCATATGAAGTAAACTTTAATTATACCGAAGCCAATTCCTGGCAATATAGTTTTTATGTCCCCCAGGATATAACCGGCTTCATTTCTCTATTGGGTGGAAAAGATGTTCTTGAAAAACAGCTGGATGAATTGTTTACTGCCAAGGCCGAAACCTCAGGTAGAGATCAAGCTGATATTACAGGATTGATCGGGCAATACGCTCATGGTAATGAACCCAGCCACCACATGGCATATCTCTATAATTTTGTAGGGAAACCCCATAAGACCATGGAACGGGTTCATCAAATTCTTACCGAACTCTATAAGAATAGTCCCGATGGGATTTCAGGTAATGAAGACTGCGGACAAATGAGTGCCTGGTACATCTTCAGTTCATTGGGATTTTACCCTGTGACACCGGGCTCTAATCAATATATTATTGGAACACCCTTATTTGATAAAGCTACAATACAACTTGAAAATGATAAAACATTCACCATTATCGCCCATAATTTGAGCACAACAAATATTTACATCGAGCGCTCCCGATTAAATGGTGGTAATTTGCAGGGCAGCTACATTACCCATGAGAATATTATAAATGGCGGTGTGCTTGAGTTTCATATGACCGATAAGCCGGCCATTTGGGGAAGTAGAAGTGGTGGGCTTCCGGTTACTCATATATCTGAACATCAAATTGTCCCGGTACCATTTATTGCCAGTGGTGATGTGGCATTTAAAGGGTCGACTGAGGTTGAATTAAGAAATAGCGATCCAGATGCGGCCATATACTATCGGTTTGGGGATCATGAATTTGCAGAATATACAGCCACGCTCAAAATTACAGAACCTACCTTGTTACAGGTCTATTCAGAAAAAAATGGGGTTAAAAGTGCTATAGTGGAAACCCAATTTTATAAAATTGACCCCAACATCAGCATCAGCTTAGAAACGGAATATGCCAATCAGTACAACGCAGGAGGCAATGACGCTTTGATTGATGGTATTCTTGGAACAACCGATTTTCGCACAGGGACCTGGCAAGGCTATTGGGATGAAGACGTCAAGGCCACTGTAGATCTTGGTGAGGTAAAACCCATTAAATCTATTGCCGTTAATTTTTTACAGGATCAGCGCTCCTGGATTTTTTACCCCACCGAAGTTGAAATTTGGACCAGTAAGGACGGAACCGATTTTGAGTTGATCGAACAAGAAAAAATAGACACAACCATTCCATCTGAAAATGCCGCCATCAAAACAATTAGTATTGATACCAACATGACTTCTTCACGCTTTGTAAAGATTGTAGCAAAAAAATTAGGGCCACTACCCGAATGGCATTTAGGTTTTGAACATGATGGCCGAAGTTGGATTTTTATAGATGAAATTAAAATTAATTAAACCGCAGCATGACGGATCAAAAATCTTATCGCTCCTCTTTTATCCTACTCACAGTATTGTTCTTCCTATGGGGATTTATTACTGTCCTCGTTGATTCACTAATCCCACGCTTGCGTGAATTGTTCACCTTGAGTTATTTTCAGGCAGGAATGGTTCAATTCGCATTTTTTGGCGCCTATTTTTTATTGTCCATCCCGGCCAGTTATATCTTATCAAAGATCGGTTATAAGCTCGGAATTATCCTTGGTTTATTGACCATGGCCCTCGGTTGTGTGTTGTTTTACCCGGCGGCTTCATATCGGGTCTTTGGAATATTTATGCTTGCCTATTTTATTCTTGCCGGCGGGATGACCATTTTACAGGTGGCCGCCAATCCATTTGTTGCTGTTCTTGGCAGTGAAGAAGGTGCCTCAAGCCGATTGAATTTATCACAGGCTTTTAACTCCTTGGGAACGGCAATTGCACCAGCTGTAGGTGCGCTCTTCATATTAAGCGATACCATCAAAACCGACGATGAAATTGCTGCCCTTTCCGAAACTGCCAGGGAATCCTACCTGGCTTCTGAGGCCTCAGCAGTTCAAAACCCGTTTTTGGGATTAGCCGTATTTATCAGCCTGATCGCGGTTATTTTCCTGTTTGCAAAATTGCCCAAAATGATGAATGAAAAATCAACAGGAACCTATTCTAAAGCCTTTAAGCAAAAGAATTTGATGTTGGGTGTTCTGGGTATCTTCTTTTATGTTGGTGCCGAAGTGGCCATTGGCAGTTATCTGGTGAATTACTTTTTAGACATGAACCTTGTTAGCGTGATTAAAGAGAACGGACTGATGAAATCTATTGTTGAAGGCCTGCTTAATTCAGGGATCACAGATAATGATGATAAAGCCATTGTTGGTGTTTTCGTGACCTTTTACTGGTCAGGAGCCATGATAGGCCGTTTCGTTGGTTCCTATTTAACCAGGATCATCAGACCTGGCAAAGTGCTGGGTATATTTGCAACTCTTGCCATTACGCTTATTGTGATTTCAATAAGTACTACCGGACTGGTTTCAATGTGGAGCATTTTAGCGGTTGGATTATTCAATTCCATTATGTTCCCAACCATATTTACCTTAGCCATTGATGGTATAGGTGAATTAAAGCCCAAGGGTTCCGGTCTTTTATGTACAGCCATAGTTGGTGGGGCTATTATTCCACCACTATATGGATTTTTTACAGATGAAATTGGATTCAAAACGGCCCTGTTCTTTATCGTTTTATGTTATTCGTATATTTTATGGTATGGTTATAGAAATTCTAAAAAAACAGTCAGTGTATGAAACGACGAAACTTTATTAAAAATGCTTCTTTAACCGGCGTGGGATTAGCCGTTGGCAGCACATTGAATGCCTGTGCTGAAACCGCTTCAGAACAAACCAATGAATCAACCAGCAAAGCGTCCTTACCCCTGGTCATTGCCACCTGGGACGTAAAAAATGCAACTGCCAAAGCCTGGGAAGTGCTTCAGGCAGGAGGAACGGCATTAGACGCCGTAGAAAAAGGGTGTATGGTTGAAGAGGCCAATGCTGAAGGACAATCGGTTGGTAAAGGTGGCTTGCCGGATCGTGATGGCAATGTCACACTCGATGCCTGTATTATGAATAAGGAAGGGAATTGCGGATCTGTGGTCTATCTTCAAAATGTAACGCACGCCATATCTGTGGCCAGGATGGTCATGGAGAACACGCCACATGTGATGCTCGCAGGCAAGGGCGCTGAGCAGTTCGCTTATGAAAATGGATTCCAAAAAGAAGATCTTTTGACTGAGGCTTCAAAAAAGGCATGGGAAGAATGGAAGGTGAAAAGTGAATACAAACCGATCATTAATATTGAAAATCATGATACCATTGGTATGCTGGCTATTGATAAGAAGGGGAATATTTCGGGAGCGTGTACCACAAGTGGATTGGCCTATAAAATGGCCGGACGTGTAGGAGATTCACCTATAATTGGCTCTGGTCTTTTTGTCGATAATGAAATTGGTGCTGCTGTTGCTACCGGCTTGGGTGAAGAGGTGGTCAAGACCGTTGGCAGCTTTCTGGTAGTTGAATTGATGCGCCAGGGAAAATCGCCTCAGGCCGCTTGTGAGGAGGCAATTAATCGAATCGTCAATAAACCGAATAGCGATTATAAAAATTTTCAGGTTGGCTATATCGCTGTGAATAAGAAGGGAGAAACAGGAAGTTATTCAATTCATCAATACTTCAGCATGACAAAGTTTCAAGATGAAAAGAATGAAAACATCCAGTCGGATTATTTTATTAAGTAGTGTGTCTTTCTTTCGGGCATAGAACATATATTCGAAGAGCTGTCCAAACAGCCTGCCGATAAGCTAGATTTTGAAAAAGTGCCTAAAATTGTAGGAAAATATGACATTTCCTTTGTTTAGGCCTATTCTTAAAGCGGTTATTCATCGATATTATTAGAAAGGTCACACCTCTTAACTATTTTTTTAGGCATTTTATCAAAAAAATGCCTATTTCACTTATCATTTATGTTCTTTAGTTCATGAATAACACCTACATCAAACAGTTATGGTCATGAAGAACATGATACTATTTTTAACTTTAATCACAATGCCATTTTTGTCATTTGCACAAAATGATAAGGATGTTGCCCAGGTGTTTCCAAGAAATGAGATTGTTTCTGTGGTAGAATTCGATATGCCTGATTCCCAGTTAGTTTTCGAATTAAATGAGGATATCATTGCCTACCGAAAGTGGGAACCAATCGCTATTGATCCTATGGACCAAAATAAGAATATTAACTTTAACAAAAGTAATGCGCTTATCAGTATAAAGGCTTATATAAAAAGTCTTCAAATGAAACGAAAGATAACTCTCATGAGTTAAGATTACTCACTTCTTAATACATGAATTTTTCTGAAGAAACCACATCCCTGATGTGGTTTTTTTATGCCTCAAAATTAAATCCGCCATTGGATTCCATTTCTTTAAAACTTTTAACCAATTCTAAAGCATCGGGAACCACATCGCTGCAAAGCACGATAAGTGAACCTTTCGCAGCATTTTTAACGGCATAGGTTATGGCTTCCTTTTCAGATGGAATGATCATTGTCTTCTTTTTCGGATCTTTCATTTTAATACCATCATCCAACATTCTGATGAGTTCCTTCTCGGTTTTACCTCGGAGATGCTTATCCTGCCTGATGATGATCTCATCAAACATTTCGGCTGCAATACTCCCCATTTCATTGTTGTCTTCTTCACGACGATCACCAATTCCGGCAATGATCCCTACCTTTGAAGTGGCATCCAGTTCATTAGTAAACTTCTGGAGCGCCCTCATACCTGCTGGATTATGTGCATAATCAAGTAGTATTGAAAAATCATTGAATTTAAATAAATTCAGTCGGCCCGGTGTTTGCGTTGCAGAAGGAATAAAGCTTTCAAGGGCGGCTTTCATATCTTCAATACTGATGCCCTGAATGTTTGCTGCGAGAATTGCCGGAAGTACATTCTGAATCATGAATTTGGCCTTCCCGCCATAGGTCAATGGGATGTTCTCGGCCTTCATGATACGCATTTTCCATTCGCCTCTGCATATAGTGACATAGCCATTTTCATAGACTGCTGTAATGCCGTTTAAACGCTGTAAAGCTTTTATTCTAGGATTATTCTCATCCATTGAAAATAAGGCCACATTGCAATTCACTGTTCGTCTCATGTCATAAACGAGGTCATCATCGGCATTTAAAATAGCATATCCGTCAGGCAAGACCGTTTCAGGAATCACGCCTTTTACCTTGGCCAATTGTTCAATGGTATGGATGCCTTTTAATCCTAAATGATCGGCAGCAACATTTGTAACTATTCCAATATCACAATTTTTAAATCCAAGTCCTGCGCGAAGTAAACCTCCTCTGGCACACTCTAAAACAGCGAAATTGACCGTTGGGTCTTTCAGCACGAATTCGGAACTTGCTGGACCAGTACAGTCCCCGCTCATTAAAAGTCTGTTTTGTATATAAACGCCATCACTTGTTGTATATCCAACCCGGAAGCCTTTCATCTTGGCTATATGGGCAATTAAGCGTGTCGTGGTCGTTTTCCCGTTTGTGCCCGAAACTGCAATGATGGGAATTCGCCCTGTATCGCCTTTCTGCGGAAATAATTTATCGATTACAGGAGCCGCCACATTTCTCGGCAAACCTATTGTTGGTGCAAGATGCATTCTAAATCCTGGTCCGGCATTAACTTCAAGCACTGCACCGCCGGTTTCTGAAAGCGGCTTGGTAATATCGGTTGTCATTACATCAATACCGCAAATATCGAGATCGATAATCTTTGAAATGCGTTCGGCCATTGCAACATTTGCCGGGTGTACTATATCAGTTACATCTTCTGCAGTTCCACCCGTACTTAGATTTGCAGTATCCTTTAAAATGAATTTTTCACCTTCAGGTATAACAGAATCTAAACTTAATCCCGCCTCTTTAATTATACCTGTTGTTAGATCGTTAATTGTGATTTGCGTCAGTACATTCTCATGACCATAACCTCGGCGAGGATCATTGTTCACCTCATCGACCAGTTCCTGAATTGTCGATTTACCATCTCCTATAACATGTGCCGGCGTACGTTTCGCAGCAGCAACAAGGACATGATTTATGACCAATAATCTGTAATCCTCTCCGGTTATGAATTTTTCAACGATAATGATACCATTGCGCGAGCTTTCTTTTGCATTTCGAAATGCTATTAATGCATCATCATAATTTTGTATATCAACTGTGATCCCGCGACCATGATTCCCATCAACAGGTTTGATTACCAAAGGAAAACCTACATAATCACAAGCTTCTTTCAAGCTGCTCTCACGTCGAATGATATCGCCTCGTGGCACTTCAACTTCGGCTTGTTCCAGTAAAAATTTAGTATCCTCTTTATCACAGGCCAATTCCACACCAATACTGCTGGTTTCACTGGTTACTGTAGCTTGTATTCGTTTTTGGTTAGCTCCATAACCGAGCTGGCACAGCGAATATTTATTTAACCTGATCCATGGTATTCCTCTTGATTCCGCTTCTTCAACGATTGATCCGGTGCTTGGGCCCAGTCTTTCCGTCTCCCGCAATTCACGCATTTCCTGGATATCGTCGGTCATATCATATTCTTCTCCTTTTATAAGAGCTTCACAAATTTTTACAGCACAATTGGCTGCATAGCGACCTACCTTCTCTTCCATATAGGCAAATACAACATTATATACGCCTTTCTCGCCATAACCACGTGTTCTTCCAAAGCCAACATCCATCCCTGCCAGGGTTTGAATTTCAAGGGCAATATGTTCGATAATATGCCCCATCCAAGTACCTTCCTCCACACGTTGAAAAAAGCCTCCAGGTTCTCCTACAGAACAACGATGTTCATACATACTGGGAAACATGGTTTTTAAGCGGTCATAGAAACCGTCGACCTTATTTGAAGGCAATTCCTCCATTTCCTCGAGGTCAAGCACCATTACAATGAGTTTATGACGTCGTACAGACCAATAATTTGGTCCTCTCATGGCATTTATGCTTATAATTTTCATATTGGCTGATTTTTAAAGCGAAAGATTATAAATATATGCATTTTTCAATGAAAAAATTAGTTTATTTTTGCCCGAATAAAATTAATATAAAGATTTAATGCAATCGATTAAAGGAACATTAATTCCAATCGGAGGAAATGAGGATAAAGGCCATGAAGACAATGAGTTTTATTCGCTTGAATTCATTGAGGAAGGCATCTTATATCATGTTGTTAAACAATCAGGAGGGGTAAACGCTAAAATTGTTATTATCCCAACAGCCTCCAGCATTCCTGAAGAAGTTGGTGACAACTATAAAAATGCCTTTAAAAAGCTGGGATGCAAGCATGTAAAGGTTCTGGACATTAGAGAAGGTGATGATTCCGAAAAACCTGAAAATATTGAACGTATTAAAACTGCCAATTGCATTATGTTTTCCGGAGGTAACCAATCCAGGATCACCGATATAATTGGTGGCAGCAGTATTCATAAAATCATGGCGGAACGATACCTGAATGAAGACAACTTCGTCATTGCCGGTACCAGTGCAGGTGCCATGGCCATGTCGCATGAAATGATCGCTGGCGGTAGTAGCACCGAGGCATTTATAAAAGGCGCCGTAAAAATGTATAAGGGACTTGGGTTTATTCCGGGGGTAATCTTTGATACCCATTTTATTAAACGTGGACGATTTGGAAGGCAGTCTGAAGCTGTCGCCAAGTTTCCAAATCTTATTGGTTTTGGGCTTGCTGAAGATACTGGGATGATCATAAAGAATGGGAATGATTGTACCGTTATAGGATCAGGGATGGTTATTGTTTACGATGGAAGTTCCTTAACTCATAACAATGAAAAGGTCCTTGAAGATGGCACACCAATGACCATGGCGAATCTCACTGTACATGTGTTGTCCAACAGTGATTCCTATAATATTAAAGAAAGAAGCGTCAGCGTATTACCGATTTCTGCTCCATTTATATAATCATTTATAAATGGCTAAATAGTCCTGGCCGTTTGACGATTTGCTTGCGCGATACATGCCTTCCGTATTGAATGGCATGGCAAGATTTCCATTGCCATCTACTGCTATCAATCCACCATCGCCATTAATCCTGGGCATACGCTCATGAATTACGATTCTGGCTGCTTCATTTAATGACAACCCCTTATATTCCATTAAGCATGCCACATCATAGGCTACAACACCTCTTATAAAAAATTCACCGCTACCGGTACAACTTACGGCGCAAGTGTTATTATTTGCGTAGGTCCCGGCACCAATCATTGGGCTGTCCCCAACACGCCCCCATTTTTTATTGGTCATTCCGCCGGTTGACGTGGCGGCGGCTACATTACCATTTTGATCGCATGCCACTGCGCCAACCGTACCAAACTTGCCTTCTTTTTTCACAGAGTGATCGAGTTGAAACTCTTCACTGTCTTTTATGCCTTGCCATTGCTGATAGCGTACTTCATCGTAAAAGTAGTCGGGTTTCTCAATCTTATATCCGTTGCTTTTAGCAAACTCCATAGCACCTTCACCGGCCAAAAAAACATGATAACTTTTTTCCAAAACATCGCGTGCCAAAGCAACCGGATTTTTTATCCCCGTTATCAAACTAACTGCGCCGGCCTCTTGATTGGCCCCATCCATAATTGCTGCATCCATTTCATGCGTGCCCTGAGCAGTAAATACAGATCCTTTCCCAGCGTTGAACAGTGGTGTATTTTCCAGATGTATCACAGCAGATTCAACTGCATCCAACGCGCTTCCTCCTTGATTTAAAATTTTAAATCCGTCTTCAACAGCAAACCGTAGTGCTTCTTTATATTGAGTCTCCAAAGCCGGTGTCATCAGTCCTTTGACCAAAGTTCCCGCACCACCGTGTATGGCAAGAGCAAATGTTCTCATTTGATTTAAATTACTGCGGAAAATTACAAATTGCATTTCAATTGAACATATAAGTTTCGTAGTTTTATAGTCTTCAATAAAAATATGATGTCAGATCAGAAACGATTATTCCTTTTAGATGCCTATGCACTAATTTTTCGCGGTTATTATGCGTTTATTAAAAATCCAAGAATCAATTCGAAAGGATTGGATACTTCAGCCATAATGGGCTTTACAAATTCACTTCTGGATGTTATCAAACGTGAACGACCTGATCATCTTGCCGTTTGTTTTGATCAGGGTGGAAGCGTGACACGAACCGAAATGTTTCCGGACTATAAGGCCAATCGTGATGAAACACCCGAGGCCATATCTATTGCGGTTCCATATATCAAGGATATTTTGAAGGCCATGCACATCCCCATAATAATTAAGGAAGGTTATGAGGCCGATGATGTGATTGGCACCCTAGCCAAAAAAGCTGAGAAAGAGGGATATAAAACCTATATGGTTACTCCCGATAAGGATTTCGCCCAATTGGTTTCTGAAAATATTTACATGTACAAACCTCGTTTTGGCGGTGGCTACGATACCTGGGGAATTAAGGAAGTTCAGGAAAATTTTGAAATTGAACGTCCGGAACAGGTCATTGATTTCCTTGGAATGAAGGGTGATGCTGTGGATAATATTCCAGGGCTTCCCGGCGTTGGAGATAAGACGGCCAAAAAATTCCTGGCTCAATATGGAAGTATGGAAGGACTTCTGGCGAACACCCATGAGCTGAAAGGAAAGATGAAAGAAAAGGTGGAAGAAAATGCCGAATTAGGGCTATTATCAAAGGAACTGGCGAAAATTCTTCTTGATGTCCCTGTTGAATTCGATGAACATGATTTTGAACTCAACTCACCCGATTTAGATGCGGTTGTATCCATTTTTGAAGAACTGGAATTCAGAAGGCTGACTGAGAATTTAATTAAGACCTTTTCTTCCGAAGCAACCAATGACAGTCCTGTTACCAAAACTGAAGTTAAGTCTACAGCTGAAACGAAAACAACAGCCGGAGCCGGACAATTCTCATTATTTGGAGGTCATACTGAATCCGCTTCGGAAGTCATTCAATCGGTTTCCAGCAGAGAAACTTCCGAGACAAGTTCTCATTTTTATCAGGCCGTTGACAATGATATGGCCAGGAAGCTCTTTCTTCAGAATCTGATGAAGCAGAGCTGGGTGTGTTTTGATACTGAAACTACAGGACTTGATCCCATTATTGCAGAATTGGTGGGCATCGCATTTTCATGGGAAATTGGCAAAGGATTTTATTTACCATTCCCTGAAAATAGAGATGAAGCACAAACGTTGCTGGAATCCTTAAGACCATTCTTTGAAAGTGATTCCATCGGGAAGATCGGTCAAAATCTAAAATACGATATCAAGGTCCTTCATAAATACAATATGCAGGTGAAGGGCGATTTATTTGATACCATGTTAGCCCACTATTTGATTAACCCCGATATGAGGCATAGTATGGATGTCCTTGCGGAAACCTATTTGAATTATACCCCTATTTCTATTGAATCACTTATAGGCAAAAAGGGAAAGAATCAACTATCGATGCGAGAAGTTCCGTTGGATAAGCAAACAGAATATGCGGTCGAAGATGCCGACATCACCTTACAGCTTAAAGAACATTTTGAGAAAGAACTGGGTGATGCCAACATAAAGAAGTTATTTAATGAGATCGAAATCCCTTTGTTACGTGTGTTGGCCGATATGGAATTGGAAGGCATCAATTTGGATAAGTCCTTTCTTAATTCGCTGTCTTCAGACCTAGATAATGACATCAAAGTGCTGGAAAAAAAGATCTATAAAGCTGCCGGTGAAGAGTTTAATATCGCTTCGCCCAAGCAACTGGGTGTTATTCTTTTTGAAAAAATGCAATTGGTTGATAAACCCAAAAAGACGAAGACCGGTCAATACAGTACGGCAGAAGATGTTCTTCGATATTTGGCCAAAGATCATGACATCATAAAAGATATTTTAGAGTATCGTGGCCTAAGCAAACTCAAAAGTACCTATGTTGATGCCTTACCCAATCAAGTATTAGAACAAACCGGTCATGTACATACCGATTATATGCAAACGGTGGCTGCCACCGGACGATTGAGCAGCAACAATCCTAATTTGCAAAA
>JABDLA010000063.1 GCA_013001965.1 Flavobacteriaceae bacterium | reverse complement strand
ATTATAAGCATAAAGGTCGGTTGATATTAAAGCAATTACGAAAAATGCGAGACAGCATTTCTCCAGAGTAGTAAATTTCATAATTAAAGAGGTTAAGTTTATACCCTAATTTACCTATTACTTTGTTCATATCCAGTAAATATTTGGTTATTTCGTTGAAACACATCAATTTCAAATTTCCGAGTAGGAATTTTCTGGGCTACGATTCCGTTAATCGATAAATTTCAATTGTTCAAGAGAAACCGAAAACATCTGGATATTGCCAAGGTTAAGCCTTGCCAAAGTGGTAGTCGAAGTGAAATTACTTTTTTAGCAGTGGCTAAGCTTTAAACCTATGCTAGGGATTTTTTAATTAATCGCAATGCTATAGATAGAATATAAATAAGGATGCCATACATGGTTGTAATGGAGCTCACTTTAATACCACCTGCCATCATAGACTGGCTGACCTCTCCCATTTCTTCGATACCTTTAAATGCACCATATAAGCCTATAATTTGCCCTAATATTCCTATGGCTAAGGCAAGTAGCCCTAATTCTTTGGTCCATTTAGGGAATTTCCAGAAACTCACTAAAACCGCTAATAGTAAAATAGTGAGTATACTCATGAATAATGGACCTCCCTGGTAAAATAAATCTAACATAATCTTATTTTTAAAGTTTATACTTCAAAAGTATCAGATACCTTGAAGTCTTACAAGGTCAAAAACCCGTCCAGGCATGTAAAATACCTAATTTTAAACACAAGTATGTGATATTGAGCTCCAGTTATGCTTAATTATTTTATTTTTAAATCATGACGAGAACAGATCTTTTTAAAATTGGCTATTGGTTGAGTGGTTCAATTGCAATTGCTATTTTATTTTTAAAGACCTTTGATGGTTTTTTTGAGGCCTGGCTCATTGCACTATTCCTGCTGACTGCCGCAATATTTGTAAAGTATAGCTATGAAATGATCCGTCATTTAAGAGGTTTCAGAAAATGGTTAAGACTCATTTTAATTGCTTTGGTCTCCTTATACTGGAGCTATATCGCCATTGCCATTGCCTATTGGTATTTGTTAGAATTAAAAGGAGGAGTGATAGAAGAGCTCATGATAAATCCCATATTTATATGGATGATCATTGGTTTTCTTGTGCTCCTGGAGTTTCAGATCTTTCGAAAAACTAACAAGAAAGTAAATGAAACAATTTCTATTTATAGCAACAGAAAAAAAATAGTGTTGCAAGTAGACAGTATTGCCTATATCGAAAGCCGCAGTGATTTTACAATCGCCGTTTTATTGGATGGCGAAACATACAAGAACAATACAACAATTTCAGACTGGTCAAAAAAATTAGATCACTTTATTCGTATTCACAGGGCCTTCCTGGTCAACCCGGAAAGTATGGTTATTAAGGGTAATGAAATCCTAGTGAACTCGACCTGGAATTTACCCATGTCCAGAAAGTATAAGGCGGAAGTCATCAATAAATTTCAGAATAAGAACCAATTGATCAATCATTCATAGTTCAATTATTCAATTTGTGGCTTTCATAATTCGTATTGCTTTTTGTTTCAGGATCTCCTCCATAATTTGTAACTTTCAACAACCATTAAATAAAAATTCATGTCGATAAAAAAAGCAGTTCTCCTCCTAACGCTTTCCTTATTCATTTCGTTTTCTTTCGGTCAACCGCAAATTCCGGAGGCTATCAAAACCGAAATCAAGAAACGCGTTGATAATGGCGTTAACGCGAGTATTGTCATTGGCATGATCAATAAAGATGGCACTCAATTTTTCTCTTATGGTAAAAAATCACTTGCTTCTGAAGAGCAGGTCGATGAGAATTCCATTTACGAGATAGGATCTATAACCAAAACTTTTACAGGCGTCATGCTGGCCGAATTGGCAGAGCGAGGCGAGCTAAGTTTAGATGATCCCTTGCAAAAATACCTCCCTGAAGGGATTAAGGCACCAACCAGAAACGGAGAGGCCATTAAACTGGTACATTTGTCAAATCATACGTCCGCACTTCCCAGGATGCCCGATAATTTTACACCAACGGATAATGCCAATCCCTATGTCGATTATACCGAAGAATTATTGTATGATTTCCTTGATAATCATGAACTAAGGCGCGATATCGGTTCCGAATTTGAGTATTCAAACTATGCCGTAGGACTGCTGGGTCATATACTTGCTAAGAATCAGGGTCTCACTTATGAAGCGCTTATGGTAAAAATAATCGCCAAGCCCTTAGGCATGAAAAATACACGCATTGAGTTTACGCCAAAAATGAAACGCCATCTGGTTATCGGAACGGACAATGGCAGGGAGGTATCCAATTGGGATCTTATAACTGTGGCAGGGGCCGGAGCAATCAGATCGGACGCGGCTGACATGCTGAAGTATTTATCGGCGAATATGGGCCTGACAAAAACTAAATTATACCCGGCAATGAAAACAGCCCAGACCAGTACCGTTGATGAAAGTATTGGACGCATCATCGGACTTGGATGGATCACGCGAAATACGAATACAAGCGAGATCATTTGGCATAATGGGGGAACAGGAGGTTACAGGGCTTTTGCAGGCTTTACTAAAGATGGTAAAACGGGAGTCGTGGTGTTTACCAATTCTACTGAAAGCGTTGACGATATTGGGTTCTATGCTTTGGATCCTTCTAATGAAATGCGGGATATCAAACCTTCAATTTCAAATGCAATTTCAGAAATAATAGATTCAAAGGGTATAAAAT
>JABDLA010000072.1 GCA_013001965.1 Flavobacteriaceae bacterium | reverse complement strand
ACTTTTATTTTATGAATGTCATTGAGGAGGTTTTCATATGTTAAGAAGGCATCAAAGGTATAGTCTCTGAAATAGTTTCTTGTAATGACCACCTCACTACGATCACGGTTAAAAACTTTTCCGCTTCCATAAAAGGCAACTGGGTTAAATACTTTGCCATCAACTTGAGCATAATTGGCCTGAATATTAGCCTGAGCGGTAAAATGATCCAGGAAATTATAGGATAAACTCGCATTACCACTTAATTTATTGACCTTGGTTCTGTTGTAGGTGTTTTCTATCTGAGCCAATGGGTTAATAACCTCGTTACCAAGACCTTCTGCTATTGAATAGGTTCCGTTTCCTAAACGTACCGGTAAGGTAGGCGCCATATTCAGGGCATTGAAAAGAACTGATCCAAGACCACCTTCGTTTAATGTTTTTCGATTAGTGTTTGTAAAGATCATGCCGACATTTAACTTGAAATTCTCTAGAAAGTCAACAGTGTAATTTCCACGTTTTGTAAATCGTGTAAAGTTGGATTTGTTTCCACCTACAATACCATCTTGTATTAACCAGGACTGGCCGAAAGCATAGGTTGACTTTTCCTTACCCCCTTTTAGGGTAATGGAATGGTTATAAACCGGCGCCGTTTGAAAAACTTCTTTTTGCCAATTTGTGCCCTGGCCGAATCCCGAAACATCCGGAAACACCAGATCTTCGCCGTTTGCCGCAAAGGCCTCGTTCACCAATAAGGCATATTCGGTCGCGTTTAGCGCTGGAATTTCACGAGTCGTTTCCTGAATTCCGGTATAGGCGTTGAATTCTATGGTTAAAGGCATTTCCTTACGACCCGACTTGGTCGTAATAAGAATCACCCCATTTGCCGCTCTTACACCATATATACCAGCAGTTGCATCTTTTAAAACGTTTACTGACTCAATATCATTTGGATTGACAGTGCTCAGATCTTCAATGACGTTGCCATCGACCAAAATTAAAGGTCGGCTATCGCCATTTGTGGAAACTCCACGAATACTAATGGTTGCGCCACTTCCGGGAGAACCCGAATTTGAGGAGATTTGAACACCTGCTACCTGTCCTTGCAGTGCTTGTTCTATTCGTGTTGGTTTTAATTCTTCAATAGTTTCACTGGATACAACTCCAACGGCACCAGTGACCTCTTTTTTAGTCTGCGTACCATATCCAATAACTATGACCTCATCCAATTGTGCCACATCAGGTTCTAAAAGAACCGATAAGGGTGTGTCATCATCGACCACAATTTCCTGGGTAATATATCCAACATAGCTAAAGACAAGCGTAGCTCCAGGTGGAACATTAGGTAAGGAGAAATTTCCATCAAAATCAGTTACGGTACCAGTCTGTGTGTTTTTAATAATTATGTTAACACCGGGAATGGGGAAATCGGAATCTGCCACGTTTCCAGTAATTGTCAGGTTTTGAGCACCTGAAAAGGACAACACTAAAAACGATATTAAGGTTAACAATTGCTGTTTCATATAGTTGAAATTAATTTAGTTAAAACTATTAAAATATAAGCTTGTATAGGAATAACCCTCCTCTATAAAAAGTATACATTCGCAATTTTTACACAATAAAATTATGAATTACTCAAAACTAAGCCAGATTTGTAGTTAATTTTGGATGAGTTGATAATTAGTGCTAAAAATCAAATATTCATGAAAAAAGCGCATTGTTGTAGTAATGTTGTGGTAATGTTAATGTAAAATGAGTTCAAATTTCGAGGATATAGTTGGTCAGGCTGGCCTCATGCGTTAATTTCATTTTTTTTCGCAAGCGATACCGTTTTACTTCAACGCTTCGGTGGGAGATATTAAGCAAGGGTGCTATTTCCTTTGAGGACAAATTCAATCGTAAATAGGCACACAACCGCAAATCATTGGGGGTAAGTGAGCTGTGAATCGATTTTATCTTTTTGAGAAAGTCTTTGTCGGCATTATTAAATGCTTCTTCGAATAATTTCCAGTCGTCTGTATTATTCAAGTTGTTATCGATGATCTTAATAACCGATTGCAGATTTTCAGTGCTTTTGGCCGTTTTAAGTTCATCTTTAATATTATTTAAAAATTCATTCTTTTTTATCAAACTCATCGTAGAAATGGCGAGTTCTCTATTTTTACTTTTGATGTCCAGTTCTAAGTTTTCATTTTTAAACCGCATGCGCTGCTGTTCATTTTCAAGTTCTTTTAGCTCGAGTTCTTTTTTGGTTTGATCAAGTAATTTTTCCCGCTGTCTTTTATAATATTGTTTGTAAATATTGTGCATGAATATTGAGAAGAGTATAACGCCAAGGGCGTACACTGCAAGCATGGTGTATGAAAGTAGGAAAGGACGATCAATACTAAATTCGTAAGAGGCTGTATTTGTTGAGAGGTCTGATCCGGTTTTGGCTCTGACATTAAAGGTATAGCTTCCATATGGTAGATTCGTGAAGGCTACATTGTTTGACTCTGAAAAATCACTCCAGTCATCATAAATGCCCATGAGCTGATACTGATATTTGACATCTTCGTAGGCGTTAAAATTGGGTACGCTATATGAAAACTCTAAATTATTTTCTTCATTTTTAAATTTTCCTATGGACAGCGGATCGATCAATCTGGTTTTATTTTTTTTTGTACTTGAACTGACAGCATTTAGGATAACAGGGTAAGATTTTTTTTCAGATTTTGATAAATCGATAATGATATACCCTGAAGAAGTTCCTATTAAATAATTGTCATCATAAAGATGAAGAATGCTTTCATAGCTACTTACACCCGATTTAAAATGCTCAGGTAAGGCGATGGAATTGATTTGAGGCGTAGAACTCACTGTGCCCGGGCGAATCATGCTGAGATCCGATTGTGAGAAGCTCCATAATGTGTTCGATTCTTCATTTGTTATTAATTTCCCTGAGATGTAATTAGTCTCATTATAGATTTGACTCAGGGTCGAATCTTTTACAAAACGATCACTACTTGCATCATAGGTATAAACCCCCTTTTTGAAGGCATACAGCAGATCGTTATTGAAACGTGTTAGGCTTGAATATTGACCCTTGCTCACAGCCATGGTACGGACCTTGAGAGCTTCTGTGAAATCAGTATTCAAGGCTATTTGAAAAACGCCCTTATATTCATGACTCACAAAAAGAGTTCGGTCGGATTGAAATTCGAAGAATCTTGAGGATATATCAAAGCCGTTAATTTTGTTTTTGACCTGCCATGAATTTCCTGATCTTTCGAGTACATAAAGGCCATCATAATTTCCTTGAAGAAGAAGGTTGGGTCTATTCTCAATGGGCCTGATGTTCCAGGTCCCCTGAATACTCGAAATTTTTTCAGCAGTATTATTTTTCACAATAAAGGTTCCTGAATTGTGACCGCAAAACAACTGATCATCATATTTAAATAATGACCAAACCTGGCCCTGGGTCCCTTCGATAAAAGTGAAACTTGCCGATGCGTTTAAGGGTTTAGTGTAGAGCCCCTGATTCGTTCCCAGATATAAATTACCTTCATAAACTGCCGAACAATAGACAGATCCCAATTTACCTTTAAAGTCGTTAAAAATTCGAACAGCCGAAGTCATATTCAAACAATTGATGCCAATATCAAGACCAAGCCAAATATTTTGATCGGAATCTTCAAGCAAAGATAAAACTGTGTTATTGCTTAAGCCGTTATCCTGGTCAATTTGGTTAACTATTTTACCGTCCTGAGATAGATGTAATATGCCATTCGAAATAGTGCCTAATGCAAAACTGCCATCGTCAAGTTGAATACTATTGTAAATACTTAAATTGGAAATCGTAGTCATTGCAGGAATATCCCAAGCGGTTAATTCTGAATTTTTTAAAACAAAAAACCCATTGTCCTGAGTTTCAATTAAGAGTTGGTCATCCTGATCAAAAATATTGACAACGATATTTGATTTAAGGATTTCATGATCGGAAACCAAAATATCCAAACCATTTTCAATTTTATATATTCCATTGTCAAAGCGTTGAAAATAAATACTGTTATTGACCTCATACATTTTTGTGATCCTGGTTGAGGAGTCGATGGTTTTTAGTGCGCCATTGAGAGCATTGTATAAATAAATTCTGTCGAGTGATTGAAACAATATCCAGTTGTCAAGTTCAATGATATTCCAAAATTCCTCGTCCTCTATGAGAGGGACACCTATATTCTCAGACAAAGATGTATAGGTCAATTC
>JABDLA010000040.1 GCA_013001965.1 Flavobacteriaceae bacterium | reverse complement strand
GAGGCCATTCAAATATTACATGTCCTGACCATTTTTGTCCTGTTATTTCTTATTAAAGATCTGTTCTCCGAAAAAACGCTGCCCTTATTTATCACCAGGCGCTATATTAACACCACCTTTTATATTTCAAGTGCCTTTGTCTTCATCATTTTAATTGCGCACCATAACGACACCTTTAATCCCAATATTCTGTTAGGTTCATTTATTTTGGTTTGGGTCAATGATTCATTTGCATATTTGATTGGATCGAATTTTGGTAAACAAAAATTGTTTCCGCGTATTTCTCCCAAGAAAACGGTTGAAGGTTTCCTGGGCGGATTGCTCTTTGCCTGCATAAGCAGCTATTTCATCGCAAAATACACCAATACCCTAAACTTTAGTAATTGGCTTATATTAGCCATCATTGTGAGTGTATTTGGGACCTTAGGCGACCTGATCGAATCAAAGTACAAACGTCAGGCTGATGTCAAAGACAGTGGTATAATAATGCCAGGGCATGGCGGATTATTGGATCGCCTGGACAGCATTATTTTTGCAGCACCATTTATATATTTATTTTTAAGACTATTAAAATATGTTTCATAGAGAAGGCCATAAAATCATTTTTACAACTTTAGTTTTTGTAGTAGCATCCTTTTTGATCATCGATGGATTTGTGGGACTGCCATGGTTAAAGAAATCTTTGGAAATCATTCTGCTTGTATTCTTCATTTTGATCCTGCAGTTCTTCAGAAACCCAAAAAGAAATACAACATTAAATGACGCGCAGGTCGTGTCTCCGGTGGATGGAAAAGTGGTCGTTATTGAGGAAGTTGAAGAAACCGAATTTTTTAAAGATAAACGCATTCAGGTAAGCGTATTTATGTCACCCATAAATGTACATGTGACGCGATTCCCAATTGGTGGCAATATCATATTCAGCAAATACCATCCCGGAAAATATTTGGTGGCCTGGCATCCAAAGTCAAGTACCGAAAATGAACGCACAACAGTAGTGGTAGAAAACCAAACCTATGGCCAGGTCCTATACCGTCAAATTGCAGGGGCTATGGCCAAGCGAATAATTAATTATGCTAAAAAAGATGCTAAAGCCATTCAGGGTGTTGAATCAGGCTTTATAAAATTTGGTTCGAGAGTTGATTTATTTTTACCTTTAGATACAAAGATAAAGGTGCAACTCAATCAAAAAGTTCGAGGCGGGGAAACCGTGATCGCAGAACAAGCATGAATGCAGAGGAATTAGAATTAAAATTTAGAGAGGCCGTCGATCGTATCAACGCTCATGACGAACCATTTCCTGCTGACATTCTTCTAAAATTATATGCGTATTACAAAAAGGCAACGAATGATTATGGTCAGCCGGGAAGCCGAAAACCGCTGATCAATGCCTTTAAGACCAACGCACTTTTTCAAGCTAAGGATATTGAAGAGGAAGAGGCCAAACAACACTATATCGACCTGGTGAATAATTATTTTCTGTATAGAAAATAGGGCGTTCTAATTCAAGCTCGCCAGGCTCGCCTTCAACATTTCAATTTTCGCAAGGGCATCAGCTTCTTTCTTCTTTTCGCTGGCAACAACCTGTTCCGGTGCGTTATTGACAAAGCGCTCATTGGACAGTTTCTTCTGAACCGACTTTAAGAAGCCTTCGGTATAATTTAATTCTTCAGTTAATTTCGAGATTTCCTCTTCGACATTAATGGCGGTTTGAATAGGAATAAAATATTCATTCGATTTTACCCTAAAACTTAGAGCCCCATCCACCTTCTTTTCCGTAAATGCCAAATCGGAAATGTTACCTAATTTTTTAATGATCACATCAAATGTAGCTGATGCTTTTTCATTATTCAAGACCTTCAGCTCTATTGGATCTTTAAAAGCAATATTCTTTTGTTTTCTGATCGACCTGATTCCTGAAATCACTTCCGAAGCGAATTCAAATTCGTCGATAAGCCTTGTGTTGATTTCTGCTTCCGCCGGCCAATTGGCAATAATTAGAGCCTGATCAGCTGAACGCTCTTCGATCTGCTGCCAAATTTCTTCAGTCAAAAATGGCATAAACGGATGGAGAATTTTAAGGTTTTTCTCCAATATATTGATCACCGAATTAAAGGAATTTCTATCAATTGGATGCTGGTATGCTGGTTTTACCATTTCTAAGAACCATGACGAATAATCATTCCAGATCAATTTATAAGTCTCCATTAAAGCATCACTAATTCGATACTTACTGTAATGGTCTTCAATGATGGTTAAGGTCTTCTGGAATTTATTTTCAAACCACTGAATTGCAATTTTGGCCGAATCCGGTTGTTCAATATCAGCAACCTCCCATCCTTGTATCAGTCTGAAACCATTCCAAATTTTATTCGCAAAGGCCTTCCCCTGTCCGCAGAGGGATTCATCAAATGGCAAATCGTTTCCTGCGGGAGAACACATCAGCATACCAACGCGTACGCCATCTGCGCCATATTTTTCGATCAACTCTAAGGGATCTGGAGAATTCCCGAGAGACTTACTCATTTTTCGGCCTTTCTTATCGCGAACTATTCCGGTATAATATACATTTTGGAAAGGTTTCTCGCCTCTATATTCGTAACCCGCAATGATCATACGCGCCACCCAGAAAAACATAATTTCAGGAGCCGTGACCAAATCATTAGTTGGGTAATAATAGTTTATTTCGTCATTCTCTGGATGCTTGATTCCATCGAATACCGATATGGGCCAAAGCCAGGATGAAAACCAGGTATCAACAACATCTGATTCTTGCTGCAATTCATCAATGGAAATGTCAGCTTTAATCGCCCTGGCCAGAACCAATGCCTCCTCTTTGGTTTTTGCCACTACAAAATCATTTACTCCTTCACCATAATAAAAAGCCGGGATCTGATGTCCCCAGAATAACTGACGAGAAATATTCCAATCCCGAACATTTTCCATCCAATTTCTATACGAATTTTTAAATTTGGAGGGATGAAACTGAATGTTGTCATTCATGACATTCTCAAGGGCAGGTTTAGCCAGATCCTTCATCTTTAAAAACCACTGTACCGAAATTTTTGGTTCGATGACTGCTTTGGTACGTTCACTTGTTCCTACTTTATGAGTGTAGTCTTCAGTTTTGACCAGGACCCCTAAGTTTTTCAGTTCTTTTGCTGCTTCTTTTCTTGCCTCCACTCTGTCCATGCCCTCAAACTGTAATCCATGGGTATTTAAAGAACCATCGTCATTTAAAATATCAATGACCTCAAGGTTATGGCGTTCTCCAATGTCTTTGTCGTTTACATCGTGGGCCGGAGTGATTTTTAAACATCCGGTTCCAAATTCCATATCGACATAATCATCCAATATAATTGGTACAACACGATTGCAAATCGGGACAACTACGTTTTTTCCTTTAAGATGCTTAAATCTGTCGTCGTTAGGATTAACAGAAACTGCCGTATCACCTAAGATCGTTTCAGGTCGGGTTGTTGCAATGGTAACGAAACTGTCTTCACCTTCTATTTGATACTTTACATAATATAATTTGTCTGTCTGTTCAACGTGTTGAACCTCTTCATCAGATAAGGTTGTTTGAGCAACCGGATCCCAATTGACCATGCGATAACCACGGTAAATAAGGCCTTTTTTATAGAGGTCTATGAAAACGTCGATTACGGCCTCAGACAAATCTTCATCCATGGTGAATTTTGTACGTTCCCAATCACAGGAAGCGCCTAATTTCTTGAGTTGCTCAAGAATAATTCCCCCGTGTTTATGGGTCCACTCCCAGGCATGTTTTAAAAATTCATCCCTGGAGATATCGGTCTTCTCTATGCCTTCTTGTTTCAATTTATCAACCACTTTAGCCTCAGTCGCGATGGAAGCGTGATCGGTTCCGGGAACCCAGCAGGCATTATAACCCTTTAAGCGCGCGCGGCGTATAAGTACATCCTGTATGGTATTGTTAAGCATATGCCCCATATGTAACACCCCTGTTACATTTGGTGGTGGGATTACAATGGTATAGGGCTTGCGATCATCGGGTATAGAACGGAAAAAGTTATGCTCCATCCAGTAATCATACCATTTGCTTTCTACCTGTGTAGCATCATATTGTGATGATGTTGACATACTTTGGAATAGTTTTTGACATTAATGAGCAAAAGTACTTATATTTTTGAACTGAAAAACAATAATATAGACTAATTTGAGCACAAATTTAATAACAAAGTGCATTACATCTATTATTTTTGCAGAATGAACAAAAAGTAAGTAAGTTTACGTTGAATTTAAACTAAAAGTGATGAAAAAAATAGTTACGTTAATGTTTATTGGACTGATGAGTTTATCAATTAATGCTCAGGATAAAGTGGCAATTATTGAATTCGAATCAGAAACTATCGATTATGGAACAATTGAAAAGGGTGCCGATGGCGTTAGGGTTTTTAAATTTAAAAACACCGGTGATGCCCCTTTAATAATTTCAAAAGTAAAATCAAGTTGTGGCTGTACGGTTCCTAAAAAACCGGAAGAGCCTATTATGCCAGGAGAAAATGGTGAAATAGAAGTTAAATATGATACAAATCGTGTAATGCCTATACGAAAGACTATAACGGTGACTTCAAATGCTAAGCGCCCAACCGTTGCCTTAAAAATTAAAGGAAACGTTATTGATCCTAGCAAGAACAGTGTTTTAGAAAAGAAAAATAAAAGTGTGATTGAACAACAATAAGCGATCACTCAAAATATTGGAAGCCCTCTTTTAGAGGGCTTTTTTTTTATAACAGATCTTCAAGCCTAAAGTCAAAGCGCATTTGGACACCGGCACGATCTACAAGCAATTTAATACGCTTACCGGTCTCTCCATAAAACATTTGAATGACCTGCTGCATTGAATACTCGTGCGCATGTCTGCCATTTATATTAAGTATCACATCTCCTAATTTCAATCCTGACCGTTCGGCGGGCGAATCCTTTCGAAGTTCTACAATAGTAAAAGAAGGAGCAAGAGAATACCGATAAGAGCTGCTTAAGATCATACTGTGTTGTGCCACGGAAGTGTTTTCAGAGCCAAAGTCATTCATTCTCACATCTTTATTTTGCTCTTTGATGACACGAACGCCGTCATGTTCGAGCTCAATACCGCTTTTATTATAATAGAAAGGTTGTGAAAAAAATCGATTGCGTTTAAGGGTGACTTTGCTGTTCCGGTAATCGATAACCAAGTTAAATCGTTTCAATATTTCGCCCGAAATACTACCACTGCGTTCCTTAAATTTTCTGGCGAATGTAATTGCGGTCGAATCAGGGAAGGCCACATTGACGTTCTTTAGTTTAAAATCAGATACCGTTACCGCGTCAATTTTTGCTCGTCTTCCATAGACTTTTCCACTTAATCCACGACCAAGGAAATCATGATAAGATTTTTCCGGAACCATGATATCTCTCGGTTTATCTTCAAACAACCATAATGCATCACTTCCGCCGGAATCGATAAGTAACTTCACCGGGATACGAACACCTTCCAGTTGAATCTCCGATGCAACATAAGGCTTGTTATTAAAAAAATCCAGATTCAGAGTTTTACAGCTCCTGCACTTTTTAGGTTTATAGGAGCCGTGAGTATTGATCCGTATAAAGTGCTTCGAATAATTAATTTCAACAATAAAATCTTTGAAGAAATCGTATCCAATAATACCATGAATTGGCACACCAAGTCGTGGTGCAAAATTCAAGTTAGGATCAAAAATGGCATAAAGGTCCTGCTGGATATTTATGGCATTTCCTATTCGAAATATATTATTACTCGATTTTAAAGCCTCAACCGGTTCACCTTCGCCAAGGCCCCTTAAATAGATCTTTTCAGCCTGATTGATTTGAAGCGCTTCAGTAATATTTAAAAAATTGAAAATTATGGGTTTACTGACCCCGGTATCCAATAAAAATGACAATTCAACACCATTGATCTCAACTGGGAATACAATAAGATTATTGATAAGTTTAAAATTGATTTTTTCACTTTTCCCTTTTTGTAAGACGAATTGTCCCTGAGCGAAGATGTTTAGGGAGAATACCAAAAGAACAAAGCAAAATATTTTTCTTTTAATCATAGCTATCAGGCTATTATCAATTTACAAATCTTTTAGGTATTTCAATCCAATTGCATCGCTTTTTAAATAAACTTTAAGATTATTTTCGCAACTTTGCAATCAATATATCTATTCAGGAATGCCAAAAATCTCAAATAAGGGAACAGCGATGCCACAGTCGCCAATTCGAAAATTAGTGCCTTATGCCGAAAACGCGAAGAAAAGAGGGATAAAGGTCTATCATCTAAATATTGGTCAACCCGATATTAAAACACCACAGGTTGCCTTAGATGCGGTTAAAAACAATACACTCGATGTTATCGCCTATAGTCGATCGGAAGGTTCGGAAACCTATAGAGCCAAATTGGCAAATTATTATGCCAAGAACGATATCATAGTGAATCATGATGACATCATTGTAACTACTGGAGGAAGTGAAGCCCTCCTATTTACCTTCGGATCAATTATGGACGCGGGAGATGAGGTCATTATTCCTGAGCCATTTTATGCCAATTATAATGGATTCTCAACAGCCTCAGGTGTTAAGGTAGTTCCGGTGGTTTCCAAAATAGAAAATAATTTCGCCCTTCCACCAATCGAAGCCTTTGAGAAATTAATCAGTCCGAAAACAAAAGCCATTTTAATTTGCAATCCGGGAAATCCAACAGGATATTTGTACAGTAAGGAAGAAATTCAAAAATTATCAGCCATCGTAAAAAAGCATGATCTGTTCCTTGTTGCCGACGAGGTCTATCGTGAGTTCGCTTATGACGGACAGGAACATTATTCTGTGATGCAGGAAGATGGCCTTGAAGAACATGCTATCATGATCGATTCGGTATCAAAGCGATACAGTATGTGTGGTGCACGAATTGGTTGCATTGTAACTAAAAATAAGGATGTCATCGCAACGGCCTTGAAATTCGCACAGGCCAGATTATCACCACCAACCTATGCACAATTAGCAAGCGAAGCAGCTCTGGAAACGCCGCAGCATTACTTTGATGAGGTCATAGACGAATATGTCGCAAGAAGAAATGTACTCATTGAAAAACTGAATGAGATCGACGGAGTGAAAGTGGCGAAGCCAAAAGGTGCATTTTATTGCATTGCCGAATTGCCAGTTGACAATGCTGATGATTTTGCACAATGGCTGCTCGAGAAGTTTGATTTAAATGGTGAAACCGTCATGGTGGCCCCGGCTGCAGGTTTTTATTCCTCAGAAGGCCTTGGGCTCAACCAGGTCAGGATTGCTTATGTACTCAACAAGGCCGATCTTGTACGTTCTGTAAATATATTAAAAGAAGCTCTAAATCAGTATAAGGGCTAATGACCATTCTGAACGACATATCACTTAGAACTTATAACACCTTTGGAATAGACGCCAAAGCGAAGCATTTTGTTTCGGTCGAAAATTTGGATGATTTGATCAAAGTGCTCAAATTAAATGAATACCCTGATAAGTTCATTTTAGGAGGCGGAAGCAATATGCTGCTCACTCAAGACTTAGACGCCCTCGTCATTCACCTGAACTTAAAAGGGATTGAAGTGCTTTCTTCCACCAATGATCATGTCATCATAGAAGCTATGGCAGGCGAAAACTGGCATGATTTAGTAATGTGGTGTTTAGATCAAGGATTTGGCGGTGTAGAAAACTTGTCCTTAATTCCGGGTAATGTTGGCGCGGCACCAATTCAAAATATTGGCGCTTATGGGGTAGAACTTAAAGATGTGTTTGTAGAATGTCAGGCATTGGATATGCGTTCAAAACAGCTTAAAACCTTCTTGAAATCCGATTGTAAATTCGATTACCGAAATTCCATTTTTAAAAATGAATATAAAGGAGAATATATAATCACTTCCATAAAACTTCGATTGACAAAAAAAGATCACAGCATCAGTACCGCCTATGGAGCGATCCAGGACGAACTGGAGCGTCTGGGAATTTCTAAACCCGGCATAAGGGATGTATCTGAAGCCGTCATTAATATCAGGCAGTCGAAATTACCAGACCCGGCGGAAATTGGAAACAGCGGCAGTTTTTTTAAAAATCCTATTATCGACTTAATGCATTTCAATGATCTAAGATCAAATTTTAGTGATATACCCTCCTATCCTGTTTCAGATGATCAGGTAAAGATACCCGCCGGATGGCTTATTGAGAAGGCTGGATTTAAAGGAAAACGACTTGGAAATTATGGCGTTCATAAGAAGCAGGCATTAGTGCTGGTGAACTATGATGACGCCAATGGGAAGGACATTTTTGAACTTTCACAATTGATTCAAGCTACCATTAAACGAATTTTTAATATTAATTTGGAAGCAGAGGTCAATATTATTTAATATTGAACGTTATGCAATGAAATAATATCTTATTATCTTGTTCGCCAAGATTCAAAACAAATTGCAATCCAGATCATCTTAAAGCACCTTGGTTTCAAAATTAGAACAACATATCGTTAGCTTACTTCAGGAGGGAGATCGTAGAGCTATTCCCCTTATTTATGAAAATTACTCCAATACCTTATATGGCGTGATCCTTAAGGTGACCATAAATGAAGCCCTTGCTGAAGACGCCCTTCAGGAAACCTTTATTAAAATATGGCGATATTCAAAGAAATATGACCCTTCAAAGGCCAAATTATTTACCTGGATCTATAGGATCGCCAGGAACACTGCAATAGACAAATTAAGAAGCCATAATTTAAAATTCGAGAAGGAAGTCCAAATTTCCGACTCTAACGTATATAAGTTACCAACAATGAGTTTAAATCAAGATGCTATAGATTTAAAAAAACATGTTGCGACCTTAGATTCGAAGTACCAAATTGTGTTGAAAGCCTTATTTTTTGAGGGCATGACACAGCAGGAAGCGAGCGATGAACTTGATATTCCGTTAGGCACAGTGAAATCGAGGTTAAAAATTGGATTGAGAGAACTTAAAAAGATCTACGATCCACAGTAAATAATCAATCATGGAAAAAAAAGTAATCAAATTTTTACAATCTGGATTACTGGAGAAGTATCTCATAGGAGAAACCTCTCCCAGTGAATCGCTGGAGATTGAAAAGTACATTGATCGATTTCCGGAAATTTCAGAAGAGTACAATATTTTGCAGGATCAGTTGGAAATATCAGCCAGATCACAATCGGTTGAAGCCCCTGATGTTTTGGATGGTATCATGAGTTCTTTAGATGATTCTAAGGTAGTTAAACTCCATGCGAAACGAAAAATCCCATATTGGATGACCATCGCAGCATGTATTGCGGCCCTCGTTTTTGCGGCCACATCTTATACCTTCTATAACCAAAGCCAGGTATTGAAGGAAGAGAATAATACGATTGCTGATGAAATATTTGATCTCAGAGGTGACATCGATCAAAACAATATCATGCTTGATAATGTGATGCGTCAGCTCATGAAATTGAACAATCCTGAAACTCAGAAATACGTCCTTAGAGGAAATGAACGAGCAAAAGACCTTAAAACGGTAGCCTATATCAACCCCATTGACAAGTCTTCTTTGATCGATGTGGTTTCCTTACCCGAACTATCGGATGAGCAGTGCTATCAAATGTGGGCTCAAATGCAGGATAAGATGGTTAATCTTGGGATATTGGATAAAGCCGATAGAACTTTGAAATCTGTACCATATATTGAAGACGCTCTTAGTTTGAGTATTACAATTGAACCCAAAGGAGGTAACACAAATGCATCTGTTGAGAATGCTGTTGCCGAAATACCTTTGAAGATAAAAGACCAGTAAAAAAAGGGAGCTTAGTGCTCCCTTTTTTATTCTTATATGTATCTTTGCATAAACGAGATACAATGAAACTCCTTCTGATAACTTTAATATTACTTGGCCTTGCTATCGCTGGAATTGCCATAAAACTCTGGGCCGTAAAGGACGGTGAATTTGCCGGTACTTGTGCGAGCCAGAACCCAATGTTAAATGCGGATGGGGAAGTCTGCGGATTTTGTGGCAGAACACCCGATCAATTTAAGGACTGTACGGATTCTCAACACGCCTCCTAATAATAATGATGGTGTTAAATTGGTTATTTATCACATTCGTTATTGTCGTTATAATTCAAGTATTTTATTACCTTTTTATCTTCTTCCGTTTTGCTTTTGTCAAGTCTGAAAACCCCGCTCTAAAAAATATTGGCATTTCTGTATTGGTTTGTGCCAAAAATGAATCTGAAAACCTGAAGCGATTCATCCCTGATATCCTCAATCAGGATTATCCGAAATTCGAGCTTATTTTAATAGATGATGATTCCAATGACGATTCCCTTAATATCATGAACAGCTTTAAAGCGGAACATGAGAACGTAAAGGTGGTCCATGTCAAGTCCAATGATGCTTTTTGGAATAATAAGAAATATCCGTTGACCTTGGGTATAAAGTCGAGTTCTTATAATTTTTTACTCTTCACCGATGCCGATTGCAGGCCAGTGTCCAATCAATGGATCAAGGAGATGAGCAGGCATTTTAGCAATCAGAAAACCATTGTAATTGGCTATGGTGCCTATAAAAAAATACGGCCTGGTTTTTTGAATTTCCTGATTCGTTTTGAAACCGTGTTTTCGGCCATGCAATATTTTTCATTTGCACTTTTGGGAAGTCCATATATGGCCGTTGGGCGCAATTTGGGATATCGCAAGGAGGAATTCTTCAAAGTGAATGGATTTACAAAACACATGCATATTCCTTCAGGTGATGACGATCTTTTTGTCAATGAAGTCGCCAGCGGAGAAAATACGGCAATATGTTTTACAAGAAATAGTTTTACCGAATCCATACCGGAAACTACTTTTAAGCATTGGTTCCAACAGAAGCGGCGACATGTGTCAACTTCCAATTATTATAAGCTTAATCATAAATTAATATTAGGCTTGTTTTATCTTTCTCAATTGCTCTTTTATTCACTGGCCATACTGTTGCTGGTTTTGGGCTTTAATTGGAAATTATTAATTGGGCTGATCCTTCTCAGGTACTTGGTTGTTTTTGTTGGATACGGCCAGACTTCAAAAAAACTAAAGGAATTGGATACCCTCCTTCTTCTTCCAATTTTAGAACTGTTTTTAGTTTTAATGCAATTAGTTATCTTTATCTCTAATCTTACCTCAAAAAGACATCATTGGAGATAAAAGAAGCGATTAGAAAAGCAAAAGACAACAATCAGGCGGCATTTAATTTTCTATTGGATAAATACTGGAACGACGTTTACGGGTATTTGCTAAAACGAACAGAAAATGAAAATGATACCGAAGACATTACCATTCAAACCTTTTCCAGGGCTTTTGACAAAATTAATTCCTTTGATGAACGCTATAAGTTTAAAACCTGGCTGATCACTGTAGCAAAGAATATCCATATCGATTTTATCAGACGAAAAAAATCGTCAATTACTCATGAAACGACCGAAGAAGATGAAGAACGGGTTTATGGCATTATTGATGAATCTCCAACACCGGAAGATAAGATCATTACCGAACAAAACCTCGCCAAATTATTACGCGATATAAAAAAGCTAAAACCCCATTATCAGCAAGTGATCAATTTGAGATATTTTCAGGAGCTGTCCTATGATGAAATCTCCAAAGAATTGAAGGAACCAATGAACAACGTTAAGGTGAAGTTATTGCGAGCTAAAAAATTATTAGCTGAGATCATTCTAAAAAAATGAAAATAAATCTCAAAAAATTAGGTCCTGGCCTTCTGTTTGCCGGCGCAGCAATTGGTGTTTCTCATTTAGTGCAATCGACGCGTGCAGGTGCCGATTTTGGACTTGGTTTGATTTGGGCTTTACTTCTTGTCAATCTTTTTAAATATCCATTTTTTCAATTCGGGCCCAGATATGCGTCCGCAACGGGAAAAAGTCTTTTAGATGGCTATAGAAAAATGGGTAAAGGTGTATTGATCGCCTATTACGTCCTGACCTTTGCAACGATGTTTACCATTCAAACTGCCGTGACTATTGTAACTGCGGGCTTAGCCTCATCCCTCTTTGGTGATTTTGTGAGTATTGAAATATGGACCGTGATTATCCTTTTTATTTGTTTGCTTCTTCTCATTATTGGGCGATATAATTTATTAGATAATCTTATAAAGATCATTATCATAACGCTAACCATAAGTACGGTGTTGGCTGTGGTGATGGCAATGATTAATAATGAAGAACCGATATCACTGCTTCAAATATTGCCAGAAAACAGTGTTGAGATCGCTTTTTTAATTGCGTTTATGGGGTGGATGCCAGCCCCTTTAGATATCTCAGTATGGCATTCGCTTTGGGCCATTGAAAAGCAAAAAGATATTGGAGGATTTTCACCCAAATCGGCCTTATTCGATTTTAATGTTGGATATTTCAGTACCATCATTTTAGGTATAGGCTTTGTTCTATTAGGTACTTTGATCATGTTCAACTCTAACGAATCCTTCAGCAATACTGCAGGTGTATTTGCTAATCAGCTTATTGA
>JABDLA010000024.1 GCA_013001965.1 Flavobacteriaceae bacterium | reverse complement strand
GGATACATTATCAAGAAATGCCTCCGGATTCACGGTTTTTATGCCGAGTGAAGGGGTCATTAACGACATTATAGGTTCCGGTAAATTAGATATGATCAGTAACATCGAACTTAGGCGTAAAATTGCCTCATGGGAAGCAGATCTTAGAATGATACGCGAATTTGAAAAATTAAGTAGAGAGGCGGATGATAAATATGCTGTACATTCTACACAATATTTTGATGATGTCAACGGAAAATTTAGGCAAGCTGCCTTTATAGAGAACAAACGCTCCATTTTTCTGAAAGACAATATTTTGTCCAACTCTATGGTGGACTTATATGGTCTATCTAAAATTCTTAATCGGCATTATTTGGAAAAATCGAAGGATATTGACAGTTTGATCGCCATTATAGATTCAGAATTGAAATGATCAAATTCTTTAGAAAAATACGATACGATCTTATGAGCTTAGGAAAAACGTCTAAATATTTAAAATATGCTCTGGGAGAAATCATTCTTGTGGTGATTGGAATTCTCATTGCCCTACAAATCAACAACTGGAACATTGCTAATAAAGACAAGAAAAAGGAGGCGGTATATCTGTCTAAAATTGAGTCCAATCTCGAAGATGATATTGCGCTTTACAAATCCATTATGAGTCAGGATTCAACCATGCTGGACCAATTGAATATCTTGATGAGAAGTCTCACCGATGAAAGCGAAACGGAAATTCTTAAGATCAGGCGAAATATCCCATTTCTGATGACCACTCAAAGTTTCACTCCTAATAAAACCACCTTTGATAATATGATCTCATCCGGCCAAGTTGAGATCATTACCAATGATAGCCTGGTCGAACAATTGTTTTTGTATTACAGGGAAGTCAATCTTTTAAATAATGGTATTGATAAGGCGCTGTTAGATTACAGCAGAAATACTTTTGGTCCGTTCATTTTAAGTTATGGCGATATCAATCATAGGAATGAAGATATCGATCATTATAAAAATCATCCCTTCCTTGTGAACGGTACCTTTTTTAAACTCAATATGGTGAGCGGCCAGATCAGGGCCTATGACCAACAGATAAAACGTGCTCAAAACCTCATTGATATGGTTAAAAATGAATTAGGAGATGATTAAATTTTTTCGTCAAATACGATTTAAATTCATGAGTGAAAACAAAACTGGAAGGTACTTCAAATATGCCATAGGCGAAATTATTTTGGTGATCATTGGTATTTTAATCGCCTTATGGATTGCCGAATGGAATAATGAGCGGCATGAACGCCTCGATGAACGGGTTAAACTCAGGCAGATAGAGGCCTCTTTAAAAAGTGATCTCACCATTATCGAAAACGCCATTAAAACACTCGATGATGGAATAGCACATGTCGGGTTGCTGGATAGTCTTTTAAAAGCTAATGTCAAACCAATCAACGACAGCCTCAACACATTATTTGGAGCGGTATATGGGAAGCGCCTGATCGAACTCAATACAGCCCTTTATGAAGACTTAAAAATCAATGGTTTCAGCCTTATAAACGACGATGCGATTCGAGTGCAACTCATCAACACTTTTGAATCTCAATATGGCCGCTTAGAAAAAATCGATGCTATGGAAGATAATATCAACACGGTTATTAGGCCCTATTACCTTGAAAATTTCAACAGCATTCAATTTTGGAATTATGCCCAACCAAATGATCTGGATAAAATATGGAGTGATACCTATTATCATAATGTTGTGAATTACCGTTTAATAACGTTGCAGGTCAATCAATTCATTCGATATCCGGAAACCAAAGCAGAAGTGGAGCAATTGCTCCAGATGATAAGCGAGTACTTGAAGTAAACAATAGCGACTAATGATCAAATTCTTTCGTCAAATACGATATAAACTCATGGAATCAGGAAAAACCTCGAAATATCTGAAATACGCCATCGGCGAGATCTTGCTGGTGGTTATTGGTATTCTAATTGCTTTGCAAGTAAACAATTGGAATCAAAACCGCATTAACACGAATTCAGCGAACGTTTATATCGAAAATATAAAGAAGGAGGTTGCCATACAAATTGAGATATTAAAGGATCAATATTTAGATCGATCCGAAAGAAAAATAAATGGCCTTCAATTGGCCAAATCTTATTTTGAAAAACCATTTTTTATTGAAGACACCATATCATTCACCAATGAAATATCGTATGGTGCTGTCTTTAATTTTGGTATTGAAAAATATAATCAAAGCATCTATGAGAGTTTATTGAGTTCCGGTTCGATTGGATTTGTCGATACGGAATTAAGAAATGATATCCTTGAATATTATGATTACTACAATCATGCTAGCCTCGTGTCTCAAGGACAGGCAAGTAATTATCAGAACCTTATTAATGGGTTAAAGCCCTTTGATCCACAGGATCCTAAAAATATTGGTAGAATCGATCAGATCCGATTTATAGAAGCACTATCAACTGAAGAATTTATAAGAGAAGTAAATATTGAATTATCAAACGGGTTGCATTCCATCGCCAGGGTCCATCGTATAATAGAAAGTGGAGAGAATTTAATTATTTCGATCGACAACTATTTGAGTAATGATTAAATTCTTAAGATTAATCAGGAATTTGAAGATCTCATCACAACAAGAATTGGATACAATAGTGATCTTATCCAATTAAATCAATGGTTGAGAGAGATTATTCAGGAAACTTATGATCTTCTTTGACCAACGACTCATCTGGGATTGTTTCAAGGAGTTTTACTTATCAAAAAACCCAAAACGTTGTATTGGGTTTTGAATTATTTAAGATGCTGAATCAAGTTCAGCATGACATTTTAAGGTAAATGGAAAATATAAACTATCCTCCAAAGTCATCAAATCTGATATGCTCATCAGGGATTCCAAAATCTTCACCCATCTTCTGAACGGCCTGGTTCATCAGTGGTGGTCCACAGAAATACAATTCGATATCTTCGGGTGATTCGTGAAGATTCAAATAATTCTCGATCACACACTGGTGAATAAAGCCAACAAAACCATCGCCTTCTTCATCATTGATATCTTCTTTTACTTTCCAATTGTCTTCTTCCATAGGTTCCGAAAGTGCCATATAGAATTTGAAATTCGGGAAGTCTCTTTCCAATTCTCTGAAGTGATCGATATAGAACAGCTCCCGTTTTGATCGGCCACCATACCAATAGGTCACTTTACGCCCTGTCTTTAAGGTTTTGAACAAATGATATAAGTGTGATCGCATTGGTGCCATTCCTGCACCACCACCTACATAGAGCATTTCACTTTCAGACTCATTGATAAAAAACTCACCATAAGGTCCTGAAATGGTCACTTTATCTCCCGGTTTCTGTGCGAAAATATAAGAAGAGGCAATTCCCGGATTGACATTCATCCAGCCGTTTTTTGCCCTGTCCCATGGCGGTGTCGCAATACGTACATTCAACATGATCTCACGCCCTTCAGCAGGATAAGAGGCCATAGAATAGGCACGTTCAACGACCTCGGTATTCTTCATAACCAAAGGCCATAGTCCGAACTTATCCCATTCCACCTGGAATTTATCCGGTGTTTCATGTTCTTCGGGATGTGCAGTGATATCCATATCTGCATACTTGATCTCACACGGTGGAATTTCAATTTGAATATAACCACCTGCCTTATAACCCATGTCTTCAGGAATTTCAACGACAAACTCCTTAATAAATGAGGCAACATTATAATTTCTAACAACAGTCGCTTCCCATTTTTTAATACCGAAGACTTCTTCAGGTATGGTGATCTCCATGTCCTGTTTTACCTTGACCTGGCACGATAAACGGGCACCATGTTGTAATTCCTTTCGCGTGAAATGTGGTGTTTCTGTAGGCAAGGCTTCTCCTCCACCCGACAATACATGACATTCACATTGAATACAGGTTCCACCGCCTCCACAGGCAGAAGGTAAAAAGATCTTCTCACTGCCTAATGTGGTCAATAATGTATTCCCCGAGGCTACTTCTATTTCACGTTCACCGTTGATCAGGATCTTGACCGGTCCTGATGGTGATAATTTTTGTTTTACAAATAATAGCAAGGCGACTAGAGCTAGTGTTACCACTAGAAATGCGAGTATCGTTGCAATTACTGTCCCAAATGTTCCTGCTTCTAAAAACATATTAATCGGCTATTTTAGATAGATTATCGGCTATTTTTTTAGTGTCTTCTTCATCATCTTGTTTTTCAAGCTCCACTGTTTTTTGCTCTGTTTTAACTTCTTCATCGCCTCCGGTAAGCATACCTCCAAAACTCATGAAGCCAATCGCCATTAAACCCGTAATGATGAATGTAATTCCCAATCCTCTCAATGGTGGAGGTACGTTAGAATAACGGATCTTTTCACGAATCGCTGCTATGGAAAGAATGGCAAGAAACCATCCAATTCCTGATGAAACCCCATAATTAAGTGCGAGTCCAAAAGTAGCTATTTCCCGAGACTGCATAAATAATGAACCTCCTAATATAGCACAGTTAACGGCGATCAATGGCAAGAAAATACCAAGCGAATTATATAAGGCCGGTGAAAATTTCTCTACAACAATTTCTACCAATTGTACCATGGTAGCAATTGTAGCAATAAACATAATAAACGACAGAAAGCTCAGGTCGTAAGCGGCAAATTCAGGGCCTAGCCAGGCCAGTGCGCCTTCTTGCAAAATAAATTGGTCTAACAACCAGTTCAATGGAACTGTAATTGCGAGAACAAAAATTACGGCAGCTCCCAAACCAACGGCGGTCGCCACTTTTTTAGATACAGCCAGGTACGAACACATCCCAAGGAAGGTTGCAAATACCATGTTATCTATGAATATTGATTTAAAAAATAATTCTACATGTTCCATAGTCTATATCTTAATGATCTTCAATTAATGCAGTATTTCTACTACGTTGTACCCAAATAATAATACCCACAACAATTAATGCCATCGGTGCCAATAACATAAATCCGTTATTCTCATATCCAATAGCATATACGCCGGTTTTTGCTATAGGGTCTCCTAATACCGGAAAGCCAAACAATGTTCCTGATCCCAGCAGTTCTCTAAAGAAGCCCACAATGATCAGGATGACGCCATAACCCAGCGCATTCCCTATCCCATCAAGAAAGGAGCGCCATACACCGTTCCCTAAGGCAAAGGCTTCAAAGCGTCCCATAATAATACAGTTGGTGATAATAAGGCCGATAAAGGCTCCCAGTTCCTTACTCAATTGATAAGAATAGGCCTTTAAAACCTGGTCTACAATAATAACCAGTGTGGCAACCACGGTAAGCTGTACGATGATTCGAATTTTGGACGGAATTATATTTCGTATCAGGGAGATCACCACATTCCCAACGCCCATCACAAAGATCACGGAAATTGCCATGACCACCGAGGCTTTTAATTGGGCTGTGATCGCCAAGGCCGAGCAAATTCCCAATACCTGAATGGTGATCGGGTTATCATCGGCTAACGGATCTAATATTAATTTGCTGTCTTTTCTGGATAAAAGTCCCATAAATTAATTGTTTTTTAAATTGTCGAAATAAGGCACATACAATCTCAAATCGCTTCTCAACATTGCTGCGACACCGTCGCCGGTAATCGTTGCTCCCGCAATGGCATCAACCTCATTATCTGTTTTGTCATTATTTAATGGATCGGCATTGCTTTTTGAAATGTCAACGCCTACAAAATTGCCTGAATCATCCTTAAGATGTTCGCCAATGAAATCGTCCATAAAAAAGCGTTCTTTGATATTGGCGCCCAAGCCTGCTGTTTCAGCCTGGTGATCAAAATATGCGCCTTGAATGACCATATTTTCATCCATGGCTACATAAGCCCAAACGGCGTCCCAAAGACCTTTTCCCCTTACCGGAGCAATATAATAGGTCTTTCCATCCTTCTCTCCTACAAAAAGAGGCAAACGTCTTTTGTAGCCGTCATCTTTAGCAAGCGACTTCTCTTTCTTGATATCGATCAGGTAAGCTGTTGTATCCTCCACGACTTCACCATCCTGAATGATCAATTGTCTTTTGATATAATCCTTAAATAAGCCCGGTGCCTCATCGGTAGACACGAAGTTCGCCGAGTTGCCTTCATTATTATTGACACCCATGGCATACAATATATTCTGTTGCTTTTCAAGGCGCTTATTCTCAGTAATGGTCGGTTTTAAGAAAGACGCCAAAAATGCCAGCAAAAAGCCAACGACTATGACCATGCCAATGGAGAATAAAACCGTATATAAATTTCCTTCTGTTCTTTTACTCATAATTAAGCCGTTTTTGCATTAACACGTTTAAGTCTTCGTTTTACATTCGCCTGTACCACATAATGATCTATGGTTGGTGCAAATACGTTCATAAGAAGAATGGCCAGCATCACACCTTCAGGGTAGGCCGGATTGAAGACACGAATTAATATTGATATGAAACCAATTAAGAAGCCGTAAATCCATTTCCCTCTATTGGTTTGTGAGGCTGTCACCGGATCGGTTGCCATGAAAACAATACCAAATGCCAGTCCGCCAATTAATAAATGATGCCACCAGCTGGTATTCATCAAACTATAGAATTTGCTGCTCTCGGTAATCCAACCGAAATCAATGACCACATAATTGAAAAATAAGCCCATCACAATTGCACCAAGGGTTGCCGACACCATAATGCGCCAGCTTCCTATTTTACTGAATAATAAAAATAAGCCTCCTAATATGATCAAGAACGTTGAGGTTTCACCTATGGATCCAGGGATCATTCCGAAGAACATATCTGCCACCGAATAGCTTACTTCTTGTCCTTGTGCCAAACTTCCCAGAATGGTTTCGCCTGAAATCGCATCAGCGGTTCCCGCACGTTCAACAGCGCCATGCACCCATACCTTATCACCACTCATCCAGGTTGGATACGCAAAGAATAAAAATGCTCTAATGGTCAAGGCCGGATTTAAAATGTTCATTCCGGTTCCACCAAAAACTTCTTTTCCGATGACGACACCAAAAATAATTGCAACCGTCAACATCCACAGCGGAATGTCAATTGGAACAATTAAGGGTACCAGCATACCAGTTACGAGATAACCTTCTTCAACTTCATGTTTTTTAATGACAGCAAAAATAAATTCTACGCCCAGGCCTACTCCGTAGGAGATCGCAACCAGAGGTAGAACTTTCCATAGACCTACAACTAAATTATCCCAATTCCAGAATGAAGCTCCGAAAAAATCGGTTGCCGCCTGAATCTCACCAAGTGCCAAATGATGCTGATAACCTGCATTGAACATCCCGAAAATCAGACAGGGGATCAATGCCATGATCACCGTATTCATCGTTCTTTTGAGATCATCGGCTACCTTAATGTGTGTTCCACCATGGGTGGTCTCATTAGGTAAATATAAAAATGTATGAAAGGCATTAAAGACCGGAGCCATTTTCTTGCCTTTATACTTTTCTTTTAAATTATGTAAACTACTTTTTAAACCCATGTGATGTTTCTTTTCATTTTAGGTCGTTAAATGTATCCTTATCCTATTTCTTTGATCATTAAATCCAATCCGTCTCTTATGATCTTTTGGTGTGGCTGTTTTGAAACACACACAAATTCTGTAAGTGCGAAATCTTCCGGAGCAACTTCATACATACCCAAGGCCTCCATCTCATCAAGATCATTATACATACAAGCTTTCAATATTTGCATTGGATAAATATCAAGCGGGAAAACCTCCTCATAAGTACCTGTTGTCACAAAGGCACGATGCTCGCCGTTGGTGTTGGTATTGAGGTCGTATTTTTTCTTTGGGTTCAGCCAGGAAAAAGTGAAGGCTCTTGAGGTCGAAATCTTATTGAAGATGGGTTTGTTCCATCCAAACAGCTCATAATCATCGCCTTCCGGAATTACCGTCAGCGTATTGCTGTAATAATCTAAACTTCCATCAGGATGAACATGCTTTCCAGATAATACACTTCCAGAAATTATGCGATCGTTACCTTCTTTTTCAACGCCATGATCATAGACCATAGTCGCCACTTCTGCGCCAATTATGGTTTTGAAATACCTTGGTTTTTTTACTGAAGATCCGGCTAAAGCAACGATACGCTCGGCATTAAATTTCCCGGTCAGCAGCAATTCGCCAATGATGACAAGGTCCTGAGGATTAACTGTCCAGACGGTTTCCCCTTTGTTTACAGGATCGATCTTATTGATCTGCGTCCCGACGTTACCTGAAGGATGCGGTCCTGAAACTCTATGAAGCGTAATTCCATTCAATCCCGAAAAGGGGGAATTGCTATTTTTTCCAATGGATACATGCAACTGTCCTTCGGTCAATTTGCCTAAGGCGGTTAATGCTGCTTGCAGCTCATTTTCTTTTCCTTGCAGCGTAAAATCCAGGTCAGCTACCAAGGGAGCGGTAGCATAAGCAGAAACAAAGATCGCTTTGGGTGTTTTTTCCGGATCAGCAATGATATCATATGGGCGTTGTTTGATAAACGGCCAGCATCCTGAAGCCATTAAATGCGATTTGATCGCTTCGGCATTTGATGCATTCAAATCAAATTTTCCATGGTCAACATGGGCTCCATCTTTTTCGGCTTGAAGCTTTATCGCATCAATGCGTCGTTTGGGTCCGCGAAGCACTTCGATGACCTCCCCGGCAACTGGAGAAACAAATTTGATATTTTCATTGGCTTTATCATAGAATAAAGTTTCGCCCGCTTTTACTCTCGATCCTTCTTTAGCCACAAGTTTTGGAATGACGCCGTGAAAATCTTCAGGTCTAATGGTGCAGTAGTTGCTGATTATTGCTTGTTCAATAGATTTATCAGCTTCACCTTTAAGTTTTATGTTCAGACCTTTTTTAATTCGAATGTCGTTTGACATATATTTTGAAATTGAAATTATTTGTCTAAAAATCCGTGCAAATTTACGAATTTAAAACCCAGATTTCATAATAAAATAAGCATAATTTTCTGATGCAATTTTAGTTGAAAATTTTAGGCATAAAATTTGTTTATCTTTACCGCACAGCGATTTAAGGAAGATGAGAAAATTAGTTTTTTTTGGTTTGATGTTGTCCGTAATTTTCACCTTCGCCCAGGTGGAAAGCGAGGCCGTGGAACCTGATTATATTAAGACCATTACGTTCAAGAGTAATACAAATGAAAGCCAGTTGCCCATTTTGAAATTAAATGAGCGCCTCATCGTTGAATTTGATGTTTTAAATGGCCAGGAGGATGACTTCTATTATGTTATTGAGCATTTTGATTACGACTGGACGCCTTCAAGATTGATGAAATCTGAATATTTGCATGGTTTTGATAATCAGCGGATCACCGACTATGAAAATTCGTTTAATACGTATCAGATCTATAGCCATTACCGTTTACAAATTCCAAATTCACAAACTCGTCTTCGGAAGAGTGGCAATTACATGATCAAAATATTTAGTGAGGATGGTGAGCTTATGTTTAGTCGGAAGTTTATGGTCTATGAAGATCTCGCAACCGTTGGAATATCTCTTAAGCGATCAAGGGATGTTAAATATATCAGTCAAAAACAGTCGGTTGATTTTGTTATTAATTCGCCGAATATGCTTTTTAATAACCCCGATCGCACCGTTAAAACGGTCATCATTCAGAACAACAATTTAAATACGGCTATTTCGGGATTAAAACCACAATATACCATTGGAAATCAATTGGTTTACAGATATGATTCTGAATCTAGTTTCTGGGGAGGAAATGAGTATTTGTACTTTGAAAATAAGGATGTTCGCGGCGCGAATGTTGGCGTTCAGTTCATCGATCTTAAAGAGGTTTATCACAGCTATCTTTTCACCGACATTGTCAGGGCTGATCGTCCCTATACCTACAATCCGGATATCAATGGAAATTATCTAATTACGGCCTTAGATCGCGAAGATGTTGATATTGAAGCCGATTATACTACAATTCACTTTTCGCTTTTGCATCCGGAATTATTTGGTGAAGACATTTATGTCTACGGAAATTTTAACAACTATGCACTGACTGAAACGAATAAAATGAGCTTTAGTCAGGAGTCGGGATATTATGAATTAGCCATGAAATTAAAGCAGGGATTTTACAACTATAAATACGTGATTTTAAATGCCAATGGTGAATTGGAAGAAGGTGCGATCAGTGGAAACTTCGATATGACGGAGAATAATTATAAGGTCCTTGTCTACTATAGAGATCTTGGAGGACGCTATGACAAAATAATTGGATTTGGAGAGGGAAGTTCATTAAATATATCCAACTAACTTAGCTAATTTGTTAAAATTCTATTAGATTTTTTAATTTTCAAACACTAACAGTCATAATTTTAGTATTTTTGTGTACTTTTAAATGAGAGTAAACACTAAACGTTAGTATGGTACAACAAGTAACCAGGGGGATTAAGATATCTGTCGAAACTAATTTTGAAGGCACTTTTTATAAAAATTATAAAGTGCACTTTGCTTTTGGTTATAAGGTTACCATTGAAAATCAAAGTAAGGATTCCGTACAGTTAAACACCAGGCATTGGCGAATATTAGATGCATTGAATAATGTTGAGGTTGTTGATGGTGAGGGTGTTATTGGGAAAAAGCCGGTCCTTAAACCCGGAGAATCACATACGTATAATTCCGGATGCTTATTAACCTCTCCCTTCGGTGCGATGCAGGGCCATTACAATATGGTTAATTTTACAAACACCAGAAAATTCAGAGTGGTTATTCCAACCTTTAAATTAAGTGCACCCTTCGCACTTAACTAAGCTTTTTTGTTAGATCGAATCGATATATTTTTTCCCCTTGTTTGATGTGAAAAAATTTGCAATTGGAATAATGTACAAAGATGTAGTCATCATTATAATTAAAACTGAGATCCTCAAGCATATAAATCCCATTGACATCGATATTCCCATAGGCAGAAATACGCTTATATCGATACAAATGCCGCGTCTCGGTTGTATATAATTCAAACCATGCACCCGCACCTGTACCGCCAAGCCATTGCGCATGTGAACTCACGCCTTCAACAGTTTTAGGATGAAGCGTACCTATATCATTGGGCTTGTGGACTTTTAATCGATCTAGAAAACACCTGATGTTTTCTCTTCGAATTGAGGACGAAAAATCATGGAATTTACCTTCTTCTGAAATCTCGTATATCTTATTCTTGTTGTCTGCAATTATCACATTTCCAACGGTACTCGGCGTAAAACGAGTGGATCGAATCAATCTATTTTTTATCTGTTCATTATTTACTGATGCTATCAGGGTTTGGGTAACAAAACGGGAGCAATTGGTGGCTTCATTTTTAAATACCGCATAACGAATGAAGTCCCTGCTTTCCATTTTTTTGATATAAGATTGGGCCTTTTCAAAATCGATCTCATCACAAACTGATGCAATCATTTTTCCCTCGCCATGAGTTAATTTAGGGTGCGTTGCCAGAAATATCAAAATGTCATTCAAGTTCTTTATTTCTCTATTCTCGAACTCGGCATGTAAAGGAAAATCAAGTTCATGATCGGTGTCCTTCCCTCGAACGCGGCCATGAGCAAATGGGGTAACATAACGGCCAAAATCATGATAGGAGAGATTTCCTGTTGCTTTTTCAATGAGCACGACAGCGGCATGCCCTGCCCTGACGTAGTTTTTTTTTCCAATACCAACATACCACAAATATGGTGCGAACCATTCATCAGAAACTTTCACGATGGTCTCAGGATAGGCCAAGGTTAAAATGATTCCGGTATTATTCATTCAAAAGTTGTAATGTGGTCAATGTTGTTGATGAATCTTTTGCATTTACCAAATCAAAAAAATGCATGTCAAGCTTATTATATTCTTTACGAATTTGAGTGATGCTTGTCGTCTTAACAAAGCCTCTGTCCATAATGATACCATAATCCAGATTTCCCTTGCCGGCCACCTTATGAAAATTTAAAAGTGTGGCTGGTGTAAGATCTTGTTCCTTCTTGAACGCGTCGAACCATTGAACACGTTCATTTTTCATGGCTTCGGTATACAGGGTTGAAGACGACCAAATCATTGGCTCAACGGCTAATTCATTAAAATGTTTTGCGATGCCGTCCCAGATCAATTCATAGCAACGCAAAGAATCGATCCAATCTACCATAACCAATGTGAAAGGTTCAATACGTTCCAGATCATAACGAGACACCGATTTTTGTAAATTTTCACTAACCAGCAGATCCTTGACAATTATACCACGACTGTGGCGATATTTCACTTGACGCTCGTGCCATCCGAAACCACCATTCAAGATACAAAGCACACGATTTTTTTCACTGGCACCAATCCATGTTCCTCCGCTTATTTCATCTTTTGGATATAGGATCTTAACCTGATTAATTTCATCAAAATCAGGAGCTAAAGACAAGCGGTTCGGAGCCTCATCACGATTGGAGGTCAGAACGAAATTGGTTTCATTTAATGGAACAAAAGTTACCGTGCACATAACTGCAATAGTCTAAATTTCGAATTACAACTTACAAAATTTTGTCAATATCCTGTACTGCTTTCAGATCATTTTCAAATTCAAAAAATCATCAAAAAAAGTGTAACTTTGCATTTCTATTTTCATAACCATATAAATCATAATAAAAAATGGCGTCAGGATTTTATAATGTCCCTAAAGCGGTTAACGAGCCTGTAAAATCATATAGCTTAAACAGTCCTGAACGGGCTGAATTGTTAGCTACCTATAAAAAAATGTACAACGAAGTTGTAGATATTCCATTTCATATAAATGGGAAAGAAATCAGAACAGGAACTACTGTTTCCATCCATCCTCCACATGATCATAAGCATACGGTTGGTCATTTTCATACAGCAGAAAAAAAACATATCGAGGAAGCAGTTTCAACTGCTTTAGAGGCTCGAAAAAAATGGGCGTCTACACCATGGCAAGATCGTGCCGCAATTTTTTTAAAGGCGGCCGAATTATTAGCTGGCCCGTATAGAGCAAAAATGAATGCCGCAACGATGATCGGTCAATCCAAGAATGTGTTTCAAGCTGAAATAGATGCAGCCTGTGAGATGATTGATTTTTTTAGATTTAATGTTGAATTCATGACTGAGATTTACAGTAATCAACCACAATCTGCTCCCGGGATTTGGAATCGTATGGAATATAGAGCTCTTGAAGGATTCGTATATGCCATAACACCCTTTAATTTTACTTCGATTGCAGGTAATTTGCCGGCCGCCCCAGCTATGATGGGCAATGTAGTCGTCTGGAAACCAGCCAGAACTCAAGTGTATTCTGCTCAAATTATTATGGAACTTTTTAAAGAAGCTGGCTTACCTGATGGCGTTATTAATATGGTTACTGGGAATTCGGCAATGATTACTGAAGTTTTATTAGACAGCAAACATTTTACAGGAATTCATTTTACAGGATCTACAGGCGTATTTAATAGTTTTTGGGAACAGATTGGAAGAAATGTAAATCAAGGAAAATATATATCCTATCCTAGAATTGTTGGTGAAACCGGTGGTAAAGATTTCATTTGGATGCACGCCAGTGCCGATGCTAAGCAGGTAGCAACTGCATTATCGCGAGGTGCATTCGAATATCAAGGCCAGAAATGTTCTGCAGCTTCAAGAGCATATATTCCAAAAAGCAAATGGGAAGATGTGAAGTCATTTTTACTGGACGACTTAAAATCAATGAAAATGGGTAGTCCTGAAGACACATCAAACTTCATAAATGCCGTCATTGATAATAGAGCATTTGATAAGCTTTCGAGTTATATTGAACAAGCTAAAAAAGATCCTGATGCAGAAGTCATAGCAGGTGGAAATTATGATAATTCAATTGGGTATTTTATCGAACCAACTGTTATTTTAACGACTAATCCGAAATATTCAACGATGTGTACCGAATTGTTTGGACCTGTTTTAACTATATATGTATATGAAGATAAAGAATGGGAAAAATCATTGGAAATATTAGATGATACATCAGAATATGCACTTACGGGTGCAATTTTTAGCGGCGATCGATATATAATTGATATCGCCACTAATGCCTTGGAAAATTCAGCAGGGAATTTTTATATCAATGATAAGCCAACCGGAGCGGTTGTTGGACAGCAACCATTTGGCGGTGCTAGGGGTTCCGGAACTAATGATAAAGCCGGTTCGGTATGGAATTTATTACGATGGGTATCCAATCGAACTATAAAAGAGACTTTTGTGAGTCCGAGTGATTACAGATATCCATTCCTTGGGGAATAAGGTTAAAGTTTAAAATATTAAAGACCCTCAAATTCTAATTTGAGGGTTTTTTGTATCTTTCTACTGCTATTAATCATCATTTAATTAAAGTCATGTTAAAAAAATACTTTGTTCTTTTTTTCCTCTTTCCTATTCTAATTTTTGCACAGAACGACAATCAAATGTTATTTGATAAACTGGACCGTTCAGGTATGCAAACGTCCATTTTATTCAACCAGTTTCTTAGCTTTTCTGAAATTACCAATGATTCAAAATCAACCTTTGATACCAATGGCTTTTTTCAGGCCTATAATGAATTAGCAGCAGCCGATACTCAAAAAAGGTTTTTAGAATATCATCAATTATTAGAGGCTCAAAAAGAATCCTATTTCTCGAAAGTTCTTCCAATTGGAATCGTCTTTACTGAATTCGATGTCCTTGCTGACGATGCGATCGCCAATAACGATGTGCAATTTATAAACAATCAATTCATTAAATCGGCAAATTCAACAGCTTCAATTTTCGAAGTCAACCGTAAATTGATCGCAGCTCCGTTTAATTCGAAGACAGTTGGACTATCACCAACCTTCAGCTTGCCACATGAATATGTGTTGAACACAACTAATGCGCTAATATCTAGCATAAGAATTGATTTTGGCGATGGCTTTGGGTTCCAACAGCTGAGTCCGGGTGGTCAAATTCAGATCAGCTATTTGGAGGAAGGGTTAAAAAACATGGCATTTGAAGTCACTTTCGATTCCGGTGAAAGACTTTATTCTTATTCATCTATTTATGCCAAACCAAATAGTGCAGAACAGCAAAATAGAAACGCAACCGGATCGGTTATTCCTTTCACCTCAACAATAACTCCCGATCTTTCGGCCTATGGTGAGCCTGTGAATTATCCCGGTGAAGGTGAATATCAGATCTTTTTAGATACGGTTGATGGTGTTCTTGATAAACCAATTATTCTCGTTGATGGTTTCGACCCCGGTGACGGAAGAACTATTGCCGGTTTATACTCCTTGCTTGATTTTACGGATTCTATGGGATCTCAAAATTTGGCCGATTTAGTACGAAGCCAGGGCTTCGATGTTGTCATTCTTAATTTCCCGGTATATACGCGGATGGCTGATATGGCGGTTATTGACGGAGGTGCCGATTTTATTGAGCGCAATGCTATGCTTTTGGTCGATCTGATAAATACAATTAATACCAATAAAACCGGAAGTGAACAAAATGTGATCATTGGCCCTAGTATGGGTGGTTTGATTAGCAGATACGCCTTGAATTATATGGAAGATCAAACCCTGGATCATGATACGCGTCTTTTCATTTCTTTTGATTCACCGCATCGCGGTGCTAATGTTCCCATTGGGGTTCAACATCAACTAAATTTCCTGGCCTTCGGTTTGGGTGCAAATAATGTTGTTGAATTACAAGCTCTTGTTAATGGCATGTTGAAATCGGCTGCCGCACGACAAATGCTGATTGACCATATGGAATCTCATTTTATGGGCGGAAGTACAGTAGAATTCGATCCGACCTTATTGCTTCCTTTGGCACATCCCTGGAAGGCCATATTTGATGCGAATATAAATTCGCTTACAGCCAACGGCTTTCCCCAAACCGTTAGAAATGTATCTATAATTAATGGCAGCGGTATAGGCAACCCTTTTCAGGACAGGATGGGCGGCAATGTTCTTCCCGGGTTCACATTAATGGATAGTACTGATGGCGGTACTTTTGATGTTGCTTTGTTCACACAAGCTGTTTTGGACGTAAACTATACACCGGCATCCACTAGTGGAAGCCAGTTAGTGAGTTCGGTCGTTATTACTTTATTCGGTTCACCCCTTATTGTAGGTACTGCCAATGCCCAGGCATTTTCCTATTCTGACGGCGTTGATGCCGGATCAGGTGGCTTGTTTGACCTTGGTGGATTAGGCGGAGATCCGCCGCCACCCGGATTAATTACAGATTTTCTGGCAGCATTAAAAGCCGATTATTTTAATTTCATTCCTTCGTTAAGTGCGATGGCCTTGGAAATTACACCCAATGGGGAAATAGACTGGTTTCATGATATAGATATTGGTATGGGAATGCCACCAAGCGAAGCACCACCTCAGCGTGATGTTCTTAATAGCACACCATTTGTTAACTGGCATATGCCTGATGATAATGAGGGCCATGTAGAGTTGACCGAGGCTAATGTGATCTTTGCATTAACTGAGATCAATGCAGGCACCTTGGATCTTGATGACGTTGAGATAAGCTCTATTCGATTGGAGAAAAATCCTATTCAGAATGAGTTGACCATTTTAACAAGTACTGGATTACAGGACGCTAAAATAAAAATGTATGATCTTTCCGGACGATTGGTCTATGATTTGGATCTTGGTCAAACTTCGCAAAGAATAAATATTCCTGTGAACTTAAAGAGTGGATTGTATATTGTTAAGCTTACAAGCAGCAAAGGTGTGTTCAGTACTAAAGTTATAATTGAATAAAGTCGTTTATACTTTATACCCTAAAAAAATTAGCTTGCCTTTTGCATAAATTATAAAGATGAATAGGATCATTTATGGTCTCGCCATTGCAATTGGCTTAGGTACATTCATATTCTATTAAATGGTCATTTTCGACAATATGGATTATCGCCTTCACTATGAATAAGCTAAAGTTCTATATAAACGACTTTTTTAGTAAGAAAGAATTCTTCTTTGAAGACTTCGGAAATGTTAAAGATCTTCGCATCCGGAAAACCATTAAGTTCTTCCGCTAAGTCACCTCCCTTTAAATAGAGAATACCGTTTTTAAGCTGATGACGATCTAATGATAAAGTTTTGCCCTTAACCCATTGAACAAATTCAGGCATCCTGGTCACGGCACGGCTTACAATAAAATCGTATTGATCTTCAATATCTTCCACCCTGGCATGGAAAGTTTTTACGTTCTGTAGTCCTATCTCCGATGAAACCGCATCGATGACCTTCAATTTTTTGCCGATACTATCGACCAGATGAAATGAAGTCTCAGGAAATAAAATCGCCAATGGAATCCCCGGAAATCCACCACCGGTCCCAACATCCAGAATTTTCGAACCTGTTTTGAACTGAATGATTTTCGCAATACTCAATGAATGTAATATATGTCGTAAATATAATTCGTCAATATCTTTGCGCGATATGACATTGATCTTTGAATTCCAGTCCTTATAAAGCGCTGGTAGTGCTTCAAATTGTTGAATTTGAGAACTGGTCAGCTCTGGAAAATAGGTCTTGATCAGGGTCATTGTCCGAAATTTTGACAAAAATAAACTATTTTATTTGTATAATTAATTCGTTAATTTTCGCCTAAAATTAATTTACCATAGCAATAATTACATATATTTGACGCTAATCAAAGAAATCATCCCTAAAGCTTAATTGGTGTTATGGCTAGTCAAACTTTGTCTTTTTCAAGAACAGATTCGGTAAAATTCTTTAGAACTTTAAATAAACGCGTGAATAGTTATTTTAAGGAAAATAACCTGAAACGCACAGGGAACTGGAAATTATGGGTAAAAACCGTCGTAATGTTCTCTATTTTCTTAACACCCTATTTTCTGATTCTTACATTAGATTTACCCGGGTGGTTCCAATTGATCCTAACCATTGTCATGGGCATTGGAATGGCTGGTGTTGGGATGAATGTCATGCATGATGGAAATCATGGTTCATATTCAAATAAATCATGGATCAACAGGCTCATGGGGAGCAGCATTTACATTTTAGCAGGAAATGCCTACAACTGGAAGGTTCAGCATAATGTTTTACATCATACTTATACGAATATTCACGGGCATGATGAGGATCTGGAAGCCGGTCGCATTTTGAGGTTTTCAAGACATTCCGAATGGCAATGGCATCACAGATTTCAACATTATTATTCAATATTCCTTTATGGATTATTGACCATCAATTGGGCGATAACCACCGATTTTCAACAAATGCGACGTTATATGAAGCGCAAGTTGTCTTATGGAAAATTTCCTAATCCGGTTGCTAATTGGAGCAAACTTGTGATTTCAAAGATCATTTATGTATGTATCTGGATCGTAATTCCAATGCTAATCCTTGACATTGTCTGGTGGAAAATATTATTAGGCTTTTTTGTGATGCACTATACGGCAGGGGTTATTCTTAGTATTGTTTTTCAATTAGCGCATGTGATGGATGAAGCCGAAATGCCTTTACCTGAAAATAATGGCACAATGAAAAATTCCTGGGCTATCCATCAATTGAAGACCACAGTAAATTTCTCTACAAAAAATAGAATCGTAAATTGGTTTACGGGAGGCTTGAACCATCAGGTTGAACACCATATTTTTCCACACATTAGTCATATTCATTATACTAAAATCTCTAAGATCGTAAAGCAAACGGCCAAAGAGTTTAATCTTCCGTATAAGGAGTATAAAAGTACGAGACAAGCTATTATTGCACATTTTAGATATTTACGCGAAATGGGAATGAAACCCGTTATGCCTGCTTAAATTAGTATTAAATGAACCAACTTTCTGATAGAATAAACAGTCTATCAACCTCGCAAACCTTGGCGATGGCCGCTAAAGCAAGAGAACTTAGAGCTGAAGGAAAAGATATTATTGGATTAAGTCTTGGAGAACCCGATTTCAATACACCTGATTTCATTAAAGAGGCCGCCATTCAGGCCATTCATGATAATTACAATTCCTACACACCGGTTGATGGCTATGTTGAGCTTAAAGAAGCTATTATCCATAAATTCAAGCGTGATAACAATTTAAACTACACCTTGCCACAGATCGTAGTATCGACGGGTGCTAAACAATCTTTAGCCAATGTGGCCTTGGTCATTCTAAATGCCGGCGATGAAGTCATTTTACCTTGTCCGTATTGGGTCAGTTATGCCGAAATTGTGAAACTCGCGCAGGGTGTTCCGGTTGAAGTAAAAACGACGATCGCGACCGATTTTAAAATGACTGCCGAACAGCTTGAGGCTGCCATTACACCCAAAACCAAGATGCTATGGTTTAGTTCCCCTTGTAATCCCAGTGGCTCCATATATAGCAAAGAGGAATTAAGAGCCTTGGCCGACGTCCTACAGAAGTATCCTGATATCTATGTCGTTTCTGATGAAATTTATGAGCATATCAATTTTGTTGGTGGCCATGTAAGTATGGCTGGCTTTGATGATATGTATAACCGGACCGTTACCGTAAATGGGGTCTCGAAAGCATTTGCCATGACAGGTTGGCGGATCGGATTTATTGGAGCTCCCGATTGGATAGCCAGAGCTTGCAATAAGATGCAGGGACAGGTGACCAGTGGTGCTAATTGTATTGCCCAAAGAGCCGTTATAACCGCAATGGAAGCAGATCCATCAAAGATCCGGTTTATGGTCGATGAATTTAAATCGCGTAGGGACCTCATCTTAAGTTTAATGAATGATCTTCCAGGATTCAAT
>JABDLA010000019.1 GCA_013001965.1 Flavobacteriaceae bacterium | reverse complement strand
TTTCGCTTTTTTTGTCTAAATATAAAGGAATTGGATCATTTGGGTAAAACAATTCTTCCAGACGCTTTGCAATTCCAACAATAGCAATTTTCCCTCTTAACCCCAAAACTTCCAGGCTCTTTACCGCTGAAGATAACTGCCCCTTTCCGCCATCAATAACAATTAGCTGTGGCAATGGTTGATCTTCATCCAAAAGCCGTTTATAGCGCCTATAGACCACTTCCTCCATCGATGCATAATCATCAGGGCCTTCAACGGTTTTGATATTGAAATGCCTGTAATCCTTCTTGCTGGGCTTCGCGTCTTTAAAAACAACGCAGGCCGCCACAGGATGCGATCCTTGAATGTTTGAATTATCAAAGCATTCTATATGGCGCGGTTCTTCACTCAAGCGGAGATCGGCCTTCATTTGTGCCATAATGCGGTTAACATGCCGGTCAGGGTCTACAATTTTAATTTGCTTCAATTGTTCCAGTCGGTAGTATTTTGCATTTCGCAAGGACAGTTCAAGGATGCGTTTTTTATCGCCCAATTTGGGGATTGTCACCTTGATATCAGATCCAAAATCCAATTTGAAGGGTAAATAAATCTCTTTTGAATTCGAATCAAAACGCTGTCTGATCTCGATTATAGCCAATTCAAGCAATTTTTCATCGGTTTCCTCCAATTTTTTTTTCATCTCCATAGTATGTGAGCGAATGATCGATCCGTATGATAATTGAAGAAAATTGACATAGGCATAACTTTCATCACTAACGATTGAAAAGACATCGACATTGCTGATTTTCGGATTTACAATGGTTGACTTTGACTGATAATTTTCAAGTATTTCAAGTTTTTCTTTAACCTTTTGCGCCTCTTCAAATTGCATGTTCTCAGATAAGCTTTTCATTTGTTCTTTAAAGCGGTTCAATGAATCCTTAAAATTTCCTTTTAAGATTTCTCGAATAGCTTTGATATTCTGGTCATATTCTTCTTCGGTTTCATGGCCTTCGCAGCCACCCTTACAGTTTCCTAAGTGGTATTCTAAACATACTTTGTATTTTCCAGCCTCTACTTTTTCAGGAGCCAGATCATAGTTGCAGCTACGCAACGGATAAAGCCCTCTGATGAGATCCAGTAAGGTATGAACTGTCCTGCCGCTGGTATATGGGCCAAAGTACAAACTACCATCTTTGATCATACGGCGGGTTTGAAATACCCTGGGAAATCGTTCTTTTTTAATACAAATCCAGGGATAGGATTTATCATCTTTCAACAACACATTATAACGTGGCTGATATTTTTTAATGAGATTATTTTCTAGCAATAAGGCATCGGTTTCCGTGGCTACAACAATATGCTTGATACTATCAATTTTTTTGACCAGTACCTTTGTTTTACCGTTTTCATGGATCTTATTGAAATAGGAGCTAACGCGCTTTTTCAAATTCTTGGCCTTTCCCACATAAATGATCTTCCCATTGGCATCATAAAACTGGTAGACCCCTGGTAAATTTGGAAGTGTTTTAAGTTGTATGCTTAAAGGCGGTTTATGCATAATCCAAAGGTAATTATTTTTATCTTTTCTCAGTCGTGATTTCCATTTCTAAACACGATTAACATTATGAAAAAAAAGTTTGTGTTTCGATTTATTTATTACCTTGAACCCTATTAAAATTTATATGTCTAAAAAGATTGTTGGTCGCGTTGATACAGTTGACTTTCCGAAATTAAAACTGTTCCAAATTCCTGTTAAAATAGATACCGGTGCCTTCACATCGGCTATTCATTGTTCAAGTATAAAAGAATCAAAAGGCGTATTAAAATGTATATTTTATAGCATCGATCATCCCAATTTTAATGATGAAGAAGTTGTTTTCAAGGACTATTCCAGAACTGATGTAAAAAGCAGTAATGGATTTAAAGAAAACAGGTTTAAAATTAAATCTGAAGTAATCTTCTTTGGAAAAACATATAAAATAAACCTTACATTAAGTACCCGGGACGATATGCGGTTTCCGGTACTCATTGGCCGACAATTTTTAAGCAAGAAGTTTCTTGTCGATGTTGACCTTGAGCATGTTTCATTTAAGCAAAGCAAATCATGAATATTGTAATCCTTAGCAGAAATGCAAATTTATATTCAACGAAAAGACTTCTTAAAGAAGGGGAAAATCGCGGTCATGATATAGAAATTATTGATCCTTTAAGATGCGATATCATCATTGAAAAAGAAAAACCAACCATTTATTTCAAAGATCGTTATTTAGATTATGTAGATGCAATCATACCAAGAATTGGTGCTTCAATAACCTTTTTCGGATGTGCCGTTGTACGACAATTTGAAATGATGAATGTATTCACCACAGCCACTTCCGATGCTATTCTTCAATCTCGAGATAAATTACGCAGCTTTCAACGCCTGAGTAAGGCAGGTATCGGGATGCCAAAAACAGTTTTTACTAATTATTCCCGAGATGTTGAAGAGGTTATCAGCCATGTTGGCGGGACTCCCGTTGTAATTAAATTACTGGAAGGTACTCAAGGACTTGGCGTGGTTTTGGCCGAATCAAAAAACGCAGCCGAATCTGTTTTGGAAGCGTTTAATGGTCTGCAGGCCCGGGTGATTGTACAGGAATATATTTCGGAAGCCAAGGGTGCCGATCTCCGTGTATTAATAGTTGACGGCCACGTTGTCGGAGCGATGAAGCGGCAAGGCAAAAAGGGGGAATTCAGATCGAATTTGCATCGGGGTGGTTCAGCAAAAATAATTAAATTAAGCGATCAGGAATTACGCCTGGCCATGAGAGCTTCCAGAGCATTAAAACTTCCTGTTTGCGGTGTGGATATGTTACAATCAGAACGAGGCCCGTTGTTACTTGAGGCCAATTCTACACCGGGACTGGAAGGAATAGAGAAAGCGACAGAAAAGAACATTGCGAAGGCTATTATTACATTCATTGAACGAAACCGAAAATAAATGAGTCAAAAGAAAATATTAGATATTTTAGGTGAAAGTGTAGGTTTGGGCGAAAGCAAAGAGGTGAGCTTCAATGTTGCGAAACTGCACACACAAAATACCATTGATGTGCCTGTTATCATTGAGCGATCTAAAATTCCCGGACCAACAATTCTCATCACTGCAGGCATTCATGGTGATGAAGTTAATGGTGTCGAAGTTGTACGACAGATCATTGCGAAGGGGATGAACAAACCCAAGAAAGGTACTATTATTTGTATTCCTGTTATCAATGTATTCGGATTTATTCATATGGACAGGGAGTTTCCCGATGGCAGAGATCTCAATCGAGTTTTTCCTGGCGGAAAAAGCGGGTCACTGGCCAGTCGTGTGGCTCATAAATTAATTTCAGAAATCGTGCCTCATGCCGACCTCATCCTGGATTTCCATACTGGAGGTTCAGATCGTTTTAATTCGGCTCAAATTCGAATTATTAAGGGAGATCCTAAACTTAGCAAATTAGCGACCATCTTCGGAGCACCATTTGTTTTGTATTCGAAAAACCTGAGCAAGTCCTTTCGAAATACTTGCTATAAATTAGGGGTGCCTATCTTACTTTTTGAAGGCGGAAAATCCTTTCATATTGACACAACAGTTACCAATACTGGTGTTAACGGTGCCAAACGAATTTTGCATCATTACGGAATGCTTCCAAATAAATTCAAGGTCTCAAAACCGAAGAAGAAATGCGTTTTTATTTCCGACAGTAAATGGATAAGAGCCAATTATTCGGGGATGTTTCGCGCTTCGGTAAAGATCAATCAAAAGGTGAAAAAAGATGAAGTTATCGGCCACATTACGGATCCTTATGGAAAATTTCATCATTTCATTAAAGCACCAAATAATGGCTACATTTTTAATGTCAATGAGTCACCTATCATCTATCAGGGCGATGCCATATTTCATATAACCACCAAACTGAAACGGTAGCATTGAAACTATAAGACATTCGCTCCTTACTATTCCTCACCAATGTCCTCGTTCCAAAGGTCGTAGTGATTTTTTATAAATCCTGCCATCATTGTCTTACACTGTGCATTATTAAGAACTACAAGATCTACGCCTCTGGATCTCAACAGCTCTTCTTCGCCAACAAAAGTTTCATTTTCCCCGATGATCACTTTTTTAATTCCATAGAGTAATATAGCGCCCGAACACATTGAACACGGCGAAAGGGTAGTATATATTTCGCATTCAGAATAAAAATCGGCTGTTTGACGTCCTGAATTTTCGATGGCATCCATTTCAGCATGTAAAATAGCGCTGTCGTTTTGAATTCTTCGGTTATGGCCACGTCCAACGATCTTTCCATGACGAACAAGAACCGATCCTATTGGGATGCCACCCGATCGAAGGCCTTTTTCGGCCTCAAGAATTGCTTGCTTCATAAAGGTATTCATCATAGCATTTAGATATTAATGATTTGAAAAAGCCCGTCTATTAAAAAAAATAAGCATGCCTACTCCTGAGCTTATGGCCATATCGGCAAAGTTAAATACCGGTTCAAAAAACGTAAAATACTTACCGCCATAAAAAGGAATCCATTCAGGCAGATAGCCTTTCCAAATTGGAAAATGGAGCATGTCCACAACCTTGCCATAAAATAAACTGTCGTACCCGCCATCCTTAGGCATAAATGTAGCGATTTGAGAATAACTGTCATTGAAAATTACACCATAGAAGACGGAATCAATGATATTTCCCAGGGCTCCCGCAAATATTAAAGCCAGTGCTAAAATTAAAATCCTCGATCGCTTATGAGAAATCGAGCTGTAGAGCCAATAGCCAATACCGGTTAGTGCAATTATTCGGAATAAAGTCAGAATGAGTTTGGCTGTTCTATCAGATATAAACGGCAGAAAATCACTTAATTTTGCCCCCCAGGCCATACCATCATTTTCAACAAAAAGCAGTTGAAACCATCCAAATACATGTGTGCTTTCCTGGATTGTATAATGGGTCTTGATGTAAATTTTCAACACCTGATCAATAACCAATATTAGAGTAATGAGTACTAAGGTCTTTTTAAGAGACATCTAATTTGACTTTAATAAAAAACGCCTCACATAATAATGTAGAGACGTTTATTTTTAATGGGTAATCCGGATCTATTTTTGCATATTTTTGGCCTCTATACTCAGCGTTGCGTGAGGGACCAGTTGCAAACGTTTCTTATTGATCAACTTACCGGTTATACGGCATACACCATAGGTTTTATTTTCAATTCGGATAAGCGCATTTTTAAGATCCCGAATAAATTTTTCCTGTCGGATGGCTAATTGAGAATTTGCTTCCTTACTCATAACAGCACTACCTTCATCAAATGCTTTAAATGTTGGCGAAGTGTCTTCTGTACCGTTATTATGATCGTTCATATATGCGCTTTTTATCAATTCTAAATCGTGCTGCGCTTTGTTGATTTTTTCCTGGATCAATACTCTGAACTTTTCCAAGTCCTTATCAGAATATCGGTTTTTTTTATCTTTTGCCATTATACTAATGTTTTTGAATAAATAATTTCGTACTGATATCGTCAAAAGCAATATCTATACCGTTATTTACCTGTTCCATAATTTCCAATTCTTCGGTTAATGTTTCCGTTTTTATATACTCTAGATTTGTATGTACTGCTTTTTCCATATTATCATCCTTCTGCAGTTTGACATCAATCCTGTCAGTTACAGCAAATCCTGAATCTTTACGTAAATTTTGAATTCGATTTACTAGCTCACGCGCAATTCCTTCTCTACGTAAATCTTCAGTGATGGTTACATCCAGCGCAACAGTTAACGCGCCTTCATTGGCTACAAGCCAACCTTCAATGTCTTGAGAGCTAATCTCAACGTCATCGAGCGCCAAAGTAATATTTTTTCCGCTAATTTCAACGTCTAAAATCCCATTTTGCTCAATTTTTTTTATTTCATCGGAAGTGAAGTTATTTATTTTATTTGAAATAAGCTTCATATCCTTCCCAAATCGTGGCCCTAAAACCTTAAAATTTGGCTTAATTTGCTTGACTAATATGTCCGAAGCATCCTCAAGCAATTCAATATCCTTCACATTGACCTCATGTTTGATCAAATCAGCAACGGCCAAGATCTCCTCCTTCTGAATTTTTGAATCTACCGGAATCATGACTTTCTGGAGCGGTTGGCGCACTTTGATCTTTTCTTTAGCTCTTAACGAGAGCACTAGTGAAGATATTGTTTGAGCATTCTCCATTTTTCTTTCTAAAATCTTGTCGATATAACTCTCATCATATGTTGGGAATTCAGCAAGGTGTACACTTTCATAAGGCTCCTTTTTTGTCACCTTTACCAAATCCAAATACAGCTTATCCATAAAGAAGGGAGCAACAGGGGCACCCAGCTTTGCAATGGTTACCATACAGGTATATAAAGTTTGATAGGCTGATATCTTATCCTTCTGGTAATCGCCTTTCCAAAATCGTCTGCGGCTCAGTCTTACAAACCAATTACTCAAATATTCCTGAGTGAAAAATGAGATGGCTCGAGTGGCTTTAGTGGGCTCATAATCCTCATAGAAAGCATCAACCTTTTTAATGAGGGTATGTAATTCTGACAGTATCCAACGATCTATTTCCGGGCGCTCCTGTATTGGAATGTTATCTTCGGAATAATCGAACTGGTCTAAATTGGTGTATAATGCAAAAAAAGCATAGGTATTATAAAGCGTGCCAAAAAACTTTCTCTTGACCTCTTCTATACCATCGCTGTCAAACTTGAGATTATCCCAGGGATTTGCGTTTGCGATCATATACCAACGCGTCGCATCGGCACCATAGGTTGCGAGAGTCTCGAAAGGATCAACAGCGTTGCCTAAACGCTTTGACATCTTCTGGCCATTCTTGTCCAGTACCAATCCGTTGGAAACCACATTTTTATAGGCCACAGAGTCAAATACCATAGTGCCAATAGCATGTAGGGTATAGAACCAGCCCCGGGTTTGATCAACACCTTCGGCGATAAAATCGGCCGGGAAGGCCTCATTATTATCAATAAGTTTCTTATTCTCGAAGGGATAATGCCACTGAGCATAGGGCATACTCCCTGAGTCGAACCAAACGTCAATCAAATCATTCTCCCGCTGCATTTGCTTTCCTGAAGGGGATAGCAGTACGATCTTGTCGACTATATTTTTATGAAGGTCGATTGTATCATAATTGGTTTCAGACAAATTCCCGACTTCGAAGTCCTCAAAAATATCCTTGTCCATAAAACCTGCATCAATTGCCTTTTTTATTTCTTTTTTAAGCTCTTCAACCGAGCCTATACATAGTGTTTCCTGACCATCTTCTGTGCGCCAAATTGGTAATGGTATCCCCCAAAAACGAGACCGCGACAGGTTCCAGTCGTTTGCATTTGCCAACCAATTGCCAAAGCGGCCCTCTCCGGTTGACTTTGGCTTCCAGTTAATGGTTTCGTTTAAGGCGAACATGCGATCTTTGACCGCAGTTGCTTTAATGAACCAGGAGTCTAAGGGATAGTATAAGATGGGCTTATCTGTTCGCCAGCAATTCGGGTAACTGTGTTTGTATTTTTCAACCTTGAAAGCCTTGTTTTCCTCCTTCAGTTTGATGGCCAATTCAACATCAACCGATCGCTCCGGGGCTTCACCATGTTCATAGTATTCATTCTTAACATATTTACCGGCCAATTCTCCCATTTCCGGTCGGAAACGACCCTGAAGATCAACAAGCGGCACCAAATTATTGTTCTCATCTTTGACCAACAAAGGCGGTACTTCAGGTTTCGCCTGTTTGGCAACCATGGCATCATCGGCACCAAAGGTTGGAGCAGTATGTACGATTCCGGTACCATCTTCGGTGGTAACGAAATCACCTGAAATGACTCTAAATGCATTTTCGGGATTATCATTTGGCAATGCATAAGGCAATAATTGCTCATATGTAATTCCTTTGAGCTCCGCGCCTTTAAATGATTTTACTATATGATAGGGAATGGTATTATCGCCTGCGGAATAGGACAATAATTCCGATTTAGATTCAACCTGATTGAATTTTTTATCGAATTGTGCTGTCACAAGGTTTTTGGCCAAAATAACACTTATGGGCTGAAACGTATATTGATTATAGGTTTCAACTAAAACATAATCAATTTTTAGTCCAACAGTCAGAGCCGTATTACTTGGAAGCGTCCATGGTGTGGTCGTCCATGCCAGAATATAAACGTCGCCTTCATCCCTTAAAAAATCAGGAAGTGAATCTGCATTGGTTTTGAATTGTGCAACAACAGTTGTATCGGTAATATCCTGATATGTTCCCGGTTGGTTCAGTTCATGAGAGCTCAACCCGGTCCCTGCTTTTGGAGAATAGGGTTGAATTGTATAGCCTTTATAGAGCAGATCTTTATCATATATCTCTTTCAATAACCACCATACGCTCTCCATATATTTGGATTTGTAGGTGATATATGGATCGTCCATATTAACCCAATAGCCCATTTTTTGAGTCAGGTCGTTCCAGATGTCTGTATAACGCATCACTGCTTTTTTACATGCCGCATTGTATTCTTCAACAGTAATTTTTGTGCCAATATCTTCTTTGGTGATGCCTAATTCCTTTTCAACGCCCAATTCAATAGGAAGCCCATGTGTGTCCCATCCTGCTTTACGTTTAACTTGAAATCCTTTTTGAGTTTTATAGCGACAGAAAATATCCTTGATCGCCCGGGCCATAACATGATGAATCCCTGGTAATCCATTTGCTGATGGAGGCCCCTCATAAAATACATAAGGCGGACAACCTTCCCTGGATGACACACTTTTAGAAAAGACATCATGCTCTTGCCAATACTGAAGCAATTCTTCTGCTACATCTGGCAGGTTCAATCCTTTATATTCAGGAAATTTTTGACTCATTTTAATGGCAATTCCTATAAGATTGCGAAATTAAGAATTAATCGTTAAACCCCTTATTATAAAGCAAAAAAAAACCAAAACTTTCGTTTTGGTTCTTTACCTAGTTATAAAAACATTAATCAATGATAATCTTCTTATCGATGATCGTGTTATTGTTTGTGGTCACACTTACAATATAAACACCACTGCTTAAATTGCTTAGTGTAATACCTCCGCCCATGGTCTGTGTGGGTACATGACTTA
>JABDLA010000128.1 GCA_013001965.1 Flavobacteriaceae bacterium | reverse complement strand
TTATGGCCAGACCAAAACGGAGAAAATCCCTCGAAAAGAGCGGATCCAAAGAAATTATGACCTTGCCAAGGAAATTGTAGAATCAAAAACCTATTACTTTGATATTTTATGGGTTCAACCTCAGTTTGGCACACGCATAGATATGCGCGATAGTTTTGCTTTTTTTAATATCTATGGCAATCAGGCTGATGGTTATTTCCCCTTTTTTGGACGAGTAAGAATTGCCGGTATTTACAATCCGGGAGCTATAGAGTTTGATAATCAAATGATTGATTATGTCGCGAATTTCGACGATGACAGAAGTACGATCAATATAAGATTCAAAGTAAAAGCAAGAATGGAAACCTTCTTTTTTGATATTTTTTTACACAAAGGATTGTTTTCCAGGATTACGATAAGTAGTAATAAGCGAGACAGTATTACATTCAGCGGTTATATTGTATCTATTAAAGAGTAGTATTAAAGCGCATTAATACGGCCTAATAGACGATAATTTTTTTATCTTTAAGCTTATCTTTCCAGGCAACTCATAACTACTGCAGGACCTGACCTATTAGTCTAATCAATAAATTAATGAAGTCCATTAAATCATTAGCTTTAATTGTGGGATTAAGCATTTCATTTTTTTCGAATGCTCAATCGATCCCAACGGTAGATGAGGTTAATAATTTTTTCATGAATCAACAAATGTTGATAACATCCCGTGAAGGAGGTCCTATATATGGCACTTTTTATTTCCTCGAAATTCATTACTGCCCACAAGGTTATGGCCTTTATGGCCGAAGTTCGAAGCAAACGGTCATGGGAAACTATCAAACCAATAATTGGCAGGAATTCGGTACCTGGAAAGTTATCGAACAAAATGGCCTTGTAGGACTATTTTATACAGTCAATTCTACAGGAGCTCAGAACTTTGTGCCTGTATATAAATTGGCTGATGGCTCCTTTTCTGTTGGTGAAGGTTATACCATCGTACACCAGGGACAGGCCATTTGTAATTGATGCTAAAAACTATTTTCTTTATAGCCATTCTTATGCCGAATAATCGAAGCCGTTCACAAAAAGAGCCAATCATAAGATTTGAACTTGTTAATGAAATCCTTCAGGAAGTTTTTGATGACATTTAAACTTCCAATATAAAATAGATACAAATTAAAAACCATCAAAACCATTTAATACGAATGAAAAAAGTAATCAAAATTGTAATTCTGTTTGTTTTCATATGCTTTGGCACTGCTGATATGAAGGCTCAGAAAATGACCTCGGAAACCTTTAGCGGACTTAGTTTTAGAAATATTGGCCCGGCCATGACTTCAGGAAGAATTGCCGATATTGCCATTCATCCTGAAAACGAAAATGTATGGTTTGTGGCCGTAGGTTCAGGCGGCGTTTGGAAAACAACAAATTCAGGCACAACATGGGAACCTATATTTGATAAGGAAAGTACCTATTCTATTGGTTGCGTCACTATCGACCCGAATAATGTGCACACGATATGGGTGGGAACAGGTGAAAATGTCGGAGGCCGGCACGTTGCTTTTGGCGACGGCATCTTTGTCAGTTATGATGACGGTAAAAGCTGGAAGAATATGGGTTTAAAAAACTCTGAACACATCTCTAAAATTATCGTTCATCCCGAGAATTCCGATATCATTTGGGCAGCCTCTCAAGGGCCCTTATGGAGTAAAGGAGGCGAACGCGGCATTTACAAATCGACCGATGGCGGGACATCCTGGAAGCGAACATTAGGTGATGACGAATGGGTTGGCGCTACCGATATATTGATCAATCCCGATAACCCGGATGAGCTATACGCCGCTACATGGCAAAGACAACGAACAGTTGCCGCCTATTTAGGTGGGGGCCCCGGATCAGGTTTACATAAGAGTCTTGATGGTGGTGAAAGCTGGACAAAGCTTACCAAAGGAATACCGAAATCAAATCTGGGAAAGATTGGATTAGCAATGTCTCATTTCGATTCAGATGTCATCTATGCGGCCATTGAACTCGACCGAAAAAAAGGAGGCATTTTTATGTCTACCGATCGTGGTGCTTCTTGGACCAAACAATCTGATGCCGTTTCGGGAGGGACCGGTCCTCATTATTATCAAGAGCTATATACATCACCCCATACCGATGGCATGTTGTATTTAATGAATAACAGGGTATTGATTTCTGATGATCATGGAAAGACCTTCAAAACAATGAACGAGAGAAACAAACATGTCGATAGTCATGCATTGGCATTTAAATCTTCAGACCCTAATTATTTGCTGTTCGGAACTGATGGCGGATTATACGAGACCTTTGATCATACCAAGAGTTGGAAATACATTCGGAATTTACCCATCACTCAGTATTATAAGGTAGCGGTCGATGATACCGAACCTTTTTACAACGTCTATGGCGGAACCCAGGACAACGGATCTCATGGCGGGCCTTCCAGAACCACAAGTTCTGATGGCATTGCTAATGCCGATTGGTGGAAAACCTTAGGTGCCGATGGGCACCAATCAGCTACCGAACCGGGGAATCCTGCCATCACTTATGGCGAGTTTCAGCAAGGTGTGCTATTCCGTATTGATCAGACCACGCGCGAGATTGTTTCCATACAACCCCAACCGGGGGAAGGCGAACCCTATGAACGCTTTAACTGGGATGCACCTATTCTGGTAAGTCCGCATAATCCAACACGGCTCTATTTCGCATCTCAAAGGGTTTGGAAGTCGGATAACAGGGGTGATGATTGGACGGCAATTTCCAGAGACCTTACCTTAAACCAGGATCGCATTTCCTTACCTATGTATGGCAAGCAACAAAGCTGGGACAATGCCTGGGATGTAGGTGCCATGTCCAATTACAATACAATCACTTCTCTGGCGGAATCGCCACAACAGGAAGGACTCATTTATGCAGGGACAGACGATGGTATCATTCAGGTTACTGAAAATGGTGGCAGTTCCTGGCGAAAAATTACCTTAGGATCGATCAAAGGCTTACCGTCAACACCATTTGTAAACGATGTTCGCGCCGATCTGTTTGACGCCAATGTAGTCTATGCTGCTCTCGATAATCACAAATATGGTGAC
>JABDLA010000120.1 GCA_013001965.1 Flavobacteriaceae bacterium | reverse complement strand
ACCCTATGTTGCGTCAGTATCTTATCGGCACAGGATAGTTGGGTGACCACGAGTAATTTGGAACATGGTTACTCCATTGAATTTCCAAAAACACCGGCATTGCAATCTCAGCAGGTTCCCACTGAAGTGGGTAATCTATCGATGGATTATTATATGCTTGATCTATCGACAGACGCCTCTTCAAAAAACCTGGTTTACATGTCGGCATACACAACCTATCCGGCCAATGAGAGCTATTCTGATGAAGGTTTACAGAATTCGATGTTGGATGGATCAGTAGATGGTGCAGTAAAAAATATCAATGGAAAATTACTTTCTTCGGAGCATATAAAATTTCAGGGTTACAGAGGGCGGTATGCTAAAATCAGTATTTACAATGATGCGTATATCGTAAATTTAAAAAATATCTTGGTGGATAATCGGCTGTATTTTGTTCAGGTTATCACGCTCAAAGCAAATGATGATAATTCCGATTTGAAACGATTCATGACGTCCTTCGAACTCATTAAAAGAAAATAGATTATTGGATTCTACAGTAGTATTATATATCATACTTTCCGGTGTGGCAGCTCTTGTTTTGGCGCTGTTTCAATATTTCTATAAATCAAAAAAAAGTCGCCTTAATCTGGTTTTGAGCTTTTTGAGGTTTTTGACCTATTTCTTCATTCTGCTGCTTATCATCAATCCGAAATTTGAAAAAACGACCATTTTCAATGAGAAACCAAATTTGGTCATAGCTATTGATAATTCAGAATCGATCTCACACTTGGACCAGGATGAAAGCGCTCTAAAGTTTTTGGATTCAATCAGGCAGAATTCAACTTTGGCAAACACCTTTGACATAGAATATTACAGTTTTGGAAAAGATATTAAATCACTGGACTCTGTTAATTTTAGTGACACTCAAAGCGATATCAGTAAGGTGTTTTCGAGCCTGGATCAGATCTATAAAAATACCATCGCGCCAATTGTGCTTGTAACCGATGGCAACCAGACCTTTGGAACCGATTATGAGTTTCAAACCTCCAATTATAAACAGCCTATTTATCCAATTATTTTAGGTGATACAACGACTTTTTCCGATTTAAAAATTCAACAACTCAATGTTAACAAATATGCGTATTTGAAGAATAGATTCCCGGTTGAGATATTTGTCAGTTATAGCGGTAACGCAAATGTGAATTCACAATTGATCATTACTTCAGGAAGCTCGAGGGTCTATAGTAAAAATCTTGATTTTTCAAAAACAGATAATTCGCAAAGCATCAACCTCACCTTGCCGGCGAATAGGGTTGGAGTCAATTCTTATATTGCGAGGATAGTCCCTTTAAATTCTGAAAAGAACACAGTAAATAACTCGAAACCATTTGCGGTTGAAGTTATTGATCAAAAAACAAATGTTGCCATTGTCAGCGATATTTCTCATCCCGATCTTGGTGCATTAAAAAATGCCATTGAAAGTAATGAACAACGCTCTGTTTCTATTCTGAAACCTGGTACTTTTTTACGGACAAAAGATAACTATCAATTGGCAATTCTATACCAACCAAATCAGGCATTTCGAACTGTAATGGAGGACATGAATATTACAGGCGCCAATAAATTTATTATTGCAGGATCGCAAACGCAATGGGGGTTTCTTAATAATATTCAAAACTATTATAGGCAGGAAATCACCTCACAAACAGAAGAATATCAGCCAGATCTTAATAATAATTATAACACCTTCATCATCGACGATCTTGACTTTTCATCATTTCCACCATTACTATCTGAATTTGGTGATTTAGCATTTAATGTGCCATATGAAACCCTGTTGTACAAACAAATTAATGGAAACATCATTCAAGAGCCTTTGCTTTTAACTTTTGAAGAAAATAATAGGCGAGAAGGATTACTGCTTGGGGAAAATATATGGAAGTGGCGGGCACAAAGCTATCTTAATACGAAATCGTTTCAGCAATTCGATGATTTTATTGGAAAGTTGGTTCAATATCTGGCCTCAAATAAGCAACGTCGTCGCTTAAATCTAAATTATGAATCCTTCTATAATGGAAACGGAAATATTATCATAACAGCTCAGTTTTTCAATAAAAATTATGAGTTCGATAATAAGGCCTTGTTGGAAATTATCCTTAAGGATAAAGCCACGGATAAAACTACTATTCTACCATTTGTTATTAGGCAAAATAATTATCAGGTCGATTTAAGCGGATTAGATCCGGCAGAATATTCCTTTACGGTCCGTGCCAATAATGGTGAGGCTACACAGTCGGGCGGGCTTACAATCCTGGATTATAATGTTGAACAGCAGTTTCTTAACGCCAATGTTTCAAAGCTTCAGAATATCGCTGCAGACAGTCAGGGGAAAAGTTATTTCATTAATAATTCCGAAGCGCTTGCTTTTGATCTAATTAATGATTCTCGCTATGCTACAATTCAAAAAAGTAGTAAAAATATCGTACCTTTGATCGACTTTAAATACTTACTCGCTCTTATTGCCTTAAGTCTTGCAATCGAGTGGTTTACACGAAAATATAACGGACTTATTTAACTAAAATATTCATACTAAAATGGAAAAATTACCTAAGATCGGCATACCGATCATAATTGCAATTATTGTTTTAATAGTATTAATTGGAAAATCTGCAGTAACCATAGATTCAGGTCAGGCGGGCGTATTATATAAAACATTTGGAGGCGGAGTCGTTACTGACGAGCCACCTCTGGGAGAAGGATTTCATATCGTAGCTCCCTGGAATACAGTTCATATTTATGAAGTGAGACGCCAGGAATTATTTGAAAAGATGAAAGTGCTTTCTTCAAACGGACTGGATATTCAATTGGATGCTTCGGCTTGGTTTCAACCGCGCCAGAACGACCTTGGAAAATTACACCAGGAGATTGGAGAAAACTATTTACAGCGTATTATTTTACCAACAATTCGATCGGCTGCGAGAAGTGTGGTTGGACGCTATACGCCTGAACAATTGTATTCTAGTAAACGGGATGCAATTCAGGTTGAAATCTTTGAAGAGACAAAAAAAATTGTTGAGAATCAATACATTCAGCTTGATGAAGTACTCATTAGAGATGTGACTTTGCCGCCAACAATTAAAGAAGCCATTGAGCGTAAATTAAAACAGGAACAGGAATCACTGGAATATGAATTCCGACTTGTTACAGCCGACAAAGAAGCTCAAAAGCAAATTATTGAGGCAGAAGGAAAAGCAGAAGCTAACCGTATACTAAGCGCTTCTTTAACGGATAAAATTCTTCAGGATAAAGGTATCGAAGCCACGCTAAAACTGGCCGAATCACCAAATAGTAAGGTGATCGTCATTGGGGCGGGTGAAACAGGGATGCCCATTATATTAGGAAACCAATAGATACTTCCAAAGGCCCTGATTATAGTATAATCGGGGCTTTTTGTATGCGCGATGTTTAAAAAGACCTATTATTACCTTATTAGCATTCAATACTTAGGATACCGTTTTCATGGCTGGCAAAAACAACCACAGTTGAAAACCATTCAATTGATGATTGAACGCACCCTGAAGTATATCCTGAATAATCAAAGCTTCAAAATTCTTGGTGCCGGCAGAACAGATGCCATGGTATCGGCTCAGAAGGCGGCTTTTGAACTGTTTTTAACCGACGAACCCTTGGTGGACTTAGATGCCTTCCTAAGTGATTTCAATCATAACCTCCCGCAGGATATCCGGGCGTTGGGAATAAAAGAAGTCAACGCCGAATTTAATATCATTCAGGATTCGAAGGAAAAAGAATATATATATCTTTTTGCTCATGGCGATAAGTTTCATCCGTTTTGTGCGCCAATAATGACGACAATTCTGGATAGGTTGGATGTTGATGTTATGACCAGGGGAGCGGCCTTATTCCAGGGAAAACATAACTTTAAGTCCTACTGCTATAAACCCTCAGATGATGGTCAATTTATAAGGGAAATCAGTTCATGTGAGCTCGTTGAAAATAAGCTGTTTGAAGCAAATTTCTTCCCTGAAACAAGTTATTTGCTAAAGGTCAGAGGAAAAGGATTTGGGCGCAATCAAGTACGATTGATGATGGGTGCATTGATCGATTTGGGTAAAGGAAAGATCAGTTTAGATCACATTAAGAACAGCCTTCTTCCTGAGAATGAGATCGTCATGGATTATATCGCTCCGGCCTCCGGACTGATTTTAAATGAGGTAGAGTTTTAACATCTGGAATTCTTAAAATTCATTAACAACTACCAATGGCAATTAACATAATTTAAGTTAATTAATTCTTAATTCAGTTAAAGGTCGTTAAACCACTTGACAAATTTTTGTTTAAGCATATCTTATATACAGTTAAACAAAAATTTATACCGCATGGATTATTTAAATATAAAAGACGACGCCCGAATGCCTGTTGTAGTTGAATTAAATAAATTACTTGCAGATTATCATATCTATTATCAGAAACTCAGAAATTTCCATTGGAACATCTTAGGAAAAAGCTTTTTTGATCTGCATATAAAATTTGAAGAACTTTATAATGACGCAAAAATAAAGATTGATGAAATCGCCGAACGTATTCTCACGCTACGATTTCATCCTATGAGTAATTTAGGTGATTATCTTAAAATCACCTCTCTTGAGGAATCTTCTGAAATCAAATCGGATTTAAGAATGGTGTCCGACATATTAATGGATCATAAGAAATTATTGTCCCAAATGTCTCTGGTGATTGCAAAAGCCGAACTAGCCGGAGATGAAGGCACCATTGATCTTATTGGTGCATACATCCGTGATCTTGAAAAATCAAGCTGGATGTTGGACGCCTGGACTAAAAAGGCTTCCGACAAATTAAATCAGGAAATTCTGCAAAGCTGATTCCATTCACCCCCTTTTTCAAAACTATTTTATTAATTAAAAATCAACTTTAACAATGAAAACACAATTCGAAACCGCATTGGAAGCGCTTATAGATAAACTAGAAGGATGGTTTACAGGCCTGGTGACCAACTTGCCAAATATTATTTTGGCAGTAATCGTCCTGTTGTCAGCATATTTTCTTGCGAAATACACCAATAGATACATTTACAGACTTGTTTCTAAGCGCGTTGAGCAGGAATCAATAAGCAATATCATTTCAAAAGTTGCATCAGTAGCCATAGTCGTGATTGCCCTATTTCTTTCACTGGGTATACTCAATTTGGATCAGGCATTAACTTCCATTTTAACAGGTGCAGGAATAACCGGACTTGTTGTTGGATTGGCCCTACAGGGGACATTGTCAAATACCATTGCAGGAATTATTTTGAGTTTCAGAAAAAAAATTCAAATTGGAAACTGGGTTGAAACCAGTGGATTTGCCGGAGAGGTTATGGACATTAATTTAAAAGGATTCATTCTCAAGGAAGCTGATAACAACCTTGTGATTATTCCAAATAAAACAATTATTGATAACCCCATAAAGAATTATTCGCTGACCACAAGAATGCGTGTGACCATAGAATGTGGTGTTGGCTACGAATCTGATCTTGAAGCTGTGGAAACTTTGACAAAATCAACAGTTTCCAAAACTTTTAAGCAAATTGATGGCCCTGAAGAGGTGGAATTCTTTTATACCGAATATGGCGGCAGCTCTATCAATTTTATTTGCCGATTCTGGATCGATGCAGAAAATTCAAAAGAACTACTGGTAGCAAAAAGCAAGGCTATCATTGAAATTAAAAAGGCCTTTGATGCCCATAATATCAACATTCCATTCCCAATTCGCACATTACAATTTGATAACAATTTATCCTTAAGTGTGCCTGAGAAACTGGAACCATCCCTCTCTAAAAATTAGAGCTGTCTTAAACTCGTTAATCTGAAGTATAACCATTAAAAATTAAAATTATGTTACGTTGGACAATCACCTTTATTATTATTGCATTAATCGCCGGATTCCTTGGATTTGGGGGTGTGGCTGGAGCATCAGCCGGAATTGCAAAGATCTTATTCTTTATTTTCTTAGTGCTTTTTGTACTCTCACTTATAAAGGGACTATTAAGAAAAGCTTAGATAAAAAGATGGAGCAAAACAAAGTACTAACCTTAAAACTTATAGAAGTATGTTAAGTCATACAACACTGAATGTTTAATTAAAACCCATATAACAATTATGAAAAATATATTTATTACAACCGCTTTTTTAATTTTTACAGCAGGATTTGCTCAAAATAATCCGGTGGATAAAATGGAAGAGACCGAGGTTAAAACCAAGATGGTCGAAAAAGACGGGGAAATGATAGAAACAAAAGTAAAGGTCATTACCAAAAAAGAGCAGGAAATTATGATTAATCCTGCCCAAAAGGATATGCGTGACCCCGATCAATATATACCGCCTACAAAAGTGACCAAAACGATCATGGTCGATAATGATAATGATCCATTTTACGATAATAAAACCAAATTAAGGTATTATAGCTTTAATGATGTAAAATATGCGTTTAAGGCCGATGAAACCGGTTTTAAGTTGGTCACTCAAGATGGTGATAACGAAATAATATTTGGAAACGCCGTACGTTCATCTTTGAACAACTACTATATAGTGTCTCTTGATGATTTTTCAGGAATTGGTTATTTCGATGATAATGGCAACCTTGTTGTTGAATATTATAACCGCGATTTGAACGTCCTTGTATCAGAGCGATTTGATAAAATTCCATTCTAATTAAAACCCATTTTACAATAAGTTAAAGCCTCGATCTGTTCGGGGCTTTTTTTGTATTTTAGAAGTCACCTTATCATTAAAGTTATGAGTAAAGCAATTCCAAAAGAAGCCCTTTTGTTTTTTAAGAAGCTTAAGAAAAACAATAACCGCGATTGGTTCAACGAGCACAAGAAAGAATTTAAAACCGTAGAAGCAGAGGTTAAGGAATGTTATAATAAGATCTTTGAAGATTTGAACAAACACGACGAAGTTGATAAGCTCAAATTTTTCAGGATCTATCGGGATGTTCGCTTTTCAAAAGATAAAACGCCATATAAAACACATTTTGGAGGTTCATTCCATAGAAAGAAACCAGAACTAAGAGGTGGCTATTATCTGCATTTATCACCTAATAACGAATCCTTTATCGCCACAGGTTTTTGGGAGCCTCATAAAGATGATCTTTTCAGAATACGAAAAGAAATTGAGGTTGATGACAAACCCTTAAGAAAATTAATCAATAAAAAGTCCTTTAAGGATATTTGGGGTGATTTTGTTGGAGACGAAGTTAAGACAGCCCCGAAAGGATTTAGCAAGGAACATCCGGCTATCGATCTGATCAAGAAGAAGCAATTCATCTTCACAAAAAAATATACCGATAAGGAAGTACTTGATGCGAATTTTCTGAAGGATATCGACAAATCATTTAAGGCAATACGACCTTATTTCGACTTTATGAGTGACGTACTCACGACCGATCTTAATGGTGTATCCCTGATATAATAATTAAACCGCGGTGAGCATTTCGGGTTTCTCGAAGAGTTGAATATTGCTGATTACTCGGTCTTTAACAATATTCATCATACGCTTGTTCAAGGCCGACGAATTTTCAATGTAAATCGAATATTCTTCAAGCGTAAATAATCCAATAATTATTCCTTTCAATGAATTACGGAATTTCATGTCTTTTTGAATGGCATTTTCAATATAATCGGTACGTTTTTCCAGTGAAAGGTCATAAAACACATTTTTATGTTTTCCGATATAATTTCTGAAACTCGCCATCAAAATATCATGTTGAAATTGAATGACGGGGCGTAATACCAAATTTTGAAAACGCTCATCGCTGCTCATATTGTCATTGATGGTATTTGAAGAAAACTCCGGGCGAATACTCTTGAGGTCAAGTGCTCTATCGTTCATAGCAAATAGGTGTTATCCTATAAAAATAGGCATTACTAAAAGTGAATGAAAGCTTAGAGGTATTTAATTTTTAACGATTTTATCAACAAATAAAAAGCCAATCGGTTAAGATTGGCTTTTATATTGCTTTATTCGTTTACGAAATCATCGAAGGTTTTCAGTTCCAGGTCATCGACCTTGGCCTTCTTTTTAAGTTTCGCAAATTGTTCTTTAGCCGCATTGAAGCGATCTTCTATAACTGCTAAACTCTCTAGTTCAGCAGCAGAAGGTTTATCATAACTTCCTGCTATTTTACTGTAAAGATCGGCCATTTTCTCCCGCAATTGTGGCTCGGCTGCCCCAACATAATTATCTCCGGTGGTCACCACCAGGGTTTCCTTAAGGTCGTTTAGGGAAGATGCCAATTTCTTGTTACTGTCCTTGACCGACTCATAGATGGCATCTAATTCATATACCATATAAGCAAGATCCTGGGTCATATTATACATCTTCATCGTAGTTTCATGCTTCATCGAAATTGCTGTATCGGATAGACCCGTTTTTTTGTCATTGACAACCTCAAAGGTATGTTCAAAGGTGTCCTTACCTTTGGTAAGTACCGCTTTATAGGTGCCTGCCTGAACCCTTGGGGATGTAAATCCGCCAAAACTGAAGGTTTTCCCTTTGGCCACCTTTGGCTGTTTAATGGTATAGTTCCAGTTGACGATATTGATACCTTTAGATTTACCAGGGCTGATGGATACAATCTTATTGCCGTCCATGTCTTGTATTTCCATGGTCATTTTTCCAAACGTATGGCGTTTCGGCAACAAATATTTTATCTGGGCCGAACTTGGTGCGTTTCTGCCAACAAATTGCGTTTCAGCTCCAAATCCATTACCAAATCCGCCACTCTGGTCTTTCATAACCGCGGTTTTACTGGAAAAGAAATGTACTTTTTTCGATAGCGCTTCAGCTGTGATCTCACGCAAAGGAGATACATCGTCTATAATAATGACACCCCGTCCGTGTGTTCCCATAACAATATCATTTGTTCTTGGATGCATTTCAACGTGATGAACAGCAACTGCCGGCATATTGTTTTCAAACTTACTCCAACTCGCACCACCATCAAGTGTAATATAAAGACCAAACTCAGTACCTAAGAATAGGAGGTCTTCGTTTTCGAAATCTTCCTGGATACTTCTGGCAAAGATCTCCACATCGTCACTAATAATATTTTTCCAAGTTTTACCGTAATCGGTTGTTTTATAAGCATAAGGCTTCATATCGCCTTTGGTATGCCCATCAAAAACAGCGTAAGCTGTACCTTTACCATGAACACTGGCCTCAATATGATAAACCCAGATATTTGCAGGAAGCCCTGTTATATTCGGTGTTGTGTTTGTCCAGGATTTGCCACCATTGGTTGAAACCTGAACATTACCATCATCAGTTCCTACCCAAATGATATTTTCATCTAGCGGCGATTCGGTAATTGTGAAAATAGTTGTATGATTTTCGGCACCTGAATTATCCATCGACAGTCCGCCTGAATCTTCCTGTTGCTGCTTTGCCGGATCGTTTGTCGTGAGGTCAGGGGAGATGATCTGCCAGGTATCACCCATATCTTCCGATCGGTGTACAAACTGAGATCCCATATAGAATCGATCTGGTTTATGCATACTTGTAGCCATAGGAGCATTCCAATTGAAACGCAATTTAGGGTATCCCTTCTGTGGAAGTGGCTGAATAGTTTTGACCAATTTATTATCGGCATCATAGCGCCAAACATTCTCGGCACCCTGCATTTCAGAATAAATGATATTTTTTGTTGGATGACGTAATACACGGAATCCATCGCCAAATCCAACTGGTACCCAGTCACTGGCTTTTACACCACCGCCCGCTGAGGATGGCCCGTACCAGGACCCATTGTCCTGAAGTCCGCCATATACATTATACGGCTCTTCATTATCAACGCTAATATGATAGAACTGTGATAATGGAAGATTCTCCACGATCTCTAAGGTCGTACCACCATTCCAGGAACGATAGACACCTCCATCGGTACCCACATACATGCGGTCTGAATCCTTGATATCAAAAACAACATCATGAATGTCGGCATGCATATTTCCGAGGTTTTTAAAAGTCTTACCACCATCACGAGAAATAGAGCCGCTCAATCCGCCTTTTACAACTACGTCGGGGTTTCTGGGGTCAACAACAATCCGCGAAAAATAGAATGGTCTAACAGTGATGCCAAAATCGTTGTTCAGTTGTTCCCAACTATTACCGGCATCATTACTTCTGTATAGGCCTTTTTTAGTGTCTTCTTCGGCTTCAATAACAGTATAAAGGACATTAGAATCGCTTGGTGCCACTGCAATAGCGAGTCGGCCTAATTTCCCGGCAGGAAATCCGTTATGGATCTTATTCCACGTTTTTCCGCTATCGGTTGATTTATATAAGGCACTTTTATCCCCTCCCGAATTGAAGGACCAGCCTGTACGCCTGAATTCCCACATAGAAGCATATAATACACTTGGATTATTTGGATCCATGGCGAGATCGGCCGCACCCGTTGTTTCATCGATATAAAGGATCTTCTCCCATGTTGCTCCGGCGTCGGTCGATTTATAAACACCGCGCTCGTTACTATCAGACCACAGGGCACCTAAAACACCCATATAAACTTCATTGGAATTATTAGGGTTAACAATAATATTGGCAATACGCTCTGAATTTTCAAAGCCTAATTTATTCCATGTGGCACCACCATCGGTCGATTTATATAAACCATCACCAATGGAAACACTGTTTCGTGTCCAGGTTTCCCCTGTTCCAACGTATATGACGTTATCAGGATCATTCGGATCGAGAGTAACGACCCCAATAGACTGGCAATACTTATCGAAGATGGGATTAAAAGTTGTTCCTGCATCATTCGATTTCCAAACGCCACCGCCGGCTGTACCAGCATAGATGATCCTGGCATTGGTAGGGTGGGTTTCCATATCGTTAATTCTACCACTCATCACAGCCGGGCCAATATGCCTGGCTCTAAGGTCACCGAACAAATCGGATGCTTTTATGGGATTGGCAGATGTTTGAGCATCTGTGAATATTGGGGTAAGCAAGATGCTAAAGAAAATTGCGAAAATTGACTTTTTCATTTTTTGGTCGATTTAAAAAGTTTAAAAAAATCCTCAATGCAACTGCATTGAGGATGTGTATATGTTAATTTTTGTTTCCGTCGCCATCGTCTTTACTTGCTTCCTCTTCTGGAAACTCGAAAGCCTTGTCATCGACAACCGGATTCAATTCGATCTTATCCATAGTAATTGGTTGACCGCCTTGACCTTTTATACCTTGTGTCATGGAGAACGGCATATAAATATCACCGACTTCCTGGTAATCACTAAAGGTAACTTCAGAGATCATGCCTTTGGCCTGACCCTGACGAATTTCACTATGTACAGCCAGAGGTACGAAGTTCTCGGAATCGAAGAAATAAAATGAAACATTTTCTTCTTCAATGCCATCAACGGTAACAGGTTCTTTTACAAGTTTAATTTTGTAAGTTTCCGTGCCTTCAATATCTTCTTTACCTAATAGTTCAACGGTATATCCTTTTTCCTTGTAATTTAAAAAGGCATCGGGAAAATCGTTGGCTTCTAATTTAAAATTTGCAGTGGCTTCAGCATCGCTCTTTTCGGCTTTTTGTGTCATGAAGTTTGTACTCCACAATACTTCGCCATTAAAGACGCCTTGTTTGATCTCTTTACCCTGAAAATTAATAACGGTCATTTGCTTACCGTTTTTTAACTGGGTGATCTCTATTGGAATCTCCATGCCGCCATTATTTACTTTGGCATACATTTTCAAACCTTCGATCTTGTTCCAGTTATCAATACCTCCGGTATTTTCAAAATAATTATTCAGGATCTCATCAGCGGTTACCGATAATTGAGCCTTTTTTTCAGCAGCCATTTCAGCAAGTTCATCTGCAGTTTGCGCATTCACATTCGTGGCAAAACTAACAGCTAAGGCCACCAAAATTAATTTTAAAGTTTTCATGAATTATAATATTAGTTTAAGAGTTTTTAGTTTGACTCGCAAATTACTAATTTGTTACAGCCGTAACCCCTTTTTTATAAAACATTAACAAAGGGTTTTATTCCTTAGGCATAACAAATATGGATTCATCAATGTCTGCGTTGAACACTACTTCCTTGTAAAGCATTTCAAGATTGACCTGTCCATTTAATTTTTCGATTACTGTAAATGGTATATATACACCATCCACCTCCTGGTAATCACTCATCACAGTTTGTGCCGTTGCGCCCTTAGCTGGCCCTGATTTTACAACAGTTTCAGAAGCGATAGGGACGAAGTTTTCAGTATCGAAATAATACAAATCAACATTTTCTTCAGCCACGCCATCAACCATAATTGGCTGCTTAATGAGCTTCAATTTAAATACTTCGGTACCTTCCCAGGTATCTTTGCCAACGAGTTCAACCTTATATCCTTTTTTCTTATAATCAAAAAAGGCATTCGGAATTTGATCGCTGGCTTCATTTTTGTAATTCATGGATGCCTCAGAATCGGCAGCTTCCGCTTTTTGGGTTTGAAAATTCATGGACCATGCATTTTCACCATCAAAGGCCTCAACAATAAAGGAGGTTCCCTGAAGATCTACATCGATCAAAGTTCTTCCGTCCCTCATCATTGTTGCAACAAAAGGATAGTCAACGCCTTGTTGTCGTCCAATACCTGTTACCTGCATGGATTGGATTTTAGACCATGCTTCATTTCCACCAATATTTTCAATAAAGGTGTCTACAATTTCTTCAGCCGTTTGTGCATTTAATGTTAGTGCGAAGCAAAAAATAAATAATGCACTTAAAATTTTGAGTGTTTTCATTTTGATTAATTTTTGATTGATAAAGGTTAGTCCGTGAAGTTACGAAAATGTTACAAATTAATTTGGGTAATTTGGAATATTCAAACCAAGAATTATATCGCGAGTCGCTACTTTTAATTTTCCAGCCGACTGTAATTGAATGACCCCTGAACCTCCGCGTGGATTTTTTCTCAGCCGAATGCGATCGGTTAGATGGGGATCGTCTTCAAAATAGATATCATCGATATAGTACTCATTTTTATTTGGTTCTTTTATGGTAAAATGAATATGTTGTGGAATGGTCGAGTTAGGATATGAGGCAGGCCTCGATGAATAAAATGAATATCTACCGTTATCATCGGTCTTTAGCCAGGTACGCAGGTAGCCATGACGCCTTTCCCAGCCTTTAGAATTCGTATTGGTTGGGTAAATTCCCTTATCGTCAGTATGGTATACGTATATAATGATATTCTTTGCTTTCGTTTTACCATCTCTTTCAAAAACGGTTCCGCTGATATGGATGGGATCCTTTAAGCTACCAAATCCAACTATGGTATCGCTGTACGATAAATTTTTCTGCCCATATTCAAAAACAGCTTCACAACCTTCACAAGGACCTCCAACAACAGCGGTTGCATTGCGATTGTTTTGCGATTCTCCGCAAGACCAGACAAGCATTAATAAACACAGCAAAAGATGTACAACTTTCATTAAAGTTCTTTAACAAAGTATTAGATTACTAAAATTAGACTAAGAAACTCACAAAGCGATTGGGTTTAAAAAAAGATTAACATTAAATTCGTTAATTATTTTAAGTTTTAAAAATCATTCATCCCATGCAAAAACAACTCATTGAATGTGTTCCAAATATCAGCGAAGGCAGTGACCTTAAAATCATAAATGAAATCGCTCATAGTGTTGAGACTATTGATGGCGTCAAATTGCTTGATATTGATCCCGGCCAGGCCACTAACCGAACTGTGATTACTTTCGTGGGTGAACCGGCTCAGGTTATTGAGGCTGCATTTGTTTTAATTAAAAAGGCGTCAGAACTTATCGATATGAGGAAGCATTCCGGTGAGCATCCCCGTTTTGGAGCGACAGATGTTTGTCCGTTAGTTCCCATTTCAGGAATAAGTCTGGAAGAAACGGCAGTCTACGCGGTTGCACTGGGAAAACGTGTAGGAGAGGAGCTGGATATTCCGGTGTACTTATATGAAAAAGCTGCTCAGGAAGACAAACGCATAAATCTTGCAAATTGCCGGGCTGGAGAATATGAAGGTCTGCCTAAAAAATTGTCGGATCCGGACTGGAAACCGGATTTTGGTCCATCAAAATTCACAGACAAGGTTGCCAGAACAGGAGCGACAGCAATTTCCGCAAGAGATTTCCTGGTAGCCTATAATGTAAATTTGAATACAACATCTACACGTCGCGCGAATGCGATTGCTTTTGATATTCGGGAGGCCGGGCGGATAAAACGTGAAGGCAACCCCATAACCGGTAAAAAAGTTATGGATAAAAATGGTGAACCGGTTAGAATCCCGGGCAAACTAAAAGCCGTAAAAGGCATTGGTTGGTATATTGAAGAATATGGCATTGCTCAGATTTCATACAACCTCACCAATATTAGTATCACTTCAATGCATGAGGCATTTGATGAAACTTGCAAAGCAGCCGAAGAGCGAGGTCTTCGTGTCACCGGATCAGAACTTATAGGTTTGATTCCGCTTAGTGCCATGCTAGATGCGGGCGATTATTTTCTTAAGAAACAAAATAGATCGCTGGGTATTTCGGAAGCAGAAAAGATAAAGATCGCTATCAAGTCCTTAGGGCTTGATGATCTTAAGCCTTTTAATCCGGCTGAAAAAATCATTGAATATGTCATGAAAGAAGATAAAAAGCAATTGATCGATCTGAGTTTAAGTGATTTCGCTGAAGAAACCGCAGGTGAATCGATGGCTCCGGGAGGCGGTTCGATATCGGCTTATGTAGGCACCTTAGGTGTTTCATTGGGAACCATGGTTGCCAATTTATCCTCTCATAAAGCAGGATGGGACGATCGATGGGAAGAATTTTCGAAATGGGCAGAAACCGGACAGGGATATAAGAATAAATTGCTGGCTTTAGTTGATGAGGACACCAATGCTTTTAATAAGATCATTGAAGGCTTTAGAATGCCAAAGGAAACGGAAGAAGAAAAAGAAGAACGCGCCAAGGCTATAGAATCGGCTACGATCTATGCCACCGAGGTCCCTTTATTGATTATGGAAACCTCCTATCAATCTATGGAGGTCATGCATGCAATGGCTTTGAACGGTATTCCAAATTCCTTATCCGATGCGGGAGTTGGTGCATTATGTGCCAGAACGGCTGTTTATGGCGCTTATTTCAATGTGCGGATCAATGCTAAAGACATAAAAGACCGAACCGTTGCTGATGAACTTATAGGCAAGGCAAAAGAAATATTTGATAATACCATTGCATTGGAAGAAGAGATCATTAACTACATTAATGATAAAATATAATCGGTCACCTATTTAAGCTGACCTCAATATTTTTCTGTCAATATAAAATGTCCCAAAAGGTATGATCGCTGCTAAAAGGACTTGTCGGAAAGTTTTCGAACTCCACTTCAGATCGGAATTCAGCAAAATGGCCATCGCAACATAGGCCACGAACAGCAGGCCATGTGGCATACCCAGCAATTTTACATATTGTGGATCATTTCCCAAGTATTTAATAGGAACCGCCACAAACAACAATAAGATGTATGAAAGGCCTTCCAATAATGCGATAATACGAAACCAGGTGATCAAAATTCAGCGATTTTAAATGTGGTTGCAAAAATAAAATAGCCGTTGATCTAATACTAATTTTTCAGCACCTTTTTTATTGAAATTACATTATTATTTTGATCCATGAATTTTGCAAAATAAATACCACTGGACAGTTGAGTGGTTGTAATTTCCGTTCTGGCTTCGAGCTGTGAAATTTCCATCAGTTTTTTTCCATCAATTCCTATGAATTCAACCTTGATCAAATCATTAAAATTATGACTGATCGTTACACTTTCATTAAAGGGAACAGGATAAACCTTTAAGGCATCCGAGACTTCCACTGGATTTACGCTGAGTGTTCCATTAAAATATTGCAATGAAAGGTTAAAAGCGTCATTTCCAATTTTCTCACCAATGATTCGTCCCCTGATATCATCAATAGGAGGGTGAATTCCACCCCAGATTCTCGATAAACTGGTTTGATCTGACGCATCACGATAAGTTGCCCATTGCAATGTAAATGGTGCCGATGGGCCTTTCTCGAAAACAAGGAAATTATCTTGCTGAATATCGAAGGTTCCCATTCCTCCCGGGAAAAAGGGATCTCCGGTGAGTTGAGTAAGTGTTTCAGCAGCGGCTCTTGAAAAGGTAGAATGTCCGGAAACATATCCGGCAAATGGCGGTGTTACAAAACTTGCACGCTGGTAAGGCCACCAATGTGTTCCTATGATCCAGTCCACACCAGCGATATCTGTAGTTGGATCGTTAATAAAATCCGGACCTTTCCAGGCCTTGATCTTTATTCTGTCTACATTCTCATTACTAGCACCTGCCAATGGATCACCTACTTCAATAAGTTCAATATACCCTGGAATTAATGGCAATCCATGAGGGTCATAACTTGGTAGGCCCATGTCTGTACTTTGTCCTTTTCCAGCCATATATCGAATGGCAGAAATTGGTCTTAAATAATCATAGTATCCTTTTATTCCCCAGGTATCAACAGCTGAATCGTGCATTGCACCACCGAGCGTTAAATAACATTTTACATCCCATTCCAGATCACTTAAAAGCGGACCCTGACCGCCCAGTTTTTTCTCCACCTGTGGATGATCACTCACATAGTTCATGATTGAGAACCAATGTCCGGGTGGCGTTTCAGAATCAGGACCGTCAGCCCAAAATTCGGCCAGAACGCGCGCATAATCTGCCCGCTTGACCATTTGTGGCGCATAAGGTGCATTTGTACTTGGGTTTAATGCATGACCTGTTCCGGCATCTCCACCATTAAAGAAATCATAAAAAGCTTTATACTCGGTAAATGTATCAGGATAGTTGGCACTATCGAAATTGCCGATGGCACCGGGTGAAATATCAATTTCGGTTGGGTCGGCAGGATCGAGCTGTGCTGACCAGGCAGCCACTAAGGCAAAATGCCATTTGTAGGGATCATCAATACCGTCTTCATTTGAATTTTGAATGTATACCGGATCGCCCGGATCATTATATACCCAACTATTAAATCCATTATTTAAAATTTGCAGATCCTGAACTTCCAGGCAATATGGCGTGACTTCTCCCCATTCAGGGCTTAAGAACTCCGGCGTAAAATTTGGATGTGGTGCCGGATTTCCACTTTGATCCACATAACTAACAAAATTAAGCGGTTGCCATCTATTTGGATCAATGAGGTCATTCGTTTCTTCATATACGTCCAAAAGCAAAGGAGCATTCACCGGACTATAAAATTCATTGTCATAAGAAGTGGTTTCTCTTGATCCGTCCTGTTCTCCAAAGGCGATCATTTCTGCCGCGATATAATTACCCAATGCAGCATATGAATCTGTACTGTAATCGGTTGAAACAAAAGTATCGTCATAACCATATGAATTGAATAAGGCACTAAATGCAGGTAATGAGGTTGCCGAACCGGGCGAATTTGCAAAGCGATGGTTCAACAATCTTAACATGGCATAACTTATAATCTCATGTCTCGCGGCTGCAACATCTGTCGGGAAGGCAATACCATTAAAATTACAGGTATATCCACCGAAGGTTTTTCCTAAGAATACAGTTTCAGCCTGACTATCAAAAATTGCCCAGGCATCATACATTAGAACCGAGCTATGGAATAAATTTCTGGCATGAACTGTTGGACGTGCATAATCAACACGTATGGCATCAAGCAATTCATCATTCCATTCACGGGCAACAGAATGCTGTGCGAATGATTCGGCCGAAAAACTCAATAGAATAAGTAATAGGATTGTAATTTTTTTCATTTGGGTAAAGATTAGGTTGATTCAGTCAAATTTATATAAGATTATCATGGCTTAGGAGAATTTCCGTTTAAATGCCTAAATTTTAGGTCAATATCATTTCAATTAGTTAAGCTTTAATAAAAATGCGTTTATTTACATGCTCATATAACAAACTAAGTGGACGATAAAACACATAATACAGCATCAGAAATCGAACCGCAACGTCTTGCAGTTAAGCTAATTGCTGCTGCTGAAAAGCGTGTTATGCAGGGTCATCCATGGGTGTTTTCGAATAGCATTAAAAAAATAAATAAAGTCGGCAAAGCAGGAGATATTGCCATCATATTCCACAAACTAAAAAACAAGATCATCGGTATCGGCCTCTATGATCCCGAATCGCCCATTGCCATAAAAATGATCCATCATGGTGAAGGAGCAACAATTGATGCTCAGTTTTTTCAGGAAAAAATTCATATTGCCTATTCAAAACGAATGGATCTCTTGGTAAGTGACACTGACAGTTATCGTTTGATTTTTGGAGAAGCCGATGGTTTTCCGGGCTTGATTGCTGACGTTTACGCCAATGTTCTGGTCATTAAACTGTATTCAAGGATCTGGATCCCATATTTAAATTTGATCAAAGAGGCGATGCTTGAGGTCACTAATTCTATGGCTGTAGTCCTGCGGTTAAGCCGGAATTTACAGTCTTCAAAACAACTAAACTATTCAGATGGTCAACTAATCTATGGGGAATTGGAAAATGAAGAAGTGCTTTTTAGAGAACATGGCATCCAATTTTTAGCTAATGTCATCAAAGGACATAAAACCGGTTATTTTTTAGATCATCGCCATAATAGAAAACAAGTAGGCGAGTGGAGTCGGGGGAAGACCATGCTCGATGTGTTTTCTTATGCGGGTGGTTTTAGTGTTCATGCCCTTGCCAATGGAGCAGAATCGGTTACCAGTGTGGATATAAGTCCACAGGCTCTGGAACTGGCCCAAAATAATGTCCATTTGAATGAACACCATGGCAAACATCTTGTCATTCAAGGGGATGCCTTTAAGGTGTTAAAAGAACTTATTGAAAAGAAAACGACATATGACGTCGTCGTTATTGATCCGCCAAGTTTTGCCAAGCGGCAATCGGAAGTCGTGATGGCTAAAAAAAAATACAAGCAACTGGCCCAGTTAGGACAACAACTTTCCGCAAAAAATGGCCTTCTCGTATTGGCCTCATGCTCGTCGCGGGTTTCAGCTCAGGAATTTCATGATTTGAACAATGGGGTGTTGTTAAGATCCGATCGCAATTTTAAGCTTATAAAAAAGACGCAACACGATAGTGATCATCCCATAAGTTTTAAAGAAGGTGCCTATCTTAAATGTGGGTATTACCGGTTTTTGGATTGACTTATTTTATTTAATCTGACAATTATCATATTTTTTTTAAGATTCAAATTCTAACTTCGGTGTTCTTCAACACCGATTTCCAGTAACATTACTCTTTTTTCTAATTAGGATAAAACCATTTCGGGAATTAATCAAATCCAGTTGTTATTAATATATACAACCGAAGTTATTAACTCAAAAAATTATTAGTTATGAAAACACGAATTATTTTTCTTACGGCATTAGCCACGATGATTTTTTTGGGTTGCAGCAAGGATTCCCTCGTTGACCCAAATGAAGACATCAGACTACTCGAAATGAACCAGGCAAAGATCAATGCAAATGCTTCAAAAAAAACCACACCCTTTCATATTAAAGGTTTTGGTGAATTAGAAATTGTCAAGCCAACGGAATGCGGTTTTGACAATCAGGTCAATATGTTGGGAGAGTCAAAAGAATCGCAATTAGGATCCCTTAAAACCATTTGGCGCAATTGTACCGACTTTAAATACTCTAATTATATCAAGGGATCGCATATTAGTCCAAATGGTGATGAACTGTACTTTTATTCAGATGAGTCAGGTAGCGATTCTGTCGGAAATTATTATATGATTTACTATTATGGTGGAACAGGTCAATTTACCAATGCTAATGGTAAACTCAAGCTTTATTATCAGGAGAAGTGGGATACCACTGACAAGGGTAAATATTGGAATGAAGGAAAAGGAAGCATAAGTTTTTAGGTAATCTACATTTGTTATATGAAATTTTAAAAACCCCTTGATGAGTGTCATTGAGGGGTTTTATCGTAACCAAAATGTAGTTTTTAATTTTCAGTGAATTGTATAGCTGCTCGCTTTATTGGATAGTGATACGAACAGCTATCGATTGATCTTCAATGAAGCTTTTTCGATCGTTCATTATGTCGCTTTGAATGCTGGTGTACAATTACAGACCAATCGCGATTTTAAGGACTTAAAGAAAACGCAACATGCCAATGACCATTCCATAAGCGATAATCTAGTCACCTATATGACGTGCGGGTAATATCAATTCATTGACTGATAATTATTCTCAATAGCTAACAAAAGTCATAGGTTATTTCATACTTAAATTTTAACTTGGGAATTGTGAAACACCGATTACACTAAAACATCTATCCTAGCTAAAAAAAGGTTCTAGCCATTTCAAACTAACCAATTCAGGAAAATTCGAGTATCAGTTGTTATTGTATTTCAGAAACTTAACATTTTAACTCAAAAAAAATAATTATGAAAACGCGCATTATTCTTACGCTGGCACTAAGTACCATGATTTTTTTGGGTTGTAACAGGGACTCCCTGGATGACCCAATTGACGAAATTAGACAAGTCGAAATGAATCAAGCAAATTTTGATTCTAAGGCTGTAACAAACACACAAGCATTCCATATAAAAGGGATTGGAGATTTTGAAGTTGTAAAGCCTATTGAATGCAGATCAAATGGCCAAATTAACCTAGAAGGAAGGTCAAAAGAAGCAAATCTGGGACAATTTAGAACAATTTGGAAAAATTGTACCGATTTTAGGGAATCTAATTTAATTAAAGGCATGCACATCCAAAAAGGAGATGAACTTCATTTCTATTCTGATAGATCAGGAAAAGATATGAACGGAAACTATTATGTGATCATTTATACAGGTGGTACTGGCAAATTTGCAAAAGCCAAAGGAATGATGAAACTTTATCATCGAGAGACCTGGATTACCACTGATAAAGGCACCTATTATAATGAAGGAAAAGGTACATTAAGATATTAATGTCCTACATCATTGATCCGATTGATTTTTCCAAAAGTTCATTTTTGAAATCTAATAAAATATCCTTCAATGTATTCATTGAAGGATATTTTAGATACTAAACCAAAATGTAAATTATCTGTGAATTGCATAACTGCTTGCGCGTGCATATTCCTTTAAGATCTCATTCCATTTCTTTAGTCTCTCATTCCAAAGTGTTTTTAAATTTTTCATAACGCATTTTTTAAGTTACTAACTGTTCGTTTTTATAGTTCTTTGACTTAATTTTAGTGAAATGGTTTAATTCCAGTACTCAAGAAATAATAGCAACAATGATATAGGTCATGCTTGGCAAAATATTTTCAGTTTAATTTTGTTTTGAAAATGAGATTTGAATACTATTTATTACAAAAAAATCTTATCTTTAAGACTCATATGTTCTTTTGAGCATTTTTTCTTGCCTCGATTCTAACTACTGAAGTCTAACTAAAAGAGTTTGAAATGGAAATATTTGACGACAAACACATTAAAAATGTAGTATTCGTAGGCGCCCACAATAGTGGAAAAACAACCTTGGCAGAGACCATGTTGTTCGAAGCAGGCCTAATTAACAGACGTGGGACAGTGGAAAATAACAATACGGTTTCTGATTTTCATGATATTGAACATGAACGGCAGGCTTCCATTTTTGCAACTCCTTTGCATACCGAATGGCGTAATTATAAAATAAATATAATCGATACACCCGGTCTTGATGATTTTATTGGTGAGATCATTTCATCAATTCGTGTATCCGATACTATCGTGAATGTAATCGATGCTAAATTGGGTGTTGAAGTAGGTACTGAGATTATTTGGAATTACATCGATAAATATAATAAACCCACCATATTTGTAGTGAATCAAATAGATCACCCAAACGCAAATTTCGAGGATAGTTTTATGAGTTTGAAGAGTCTTGTCGGAAATAACGCCGTCAAAATTCAATATCCAATGCTCATGGATGGTGCACAATGTATTATTGACGTTCTTAAAATGAAGTGTTATAAATTCAAACCGGAAGGTGGAAAACCTGAAAAACTGGAAATTCCCGAAGATCAATTGGATCTGGCGAATAGGTTGCATAATGAGCTGGTGGAGAAAGCAGCTGAAAATGATGAAGAACTCATGGAGTTGTACTTTGATAAAGGAACATTGAATGAAGATGAGATGCGTCAGGGCATAAAAGCAGGAATGCTAAATCATGATCTTTTCCCGGTATTCTGTGTATCGGCCTTGAATGATATGGGTACAGGAAGGCTTATGGGCTTCATTGATAATGTAGCCCCGGCAGCAGCCGATCTAAAACCAGAACAAAGTGTTGAAGGCGAAGAGATAAACCCAACAGTAAATGCGCCGACAGCACTTTTCGTTTTTAAAACCCTACACTTACAAAATTTAGGACAGGTTACCTATTTTAAAGTGAAGTCCGGAGAAATAAAATTAAATGACCGGTTAACCAACTCAAGAACAGCTGAAGTTGAGATTATCAACCAACTGTTTATCATGGACGGGAAGAAAAGGCAGCCGGTTAACAAACTCACTGTAGGCGATATTGGTGCGACACTGAAATTAAAAAAGACCGAAACCAATGATACGCTGTATTCCGGAAAGAAAAAGATTTCGATCAAGCCCATTAAATATCCTGACCCAAGAATTGTAAAAGCGGTCAATGCTGACAATAAGAATGATGAGGAAAAATTAATTGATGCTCTGAAAAAAATTCATAGTCAGGACCCAACGGTTGTTCTGAAATATTCCAGGGAATCCAAGCAGCAATTGGTAGGTTTACAAGGAGAATTACATTTGCTGACCGTAAAATGGATATTAAAGAATGTTTATGGTGTTGAAGCTGTTTTCACCAAGCGAAAGATCAATTATCGTGAAACGATCCAGCGTGCCACTTCCTCTAATTACAGGCATAAAAAACAATCGGGTGGATCAGGGCAGTTTGCCGAAGTCCATATGAAGATTGAGCCTTACTATGAAGGTATGCCGGAACCTGAAGGCTTTAATATCAGGGGTAAGGAAGAACTGGATTTAAAATGGGGTGGAAAATTGATTTTCTACAATTGCATTGTAGGTGGTGTTATAGATACCAGATATTTGCCATCGGTGATGAAAGGCGTCCTTGAGGTCATGGAATCAGGACCGTTGACTGGATCCTATTGCAGGGATGTGCGAGTCATGGTCCATGACGGGAAAATGCATTCGGTAGATTCCAATGACATTTCATTCAAAATTGCAGGGGCACACGCCTTCAAAGCGGCCTTTTTAAATGCAAAACCTAAACTCCTGGAACCAACAAAGAAATTAACCGTCAAGGTACCGGAGGAGATGGTAGGAAATGTGATGACCGATCTCCAGTCCAGACGATCCATTATTCAGGGTATTGATAGTAATAATAATTATCAGATTTTAAAATGTATCACTCCGGAAGCTGAGTTATTTGGATTCTCGACCGAATTGCGTTCATTGACAAAAGGAAAAGCGACCTTTAGTTCTGAATTTAATTCTTATGAATTGGTACCACATAATGTACAAAGCCAATTGGTGAGTGAAAACCAACTTGTAAATGAAAATTAACTAAAAACTACACATAAATTATGCAGGCGAAAGTATCCTATTTAAGCGACCAAAAATTTAATTTAGAAACCTGGAAAAGAGAATTGCGATTTCATTTCAATGAAATGGATACCTTCCAGGAAAAACTTGAAGAAATTGCTGCCCGGAATTATGACAAGCGGGCATTAAAATCAGTGGAGGTTTTTCAAAACCGGATCATGATAGAAAAAAATGAAATTTCTAAATTAATGCGTCGCTGTAAACGTAAGATGCAAAATATAGCCGTTGCTGATCTTACCGAAGATATCGATGGTCGATTACAACATGAACAAGGAAAACTTAAGGGTGACATGCGTCAATATATTCGCATGCACTATGATCTTAAGGAAGACATGATGGATTTTTTCTCAAAATGGTTATAGGTTGATTCAACCTTAATTGCGGGAAAAATTTCTTTTATAGTATTAACTGTCTATTAAATTAGATGGAGGGAAAGCCATAATATCAATAATACTGATTATGGCATCATCTTTGAAATGCATTAACCAATTAATAAATTAAAACTTTTTACAATGAGTAAAGGAACAGTTAAATTCTTCAATGGAGCCAAAGGATATGGATTCATAACTGAAGATGACACTAACAAAGAACATTTTGTCCATATTTCTGGATTAATCGATGAAATTCGTGAAGGCGATACCGTTGAATTTGATCTCACAGAAGGAAAGAAAGGATTGAACGCAGTAAACGTAAAAGTCATTTAACATATACGCTTAAACTTTGTATTGAAGAGCCTGTCATTATTTGATAGGCTCTTTTTTTTGTATCTTTATTCGAAGTTCTGTGCCATATAATATCCTGAATATTAGGGATCAATGTTGATATATTTTCGATTTTAAATTCTAATCTAAAACCCACTGAGATGAAAGTTTATATCCAAATCCTGCTCCTATTCTTTATTGTTGGAACCTGCCATGGCCAAAAACGCGCTACGCTCTACAATCCAAAAGACGTTAATAACTGGGCTGCCAGACACAATATGACCCCAGGAAATTACCAGAATGAAGTCACAAGACTACATAAAAAAGGATTCCGTCTTATCCACGTCGATGGTTACAATGTTAACGGGAAGGTGAAATTTGCTGCACTTTGGAAAAAAGGAAAAACCTCGGGATTAAAAATTCGACATGGCCTGAGCAATTCAGCCTATCAAAAAGAAGTTGAAAAAAATCACAAAAATGGTTATCGGTTGATCCATGTCGATGGCTATAACGATGGCGGAAATGATTATTATGCTGCTATATGGTCAAAACAAAGTACCAGCGGACTCAGAGCGAAACACGGACTAACTGGCGAACAGTATCAAAATGAAGTCACCAAGAACCATAAAGATGGTTATCGATTAGCGAGTATAAGTGGTTATGGGGTAGGCGGTACGGTCTATTATGCTGCGATTTGGAATAGGGGTGATATTTCAAAATTACGCGCACGACATGGCTTGTCACGATCACAGTATCAGGATGCTGTAAACAAAAATTGGGATGACGGATACTACGTGACTCATGTTGATAGCTATAATGCATCAGGCAAGGTTTACTATGCGGCTATTTTTGAGAAAAAAAGTGGTCGGTATAGCGCCAGGCATAATATGAATTCCAAGAATTATGAATTGCAAATTGAAAACCATCATTATCAGGGATTTATGCCCATAAGCGTGAGTGGTCATGACGCCGGAAATTCTTCCGGTTACGCGGCAGCATTTAAAAGTGTTGGCGGCTGGAAAGGAAGCGATACACGGCAGTTTTCAAGTAGGATAAGAAAGGTGATGGATGAATATAATATTCCAGGCGCCTCGATTGCCATAGTAAAGGACGGTCGTCTGGTCTATGCCAAAGGTTGGGGTTGGGGAAATCGGGGAGATAGAGAGATCGCGTCAGCGACAAGCTTGTATCGCATCGCCAGTGTTAGTAAACCGATTACAGGAGTAGCCATAATGAAACTGACTGAAGATACCGATCTTAGCTTAGGTCAATATGTTTTCGGCCCCGGTGCCGTTTTAGGGACTACCTACGGTTCAAATAATTATGGAACAAGAGAAAAGCAGATCAGGGTGCGGCACCTTTTAGAACATCGGGCGGGAGGAAACTCCTGGGACAATGATTTTTCATCTGATCCGGATAGCGGTCCAGACGACAACTGGAGTCCACCAATGTTTGCAAAACGTGATTTAAGCAGAAGTCAACTAATAGGATGGGTTTTGGATAATAGAAATCCCAGTGAAAAAGTAAACTCAGTATTTGCCTATTCAAATTTTGGCTATTGCGTTCTCGGACGGATCATTGAAAAGAAATCCGGAATGAGTTATGAAAAATATGTTAAGAATAAAATTCTTAAACCGAGTGGAATTTCGAATATGCATATTGGGTCAAGTAAGAAATCGGGTAGAAAATATAAGGAAGTTGTCTATTATGGCGATAACGATACTGA
>JABDLA010000028.1 GCA_013001965.1 Flavobacteriaceae bacterium | reverse complement strand
TTCAATGAAATTGCTTCAACTCCTGATTATCAGGACAAGTATGGTAATGGATTTGACCAGGCATTTGGATGGTTCTTCTCTAACTGGGGTCCTTCTTTCGAAGCTGGTGGAGTTGATGGATATTTAAATGATCCTAACTTCCGACCAATTGGAGATCCACAGGGTGAATCGGCTGTACAGCCTGACGGAACATTGTTACACCCGTATGCATCTTCTGCATTCTTAAATCCAAACGGGCCTAACACAGGTACAAGTCAATTAGCACAACAATTTGCTAACGTACGTTACCCTTGGAGACCTTATGACAGTGTTGATAATTTCTTCAGAACAGGTGCAATTTCTAATACATCTATTAATGTTAACGGTACTTCAAGTGACGGTGACATGGCCTACAATGTAAACTATGGTCACTTGGATGAAAAAGGATTTACTCCTGGAAATGGATTGAGACGAAATACTTTATCTGTTGGTGGGCGCGCGAACCTTAGTAACAAGTTCTCGATTAATGCTTCACTTAACTTCTCAAGAACAGATGTGACTTCACCTCCTGTTGCGGCAAGTTTAGGTAACGGTACTCAAGGATGGTCAGTATTTGGAAATATATTCTTTACACCTAGAAGTGTTGACTTGATGGGATTACCTTTCGAGATTCCGGAAAATGGTGGAAGTATTTATTACCGTAACGGAAACGATATCATCAACCCAAGATGGTCTGCAAAAAATGCAGGTAGTACACAGTTAACGAATCGTGTTTTCGGTACTGCTGCATTGACATATAATTTTAATGATAATTTAGTTCTTACTTATCGTGCCGGTTTGGATTTCTATAATGAAAGAAATGCACAGTTTTCAAATAAGAATGGTGTAAACTTCCAGCAAGCGGTATTAGGTTATTATGAAACTTGGGATACCAATGTAAGAATTTGGGATCACTTTGTATCTATAGGTGGTAACTACGATCTAACTGAAGATATCGGTTTAACCTTCACCGCTGGAGCAACAAGCCGATCTAGAAATTTTAACCGTAATGGATTATCTAGTACACAGCAAATTAAATTTGGAGTGTTAAAACACTTTAACTACATAACTCAGGGAACAACTTTCTTTAACAGTGGATTGAACATTGAGTTTGAAAGTTTTAGAAATATCTTAGGAGTATTTGCTGAAGCTTCATTTGATTATAAAAACTATGCGTTCTTAACACTATCTGGACGTAATGACTGGGTCTCTAATTTACCAACTGAGAATAACAACCAGTTCTATCCTTCTATTAGTGCATCATTCTTGCCTACGCAGGCTATCGATGGTCTAAGGACTGATAAAGGATTAAACTATTTGAAACTTAGAGCCGGTGTCGGAACTTCTGCAGGATTCCCAACAGGATTCCCAGTTTCTGCTGATGCTGTTGTTCAAAGTACAGCTGGTAACGGTGGGGCTATTGGAGTTGTTACTACAAACTCGATCAGTAACTTTAAATCAAACCCTAACTTAAAGCCAGAGCTTATCTCTGAATTCGAAGTTGGATTTGATGCGAAGTTCCTTAATAACAGAGTTGACGTAAGTCTTTCTTATTTTGACAGACAAACAAAAGATCTTATTGTTTTCAAACCACTTCCTCCTTCTTCAGGATTTACAAGCCAACAAGAGAATATTGGTAAGGTAGAAGGTGATGGTTGGGAAGTTGACCTTGGTGTTGATATCTTCCAAAATGATGGCGATGGATTCAACTGGAATTCAAGAGTGAACTTTACAAAAAGTGAGCAGATTGTTACTGAGCAAGATGATGATCAAATTGTTTATGCCGGGTTTACAAACCTAGGTAACGCAGCCGTAGAAGGTGAACAATTAGGTGTAATTGTTGGTGAAAGAATTGAAAGAGATGCCAACGGAAACTTTGTTGTGGATGCAAATGGTAACTACAAGCAAGAAACTCAAATTACCTTGCCTGATGGTCGTTCGATTGTACCAATTATCGGTAATCCGAATCCAGACTATGTGATGAATTTCATCAATTCATTGTCTTATAAGAATTTCAATTTAGGATTCCAGGTAAGTCATGTAAGTGGTGGAGACATTCAGGCATCTACTGTTGCGGTATTGCTTGGTCGTGGTTTGATTGTAGAGGATAGAAAAAATACCTTTATCCTTCCAGGTGTTAATGAGAGTACTGGTCAAACAAACACCTTACAGATCAACAACTCACAGTATTATTTCTCTAATGTATTATTTGGTCCAGCCGAATTACAAATTTATGACGGTTCTGTACTTAGATTACAGGAAGTATCCTTCGGGTATACATTCCCAGAGAAATTCTTAGATAAGACACCATTTGGTGCATTGTCTATAACTGCCAGTGGTTTTAACCTTTGGTACGATGCTTATAATACACCAAACAGAGCAAACTTTGATCCAAATGTAGCTGGTGCAGGTGTAGGTAACAGTAGAGGGTTTGATTTCCTTAACGGACCTAGTACGAAGAGATATGGTTTAAGTATAAAAGCATCATTTTAAAAAAAGTTAAGATAATGACGCAACCTTTTATTAAAGTTTGCATCTTGTTTAAAAACACAGATTATGAAAAACATATATAAATTATTTTTAGTATCGGTGCTCATGGTGGGGACCTTACTTAATCAGTCTTGCGAGACTATAGAACTAGAACTTCTGAATGACCCGAATAACTTGACAGAGGGTGATCCTCAGTTCTTGTTAAACAACATTCAGTCGTCTTACAGAGGTTCATTGGCAACCTTTAACGACAGAAGTTCCGAATTGACACGTATTGATTACATGTTCGGAAGAAACTATTTTTCCAATTATGGTGCCGGAACGATGAATGGTGTTTGGGGATCCTTGTATAGCACAATTATTCCGGACATTCAGGCAATCGCTGATGTTGCTTCAGAAGATAATGACGTTAGTCATTTCTTAGGAATAGGAAAAGTACTTCAGGCACATATGATCATGCTTATGGTGGATTTCCTTGGTGATATTGCACCGATGAGTGAAGCTGGTAACCCAGCCGAATTCCCATTACCAACTCCAACATCTGATGGTGGTGCATCTTCTTACGCTGATGCTCTAGCATTGTTAGATGAGGCAATCGACCTATTAACCAATGGAGCTGTAAATTCAACCGTTCAGGATTTATTCTATGGTGATAACACTGGTGGTAATAGTAACCGTGGTAACTGGATTAAATTAGCGAACACGCTTAAGATGAGAGCTTATTTAACAACAGGTAACACAAGTGGATTCAATTCTATTGTATCCGGAGGTAACTTTATTTCAACTACGGCTGATGATTTTGAATTCAATTACGGAACCTTATTGGCTCCTGTAAATACGCAACATCCAGATTATCAAAATGATTATACATCTGCCGGTGCTAATATCTATCAAAACCACTGGTTAGTGAATACTATGATGATGAATGACGATCCTAGGATTCGTTATTACATGACACGTCAAAATGACTGTACTCCTGGTGCTTCTTGTAACCCAGCCGGTAATGGTGAAACTTTAGGATGTTCTTTACAGAATGTTCCTGCTCACCTTCAAGGTACGCCTGATGAAGATATCTGGTGTTTCTTAGAAAACGGCTATTGGGGAAGACCTCACGGTAACGATGAAGGTATTCCACCAGACAACTTTACAAGAACAGCTGTAGGTGTATATCCGGCAGCCGGTATGTTTGATGATGACACTTATAGAAACGTAAACTTAGGTTTAGGTGGAAATGGTGCTGGTATCGAACCAATCTTATTAGCGTCTTATGTTGATTTCTGGAGAGCAGAAGTTGCTTTAGCGGCGGGTCAAACCGGTGATGCAGCTACACATTTGCAGAATGGATTGACAAAATCTATTGCTAAAGTTCAATCATTTGGTTCTTTAGATTCTGCAGCTGATTTAGCAGGTTTCGAACCTACTGCAGGTGAAGTAACAACATATATCAATGACATGGTGGCCGCATTTTCTGCAGCTTCAGGTGATGATCAATGGAATATTCTAGGAGAACAGTATTTTGTAACTCTATATGGTGGAGGTTCAGATGCGCATAACTTCTATAGAAGAACAGGATATCCTAATACAGTATCGGCGAGTATAGATCCTAACCCAGGAAATTACCCGCGTACGTTCTTATATCCTTCTAATGAGGTTGGAGCAAATCCAAACTTTACACAAAGAAATGATAATAACGCTGCTGTATTCTGGAATACACAACCGTTACCATCATCTAACTAATATTTAAAGTTATAAATTATGAAAAACTATTTATCAAAAATATTTGCAGTACTCATTGTAATAGCAACAGTTAATTCGTGTACAACACGTGACAACGTTATTGATGATGTACTGGATGGTGTAGCAAATGGTGCTGTATTAAGAACAGTGTCTATCATTGATACTGAATATGCAATTGGATCAGCTGACCCGAATTGGTCAGTACTGATCGAAGAACAAGATGTTCAAGATGGAGCTCTTCTTGACAATGTACAGGTATTTGTAAGTTATAGAGATACGTCTGAAGGAACAACAACTTCAGAAACACTTTATCAAACAATAAGTGCAAGTGAATTTGACTATGATACGCCTCACGGACTTCCGAGAACGATGATCAGTATCAGTTTGGCCGATGCGCTTGCAGCGACAGGAACAGATGAAGCCGATATCTTCGGTGGAGACTTTTTCCCGGTTCGTTTATTGCTTACCTTAACAAATGGTGAAACGTATACGAATACAGATGCGGCAGGTATTATAACAGGTGGATTTTTTGCTTCACCGTACTTATATAATGTGCCTGTTGTTTGTTCTATACCAGACGACTATTTTAAAGGAGCCTATACGGTTGAAAGAACGAGTACAGATTTGAACCCGTTCTTTGGATGTTGTGATGTTGCTTGGGATCCAAATCCACAAGCGATCACTATTGGAGGATCAGGAGCACAGCGTACGTTCACGTACCCGTATTTCCCGAACTTCTTCGCATTCCCACAGGCCATTACGATGGATCTAAGTTGTGGTGATATTATATTCACCGGAACTGCTGTATCAGGATCGCTTGGATGTGGTGGAGGACTTACCATTCAACAGGGTCCGGCACCTGGCGCCTTACCAACCTATTCATTGGCTGATGATTCGTCATATGCATTTGACATTGAGGACTTCAGTGACGATGGAGGTTGCGGAACAGGAAGCTATATAGTTTCGCTGTTATTCACAAAACAATAACAATTCAAATAAAGAATCATCCTCACGGGTGATTCTTTATTTATAATAATAATACCCGATTACAATATGAAAAAGCAAAATAACTTCATTTTAAGTCTCTTCGCAGTATTACTGATCGCATCATGTACATCACGTGACAATGTGATTGATGATGTGCTTGATGGGGTCGAAAATGGAGCCGTTTTAAGAACGACGCAAGTATTTAACGCTGATATTCCGCTTGGAGATGAAACCGCTGTTTGGTCCATCGAAATTGAATATCAAGATGTACTTGATGGTGCTGGTTTATTATCCGAGGTACGCGTCTATGCTGGATTTAAGGATAATAATGACGATGGTGTTGATGTAAATGCAGCGGAAGTAATTTTTCAAACGATTCCCGCAGCCGACTTTTCACCCGGTCCGTTTGATCTGCCTCGTGCAATAATAACTTTGTCCGCGGCTGAAATGTTAAACGCATTTGGATTGACATTTGACGACACAAATAGTGGAGATCAATATCAAATTAGATTGGAAGTAGAATTAACAGATGGCCGAATTTTTACAAATACTGATGCTGCCGGAATTATTACAGGTGGTTTCTTTGCTTCGCCATATTTTTATAATGCCAACGTAATTTGTGAATTTGAAAGAAGCATTGCAACAGATTATAATTATGTTCAGTACGATATGGGAGCCGGAGACGGATCAGGAGGCCAGCAGGCCACTGGATTCGGACCGATCAATGGAACGATTACATGGGGTGACGGTGGTGACATTAGTCTTGTTACTACGCCCGATTATTCCATTGGAATGTTCGGATTTGTTTGGGGAGATTCTCCAGCAACAAATGGTATGGCAACAATTAAATGGTTCTGTGCAACTTTGACTCCACAAGGTCAAGACCAGTATAGTGATTCATACACTTATAACATAACCAATGTGTCTGGTGATACAATGACATTTGATTGGATCAATACCTGGGGTGACATTGGAACTGTTGAATTAACAAGAGCAGATGGGTTAAACTGGCCAGGAGTATTTGGCAGTGACTAATTCTTTTCTAAATAAAAATAAAAAACCATCTTAGTTATAAGATGGTTTTTTATTTTTATGCCTACCAAACTTTACATTTATCATTATGTACAAGTCTAAATTTTCTTTTATAATTCTTTTTCTCCTTCTTGGACTGCTAAGTTGTAAATCTGACAAGCAAAGTGATTCTGAAGATACCTCTGGTGATCAATCAATTGAGACGCCTACCTCCTCCTATTCTAACTTCATAAAGATATCAGCAGAAGATAGCCAGTTAATTTTCGAGAATACCATTACCCATGATCTCGCAACAAAATTCAACCTGTTTGACTATGATTATTTCTATAATGGTTCTGGCGTCGGTATCGAAGACATCAATAATGACGGCCTTATGGACATTTTCTTTTGCGGTAATCAGGTGGAAAACAAACTCTTTCTGAATAAAGGCAATTTAGTATTTGAGGATATCACGACGACCGCCAATATCAATACCAATAAATTCTGGTCAAGCGGAGTCACCTTTGTCGATATTAATTCTGACGGCTGGGCTGACATCTATATTTCCCAGGGTGGGCCATACGATAAGGACAATAGAAAAAATTTGCTTTTTATTAATCAGAAGGATAACAGCTTTGTAGAAAGTGCAGAAGATTATGGTTTAGATGATCACGGCATCAGCACCCAATCTGCTTTTTTTGACTTTGATAAGGATGGTGACCTGGACTGTGTTGTAATGAACGAAAACAGCTATTATGGTACAGATCCGGCTACGTTCTACCGTATTTTATCAGACAAAGCGCTTCTTCAGGAGAACAGCAGTCATTTATATTTGAACACCAATGGAAAATTCAAAGATATCAGTGAACAAGCCGGTATTTTAAGGCCTTCCTTTGGTTTGGGTTTATGCATTAGCGATCTCAACAACGATAACTGGCTGGATATTTACATCGCTAATGATTATTATGTTCCTGATGCCATGTATATCAATACTAAAAATGGCACCTTCACCGATCAAATCAAAACATCTACAAATCAGGTATCATTTTACGGAATGGGTCTTGACATTGCAGATCTCAACAATGACAACCATATGGACATTTTTGTTCTCGATATGGCATCCAGTGATCATGTGCGATCAAAAACCCTTATGGCCTCAATGAATGTTCCGAGATTTAATTTATTAATTGATGATCTGGGACTACAATACCAGTATATGTTCAACAGTGTCCAGGTCAACATGGGTGATAATAAATACACCAATCTCGCACAGTTTTCAGGCATGTCAAAAACCGACTGGAGTTGGGCTGCACTGGTACTTGATACAGATCATGATACCTTTGAAGATGTTTATGTTACCAATGGCTACAGGCGCTATGCGCTCGACAATGATTCACGTATACGGGTGGCTCAGGCGAAACAACAATATAGAGGAAATGTTCCCTTGAGTGTCAAAGAGCAGATCTACAATGAATTACCTTCAGAAAAGCTGCCTAACATACTTTATAAGAATAAAGGCGATTTGAAATTTGAAAATGTGACCGCGCTTTCTGAGTTGAATGAACCTTCATTTTCGAATGGGGCGGCCTATTCTGACCTTGATAATGATGGTGATCTGGATATGGTCGTGAATAATATGGATCATCCCTCCTTTCTTTTCAAAAATATGACGGTCGAAAATAATGGTGGAAATTATCTTAAGGTCATTACCAAAGGTGATCTATCGGAAGATTTTGCCAAAGTATCCATTTCATTTAATGGTATAACCAAAACCAAGGAATCAAAACGCGTGAGAGGATATATTTCGGCAGTGGACAAAACAATTCACTTCGGACTTGGGAAAGCTGATAAAATAGAGACATTAAAAGTTATCTGGCCATCTGGAAAATCTCAGGTATTATCTGATATTCAAGCCAATACAGTTGTTACTTTGAATGAGTCAAACGCTCAAGACCCAATTGGAACTGAAATTTTGGATAGCTGGCTACAGAAAGTAAATGCCTTGGATTTTACCCATATTGAAAATGATTTTAATGACTTCAACAAAGAGGTGCTTCTGCCCTACAAACAATCAACTTTAGGTCCAAGCATTACCAGAGGTGATGTCAATGGTGATTCTAAAGATGATATTTTCATAGGTGGTGCCTTAGGCCAGGCTGCACAACTCTTCATTCAAACCGATTCTGGATTTAATCGACAATCAGTTGCAGCCTTTGAAACCGATAGAAATTTCGAGGATATGGAAGCTGTATTTTTTGATATTGACAATGACAATGATAACGATTTGTATGTTATAAGTGGTGGTAGCGAATTTAATGAGCGATCCAACCAGCTAAGAGACCGATTATATCTTAATAACGGGCAGGGAAATTTTTCAAAAGCCGAAAATTCTGAACTCGATGTATATACCATTAGCGGAAAAACGGTGAGCAAAATTGACTTCGATAAAGATGGCGATACCGATATTATTGTCGGTAATCGTATCAAACCTCAACGATATCCGCTGCATGAACCTTCCATTGTCTATGAGAACGACAATGGTATTCTAAAAAATGTTACCGGTGCAATTGCCCCTGAATTTGAGGACTTTGGGATGGTGAACAAGGTCATTACTACCGATTTTAATAATGATGGCTGGCCGGACTT
>JABDLA010000026.1 GCA_013001965.1 Flavobacteriaceae bacterium | reverse complement strand
GAATTAGTATTATTCAATTCTATTGGCTGAAGAAGGGGATTGATCTGAATGCCATGAATTTCAACGACAAGGTGACCTTAGCCTTAAACCGTGTCAAGCAGAATTTAGAGGATGATGCCAATGAATTCGAAAACTTTCGGAAGTCCCAAAATAAGAGTGAAAACTCATTATTTAAAGTCGATAGTGACCCGCTTGATAAAATACTTACTCCTTCGCTTGACGATTACAGGTTAAAGCAATACCAGGCACAAGTTGCCAATACAGCCTGGTTAATAAAGCCTGAAATAGCATTGAATACTATTTCCGCTCCTGATTTAAGTCGGTATTTACGTATAGAATTGCAAAACCAGGGAGTAGATCTCAATTATGATTTTGGTGTCTATTCAAATGAAATCCAGGATTATACAATCACAAATGGAAATTATAATGTCAACATCGATGTCTCAAATAATATGAGTGACGGTGGTGTCGCTCAGAATTTAACGACTTCGATGTATCAGATAAATCTATTTGATAGTGAAGGCAGGGAAGCCGTCGGTTCTTTACGCATCTTTTTCCCAAGGAAGACATCCTTTTTGATCAGTTCTGTTTTGCCTGCATTAATTAGTTCAATTTTACTAACGGGTCTTATACTCTTCTGTTTTGTCTATACGATCAATGTAATCTTAACTCAAAAGAAGGTTTCATTAATGAAGACTGACTTCATAAATAATATGACCCACGAATTTAAAACTCCGATTGCGACCATTTCTTTGGCCGCAGATTCAATTAATAATCCAATGGTCAAGTCAAAACCAATTATGATTGAACGGTATGCAGATATAATTAAGCAAGAAAATCGTCGTATGCTTAACCAGGTCGAAAAAGTCTTGCAAATAGCCCGATTGGACAAAAAAGACTTTGAATTAAAAATAGTCGATCTAAATTTAAATGATATCGTTCAAATTGCCATTGAAAACTCAAGGCTGCGGATCAGTAAGGGTGGAGGGACGATTACGGCCTATTTAAAAGCTACCCAAGCCAATATTCGAGGGGATGAAAATCATATCAGTAATGTTTTGCATAACTTGTTGGATAACGCTATTAAGTACTCGCCGGATCAATTGGAAATTACCGTGGAGACACGAGATGTAAAGAAAGGAGTACAAATAATTGTAAGTGATCGGGGAATTGGTATGACGAAAGATGATTTAAAACGTATTTTTGAGAAATTTTATAGAGTAAGCACAGGAAATTTGCATGATGTTAAAGGTTTTGGCCTTGGGCTTAGTTATGTTAAAGTCATAACTGATGCGCATAATGGGCAGGTCTCAGTGGAAAGTGAACTTGGGAAAGGGAGTAGTTTCACACTATTTTTCCCACATGATCCAAAAAAAGTAAAATAAAACGTTTATAATAATGTTAAGAAAAATGTGACTTATTCACCTTGGTGGCATCTAAATAAAACATAAAACCATTACTTGTATGTTGCAACAAAAGATACTTCTTGTAGAGGATGACAGAAATTTCGGAGATGTACTACGTTCTTACCTGGAAATGCATCAGTATGATGTCACTTTAGCCACAGATGGTGACGTTGGCTACTCAACCTTTAAAAACGGAAAATTTGATTTGTGCATTTTAGATGTAATGATGCCCAAAAAGGACGGATTTACATTAGCCAAAGAAATCAAAGAGGACAATAAGAATATGCCCATTATCTTCCTGACCGCCAAATCACTTAAGGAAGATGTCATTGATGGATTCAAAATTGGGGCTGATGATTATATCACAAAGCCATTTAATAGCGAAGAATTATTGTATCGTGTCCAGGCTGTTTTGAAGCGAACCGCTGCTCCAGTGAATCCTGACGCTGACAAGAAGGAATTTGTTATTGGAAATTATACTTTTAATTATCCGTTGAGAATTCTAACTTTCGATCCTGATGGTGCCCGCGAAAAAGATAAGCTTTCACCAAAGGAAGCTCATTTGTTACGACTTTTTTGTTTGAATAAAAATGACGTGCTCTCACGATCACAGGCGCTTACCGAAATCTGGGAGGAGGACAATTACTTTACAGCACGAAGTATGGATGTCTTTGTTACTAAATTGAGAAAATACCTGAAGAAAGATCCAAACCTGGAAATTGTGAATATCCACGGTAATGGATTCAGGTTGATCGATAAAAACGAAGTGGAGGATTATTAGGAGCGCTGTAAAGTATCCTTCAAGGACATCATAGCTGCACCGATTATTCCCGCATCATTTCCCATTGCTGCCGCAACAAGTTCTGTAGGGACTTCCAAGTAATCACCATACTTGTCAAAATGTTTGGATACACCACCGCCTAAGATGATTAAATCCGGACTTATGAGAAAATGCACATGGTTGAGATAAGTATTTAGTTCTTTGCCCCACTGCTTCCAGGATAATTCCTTTTTCTTTCGTGCCCCATTGGAAGCATAATGTTCGAATACACTTTTCTTATACAGCAGATGTCCAAACTCAGTATTCGGGAATAAGGAGCCATTTATAAAAATACCAGAGCCAATCCCGGTACCGAGGGTCAATAATATGACGGTTCCCATGCGTCCTTTGCCTCTGCCATAAGTCATTTCAGCAACGGCTGCTGCATCGGCATCATTGGTAAACGTAACATGGCTTCCTGTGTGATTTTTGAAAAATTCCTGAAGATTTACACCAAGCCACCCATCGTCGATATTTGCAGCAGAATAACACGTATTATCTTTAATGATGGCAGGGAATCCACAACCAAAATCTTTCCCTTGCCAATTAAAATCTTTGATTAACTGCTGAACGACCTCAATTACACGATTTGGCGTACTTGGCTTCGGAGTCGCATATTTTATTTTCTCTGTAACGAAAATTCCTCTTTCTATATCAACAATTGCACCTTTGGTTCCTGTCCCTCCAATATCAATTCCTAATACCTCTTTCATAAAATATTCTATTCTGAAATCTATTTAATCACGGTTATTTTCATTGCCACATTTTCTACAGGTCTGTCTCCGGGGTGGGTATCTACAGCAGCTATTTTGTCAATAATTTCAAGCCCTTCGATGACCTGACCAAATACCGTATACTCCTGATCCAAAAACGGAACGCCGCCATTTTTTAAATATTCCTGGCGTATAGTCTCAGGATATTTTATACCTAATCTTGCTTCAAATTGTTGCAATGTCGAGTCGTCTACTTCCCGACCGTGGACAATATAAAACTGCGAACCGGACGATTTTTTTTGTGGATTGGCCGGTCCGCCAATCCTGGCTGCCGCTAATGCACCCTTTACATGGGCATGTGTAGGTGTAAATTCCGCATCAATTTGATAGCCTGGTCCGCCAGACCCTAGATGAACGGTCATATCAGCTCCTCTCGAATTAGGATCTCCACCCTGGATCATAAAATTATTTATAATGCGATGAAATAATAAATCATTGAAATAACCTTCTTCTGCTAATTTTATAAAATTATCCCTGTGCTTCGGTGTTGAATCAAAAAGCTCAGCAATCATAATACCGAAAGGTGTTTCAATTTTGATCAAACATTTATCTGGTGCTCCCACAAATACTTCTTTTTTAATTTCTTTAATTTTTTTCTTTCGTTTTCCCCTTAAGGTGATCTCATAATTTCCGGAAAGATAATATGTATGTTGGGCAA
>JABDLA010000194.1 GCA_013001965.1 Flavobacteriaceae bacterium | reverse complement strand
GCACTTTTTGTTGATTCGAACGAAATTACTGTTGATGGAAATACAGGAGCTGGGACAGGTTACGGCCTCACAGTTAGCCACTATTTAAATTTAGATGGTAATATCGACCTTGAAGGAGAATCTCAACTTATACAAACATTGAATAGTGATCTTGAGGTCACCAGTTCAGGTACTCTTGAACGCGATCAACAGGGAACAGCTGACACCTATACTTATAATTACTGGGCCTCTCCGGTAGGCATAAGCAATATAACTTCGAATAATAACAGTTATACCTTACCAGATATAATGCGTGACGGTACTTTGAATATCAATTTCATAACTTCTGGTTATGACGGTACGGCTACCAGCCCAATAGGTATAGCCGATTACTGGATATGGAAGTTTGCCAATCAGTTGGATGATGATTATGCATCCTGGCAACATGTAAGAAGTACCGGAACGCTATTAGCCGGTGAAGGATTTACGATGAAAGGCCCGGGGACCGGTCCTATATCATCAGATCAGAATTATGTATATAACGGTAAACCAAATAACGGAAGTATCAACTTAACCTTATCAGCAGGCAATGATTACCTTGTTGGTAACCCCTATGCTTCGGCTATTGATGCGCATCAGTTTATACTTGACAATGGTCCGCTAATTAGTGGAACTGGTGCTACAACAGGTACATTACACTTCTGGGAACACTGGGGTGGTGGAAACCATAACCTGGGTGACTATCTTGGAGGATATGCAACCTATAACTTATCAGGAGGAACACCTTCAGCTTCAATGGGAACCAATGATCCCGATGTTGGAACCGGTGGAACTCCAACAAAAACACCGGGTCGCTATATTCCGGTTGGACAAGGATTCTTTGTTGTCGCTGAAACCAGTGGTACGATTAATTTCAATAATGGTCAACGCGTTTTCCAGAGAGAATCAGCAAGTTCTGTATTCATGGAAGCCAATAATCCGGATACCGGATTAATTCCCGGAAGATCAATCGAACCGGGTGAACCAACTGAACCATCGGCCGACCCCAGGTTACAAATTAGAATTGGATATTATTCTGTGAACACGATCAGAAGACAATTATTACTGACCATTGATGAAAATGCAACCGAAAATATTGACTGGGGCTATGATGGTCAATTGTATGAAACACAGTTGGATGATATGTACTGGATGATTGAAGGTGATAAATATATCATTCAGGGTACCGATGTTTTACAAGATCAAACCATATTCCCATTAGGAATAAAAACGGATAACGATGGTATGAATGTGATCTCATTAGATCAGATGTCCAATACAGCTCCCGATCTCGAAATATATGTACATGATAAGGAACTTGATCTGTATCATGACCTGTTGGCAGGCGACTACGAGTTCTTTAAGATCGCCGGAGAAACAGAGGACCGTTTTGAGATCACCTTTAGTCCCGGAGCACTCGGTATTGACGATAATGAATTTGACACCCTCGACGTACATTATTCAAATGATCTTGAGAGTATCGTCCTCATCAATCCATTAAGAAAAAATATTAAGTCCATAGAAATGTTTAATATTCTTGGACAAACAATATATTCGGTTGAAGCTGCGAGTAATAGCGATTATGCCGAATATGAAGTGAGTAATTTAAGTACTGGGACCTACGTCCTTCAACTGAATACCGAAAATGGTATTTTATCAAAGAAAGTATTGGTTGAATAGATGTAGAAATTTAAATTTACGCTGAATTAAAAACTCTTGACCTTTGTCAAGAGTTTTTTTGCTATGAATAATTACACAATAACAGCTATTTAGGGCTTACACTTATGAATTGGAGTTCCTAATAAGTAAGATATATATTACATATATTGTGCATTTCGTCGAATATATTTGCGTATTGACTATTTCTCACCTAGGTTTGCAGCACAAATAGCCCCCAGCTACTTAAAACACTGCTTATGAAGAACTTTACTTTTTCACTTAAGTCAATAGTTTTTGTTATTGTCTTACTTTATTCGAAAAGTATATTATCGCAAGTTGATATAACTTGTGATTTTATAGCGACCCAAGACACCTATATTAAGAAGAAGAAATCAGATAAGAATTATGGTGCCTGTGATTACATATTAGTTGACAGAGAAAAAAACGATCTTCATCGTGCTTTGTTACAATTTGACCTTTCAAGTATTCCTTTGAATTCAACGATTAAATCAGCTGAATTAAGATTAAATTGTACTGATGAAAAGAACATGAGTGTCAGTGTATTTCAAATTGGAGCTACTGATGCTTGGGATGAAGGTATCTTATGTAACGGCAGCTCTTCCTCCAACTGGTTTGAAAGAAATAATACCTCCAATTGGTCAGCTGCAGGTGTAGTAGGACCGAATCCATCTGATGGTACGCCAATATCCACAATTAATGGTAACAGCTTAGGTATTCATTCCTGGCCTTTAACTTCCTTAGTTGATGACTGGTACACCGGTGCTGCAGCCAACAATGGCGTTATGGTGGGTAGCCAGGACGGAGGAGGTGATCGTGTAATTACCTATGATAGTCGAGAAACGTCTACGGGTATTCCACCGGTTCTTAGGGTGACTTATACTATTTACCTAGACAGTGATAGCGACGGCGTTCACGATGGTGTTGATATTGACGACGACAATGACGGCATTTTAGATGTTATAGAATGCTCTGACATTGGAAGTCCTCCCATTTTAGATCCGGATTTCGAGAATATAGACATTAATGCAGGCCTCGATGGAGGTCCAACGGATGTTACGCCTACATCAGGCCTCTGGAAAGGTGATGCGAGCCATATCCCCTATTGGGAGAGTGCAGATCCTATAAACAACCATTTAGAGATCTGGAGTAATATTCAAACGGCCGGAAATGATGTTGGTGGTCAAGCTTTTACAGGAACCCAATGGGCAGAAATTAACGCTTCTACCAACGATGGATTATATCAGGATATTTCAACCACTCCGGGTGATGTTCTTCAATGGTCTTTTGCGCATCGTAAACGAACCGGATATGCCTTTAGTGCTACCGAAGATATAATGACCTTATTGATAGGAGATCCAGGTGGTACTATGACCAGCCAGGGTAATTTTACCTCTGCTGCAGACGCTTCCTGGACTGAGCATTCTGGAACATATACCGTTCCGGCAGGTCAAACAACCACCCGATTGACCTTTGCATGGGTGGCTTCAGTATCTGGTTCCTCCAGCTCAGGAAATTTCGTAGATAACGTACAACTTTATGTCATACCCGATTGTGAAGATACCGATGGGGATTTGATCCCCGATTATTTAGATTTGGATTCCGATGATGACGGTATTCCCGATATCATTGAAGCAGGAATTGGTAATCTGAGTGGGGGGACTGCAACCTTTCCGGTTGGCATTTTTACAGATACGAATAATAATGGTATGCATGATGCCGTAGAAAGCCTGAGTCCATTAGATTCAGATGGCGATGGCACATATAATTTCCTGGATCTTGACAGTGATAATGATGCTGTTTTTGATGTGGATGAAGCACGCACCGAACGCTATATATTTGGCAATTTGGTTTTAGAAAATGGTGATGGCGATATTAATGGAGACGGTGTTGGTGATGGAACTGAATCGGAAGCATTTAGAGTTAAAGTTGTCCCGGGCGGATGTACAGAATTATATGGCGATGGTATCATGGATAAATATGATTACGGTACCGGAGTTAACCAATATGGAAACTTAGATCAAGGTACGGCCCCCGATTATGTAAACAACGCAGACAATACAGATACACCCGATTATATCGACCTCGATTCAAATAATGACGGTATATACGATATCGCCGAAACGCTTTATGCCGACTTGGATGCCAATAACGACGGTGTTATTGATGACACCAATGATGCAGATGGCGATGGTCTGGTCGATTTATTTGATACTAATGATGCACAATGGGGATCTCCCAGAGATCTCAACCGAAAGCTGCACTTATTTTTCGATGGTCGAAATGACTATGCTGAAGATTCCAATGTGATTAGCAGTTGGAGTGAAGCTACCCTGATGGGTTGGATCAAAATTGACCCTGCAGCAACTGGTGATCAAATTATTTTTGGGCAAGATGTGTTTTATCTGCAACTTAATGCCGATAAGTCTGTTGAAGCCCATGCCAGCGGTTACAGTGTTACTGATGAATTTACATTAAACACAAACCAATGGACCCATGTGGCTGCTACGTATAGCAATACCAACAGCGAATTCAAACTATTTATTAATGGCCAGGAAATGTCAAGTACAGCTGTTTCGGGGGCCCTTCCTTCCGACACTTCAAGTTTGACTTTGGGGAGACAACCCAATACTGATGCGAAATATTTCAATGGCTATTTAGATGAAGTGCGTGTGTTTTTTAAAGCCTTGTCAAATAACGAGCTTCAGAAAATGGTTTATCAGGAAATTGAGGACAATGGTGGCAACACTAAAGGACTTGTGATTCCTAAGGATATCACTGACTTTGTAGATGAAAATACGATCAACCCATTGGTCTGGACCAATTTGAAAAGATATTATAGACTGGATGCCTATAAAGATGACGTCATTGATGATTTGACTACGCCAACGATCGATGTTGGCTCCGGAGCAAGAATTTATAACTCCAAGCTCATCGATGTACAATCAGCTCCTATGCCATTTGTTACCCAACAAAGTGGAAGCCTGGAGCTTGCCATTAACGATGCTGACAAAGGCATTAATGGAAATGATGCTGTTAATTATGACTATTCAATAGTCAAAGTAATGCATGATGATGTGACCTTCAATGGTACTCAAAAGCACGTTGGACTAATCGTTGATGAAACAGATGCCGGTTCTAACCCAATTGAGTTTAGCGTTACAGATGACTCTGAACTTAATGTGTCCTGGTATCTAAAACTCGATGGACTAATTGATCTGGAAGGTGAATCGCAATTGATTCAAGGTTTTGATAGCGAATTGGATGTCACCAGTAAAGGAAAAATCGAACGCGATCAGCAAGGTACTGCCGACCTCTATACTTACAATTACTGGGCTGCCCCGGTTGGCGTAAGCAATTTAACTTCTAATAATAACAACTATACCTTACCCGATGTCATGAGAGACGGTACTTCAAATATCAATTTCATTACGTCTGGCTACGACGGTACAGCGACCAGTCCAATTGGCATAGCCGATTACTGGATTTGGAAGTTTGCCAATCAATTGGATGATGATTATTCGTCATGGCAACATGTAAGAAGCACCGGAGCATTGAGTGCGGGAGAAGGCTTTACAATGAAAGGCCCCGGAACCGGACCAATAGCATCTGAACAAAATTATGTATTCCTCGGTAAGCCTCATAACGGCGATATTAATCTAACGTTGACCGCAGGTAACGATTATCTCGTAGGTAATCCTTATGCCTCGGCTATAGATGCTCACCAATTCATTTTAGATAATGGTCCACTTATTAGTGGCACTGGGTCTACCACAGGTACCTTGTTCTTCTGGGAACATTGGGGTGGTGGATCACATAATTTAGCCGACTATCTTGGCGGTTATGCAACTTATAACCTTTCCGGTGGAATTCCGGCTGCCTCCATGGGAACAAATGATCCTGATGTTGGCACAGGAGGAACACCAACTAAGACTCCGGGTCGTTATATTCCCGTAGGACAAGGTTTCTTTGTAGTAGCCGATGGTTCAGGAACCATAAACTTCAACAATGGACAACGTGTTTTCCGAAAGGAATCAGCCAGCTCTGTATTTATGGAGGCTAATAATCCGGATACTGGAATAATTCCAGGACGAGCTGTTACTTCCAATGATGATGAAGATGTTGATCCACGATTGAAGCTGAGAATAGGATTCAACTCGGTCAATACCCTAAGAAGACAACTGCTTCTTACGGTGGATGAAAATGCCACCGAGAGTATAGATTGGGGATATGACGGTAAGTTGTATGAAACCCAAAAGGATGATCTGGTCTGGATGATCGAAGGTGAAAAGCATACAATCCAAGGTATTGATCTCCTAAATGATCAAACCGTTCTCCCTCTTGGTATAAAAACAGATACTGAAGGCATGAACAGCATTACTCTGGATAGTAAACTCAATGCCCCTGAAGGCCTTGAAATATATATTCACGATAAGGAATTGGATATTTATCATAATCTTGAAGATGGCCCATATGAATTCTATATGATAGGCGGTGAAAATCTGGAACGATTTGAGATCACCTTTAGTCCGGAAGCTCTGGGAATTGATGACAATGACCTGATTGGAGTTGACTTATATTTCTCAAATGTATTAGAAAGTATTGTTCTAATCAATCCAACACATCTGAACATCAAGTCCATTGAAATATTCAATGTAATTGGTCAATCGATATATTCAATTGAGAATGTTTCCAACAGTAATTATGCCGAATATAAAGTGAATGATTTAAGCAATGGGACCTATGTCCTGCAACTGAATACCGAAAATGGTATTTTATCAAAGAAAGTATTGGTTGAATAGATTTACAAATCTACCATGAATTAAAAAACTCTTGATCTTTAAATCAAGAGTTTTTTTTATTGTAATTATCACCTTCCGAAAACTAGGAGAATTGACTCAATGTTTGTAAGTAATTTCTTATATAAACACTGTGTTACGTCGAATATATAAGTATATGATAGTTATTTTTGGGGGGATTTCGGTAATTTAACTGTTTAGTTAATATATGTTCATAAGATGCTATTCTTACGAATTATAAAAATGCCTTAATTCCATTGCGCTGAAAGTTAATTTTTAGGCCCCAAAACTAAAAATTACCGCTTATGAAAAATTTTACTCTACCGCAATGGGTCAATTTGTTTTTTTTATGCTTATTAATTTACCCAGCACAGTTGGTTTCACAAACATGTGGAACAACGATCAATACTTATCCGTATAACGAAAGCTTCGAAACCGGATTTGGAAATTATACTCAAGACCTTGGTGATAACTTTAACTGGAGTAGAAGAAACTCCCCTACACCATCATCATTTACTGGTCCAAATGTGGCCCAGCTTGGAAATTATTTTGCCTATATCGAATCGAGTTCTCCCAATTACCCTACCAGAACGGCTAATTTGGAATCTCCATGTTTGAATCTTGCACCTTTAACCAATCCCGAGTTTTCATTTTATTACCATATGTATGGTTCTTCTATGGGAACTTTAAGTGTTGACATAAGTACAGATAATGGTGCTACTTATCCCGTTAATCTCTGGTCCTTATCGGGTCAGCAGCATTCTTCAGGTGGTGCTGCATGGACACTCGTTCAACTGGATCTAAGTGCCTACGCCGGCCTTACTGTTAAATTAAGATTTAGAGGAACAACTGCAAACAGTTACCGAAGCGATATGGCGATTGATAATGTAACCGTTGCCGAAGCGGCAGGCCCACCGCCTGCACCACCGCAGTATACAGCCTATTACGAAAACTTCGACGCAACCAATGGCGGTTGGAACGTGATTACCTCAACCAATGGTAACTGGACCTGGACGAATAGCTTCCCGACAGCCGATGAAATGGGCGAAGGAAATTTCTGGAGAAATACACCATACAACTCCTATTCGTCCAATACGAACATAATTATAGAAAGCCCTGTTTATGATTTTACAGGATTAATGGATCTGAAATTCAGTATTGATGTCAAATATAATACTGAGGACAATTATGATGGAATGCATGTTCTATATTCAATAAATGGAGGTGCTTTTGTACCTCTTGGCGCTCAAGGGCAGGGAACCAATTGGTATAACGATAACGTTGCTGCCTTAGGTTCTGATGGATGGAATAATGATGGGCATTCGGCGACTCCGGCATTTAGTCCGCACAGTCAATTTGGCCAATCATCCATAAGCCTTTCAAATGCCACCTTTTCAAATCAAAGTAATGTGCGTTTCCGTGTTCAGTTCAGATCAGACGGAGGCGGTAACCAGGAAGGTGTAGCCTTTGATAATGTATTGATAGAAGCCAATCCAATAACAGCTCTTAATGATGCTTTAGTGGCTCCGGCCGACCTTACTTCAAACCTGCGATTATGGTTAAAAGCGAATGCGGGCATCGGTGTTGCCGATGGCAGTCCGTTGACCCTTTGGGAAGATCAGGCATTTGATACAACACTTGATAAAGAAGATGCTAATACAGCGAATTTCCTGGCTCCTACATATCGCGACAATGGTACGCGAAATATGAATTATAATCCAGTGGCGGATTTTGATCATACCACTACCGAATATATGAATGGTAAAGGTGGATTTTATGCCAAGGACTATTTTGTGGTTATGCGAAGTGATGATATTGTAGATACGCAAACCGGACAGTATTCGCCAGGACGTGAATTTGGGCTTGGCGGCCGTTATGCCGATGATTCGTTTCACGAAGATCCAACCGGGTTGGGCTTGGGTAGTACCTCGGCCAGATTTAGTAACGAAATTCTATCCCATAATGTGAGTTCGTTCCCTAACGGCGGACAACCACCGAACGCAACCTCATGGGGACGAGCATATACCACGACCTCTGAATCTTATCAGAATCATCCGTTGATTTTAAATGTCAAATCGAATTCAGGAGCAACCTCAACAGAAATTTATAAAAATGGTAAGCGCGTAGATAATACAACAGGCCTTGCTGGAAATGGTCAGCCATTGAATTTCAATGAATTCGAGAACCTCCAATATTTGGTTGGGATGGGTCGTAGTGGAATCAATGGACGTACAACCTCGCAGATGAATGGGATGATCACTGAGATCATATCTTATACGTCTCCAAATTCAACCATAAATCAGCAGAAGATACAATCATATCTTGGCGTAAAATATGGGGTGACCATGCAAGATATCAATAGTACCGCCTCCTCTTATCGAATCAATGATGTTGATTATATCGATTCAAATGGTAACGTGATCTGGGATACAAGTATGCATTCCGGCCATAATTATGATATCGCGGGAATTGGCCGTGACGATCAATCGTTGTTGTTACAAAAACAATCCCGTAGTCAGAATGACGAATCTGATGCCATTGGACCAACAAGTGGTTTTTTAACTATGGCTTTAACCGACACTTATGCTACAAATAATGACAACATTAATAATAACAGTACCACTTTCAATGATGGTGAATTCTTAATGTGGGGTAATAATAATGCCAGTCTTAACGGTGCCCCAATAAATATTATGGTGGACATGAGTTCAGCCATGGGAGATCCCGGATTGGTAACTCAGGTTTCTTTTACAGGAATACCACGTATTTGGAAAGTTGTTGAAACCGGAGGTGATATTCCTTCAGTAGAGGTTTCTATTCCAACAAATATTGTGCGTACCGCTACACCACCAGATGGACGCTATTTAATGTTTATTTCTCAAAATGGTATTTTCGATCCAACTGCAGCCTATAGAGTGATGACCGAAGTTGGTGGCTATCTGTATGCTGACTATGATTTTGATGGAACAGAATACATCACATTTGGCTGGGCCCCAGAACAAACCTTTGTTCGCTCTATTTATTTCGCGCCGGCAAATGGTGACTATTTAGATGTGGATGATCATTTGGATGCAAATCCAGCCGGATTTACCATGTCATCATGGGTCAATCGTCATGCCCTTTCAGGAGGCACAACTATTCTTTCAAAAAGAGATGCTGCATATACTGAAGGCTATGACATGAGAATTCTTGTGACCGGCCATTTAAATGTAAGATGGCGAGATGCCTCGGGAACAGACCAGTCGTTGACCTCCTCGGTGATCATTCCTATGAATGAATGGCATCATCTTGCAGTTATTTATAATGGAAGTCGCGCGACCTTATATATAGATGGCGTAGCTGATACAGCGGCCAACCTGTCTCCTCCGGTAGATACAACCCAATCATTTATTATTGGCGCAGCCGGAAGATCCGGAACAACAGCATTCTTTCATGGGAATATTGATGAAGTCCGTGTTTGGGATACAGACCTATCAACAGATCAATTACGATATATCATGAATCAGGAGATCATTGAAAATTCAAATTTTGTCACTGGTTCTTATTTTGACGGTCGTGGTATTACACCAACAAAAAATGACATTGACACAGTGCCCTGGTCTAATCTTTTAGGGTATTATCCAATGTCAACCTATACCTATACCAATGCCAAGGATGAATCTGGAAACGGGCATCAAGGTGCCTTAAGAAATCTGGTAACCGTCGATTATCAAACGGCCCCATTACCATACTATTCTGATCAAAATGGTGATTGGGATAATAATGGGACCTGGTTAAACGGAAACGTTCAAACTATCCCGGGAACAACTTCGATTGTTGATAATAATACATCTATTGATTGGAATATTGTTCAAACAAATCATGATATCACTATTAACGATGACTCCGATCTGCCTGTGGCGAACGGTGGAAACCGATCAGTTTTGGCCTTACTGCAAGATGCCAATGATATCACCATAGATGGTGACACAGCAAGTGGAACAGGATTCGGACTTACGGTGACACATTATTTGAATATGGACGGGAATATGGACCTTGAAGGTGAATCTCAGTTAATTCAAACTTTAGGCAGTGATCTTGAAGTGGCCAGTTCAGGACTTCTTGAACGTGACCAGCAAGGTACAGCCGATGTTTATACCTATAATTACTGGTCGTCACCCGTAAGTCCAACGAGTTTAACATCAAATAACAATGACTACACCTTGCCTGATGTCAAGAGAGACGGGACACAAAACATTAACTGGATCACATCCGGATATGATGGTACAGATACGAATCCAATCGGTATTGCCGATTATTGGATTTGGAAATTTGATAATCGCCCTGATGATGATTATGATTCATGGCAACATGTACGTAGCACGGGAACACTGCTAGTTGGTGAGGGGTATACGATGAAAGGTCCTGGATCCGGAGCAGTTCTGGACGATCAAAACTATGTGTATCTTGGAAAAACAAATAACGGTGATGTGAATCTCCCATTGAATGCAGGTAACGACTATTTGGTGGGGAATCCTTACCCTTCTGCTATCGATTCTCACCAGTTCATATTAGATAATGCGCCTATCATTGAATCCGGAGGTGCAACATCAGGAACGATCTATTACTGGGAACACTGGGGCGGCGGATCACACAATCTTGCCGAATACCTTGGTGGATATGCCACATATAATTTATCAGGAGGTACTCCATCTGCTGCCTATGGCGTCAATGATCCTGACGTCGGTACCGGTGGTACACCTACCAAATTACCGGGGCGTTATATTCCAGTTGGACAAGGATTCTTTGTCATTGGTGAAGCCAATGGAACTATTAATTTCAATAATGGTCAGCGAGTTTTCCAGCGTGAATCTGCATCATCAATATTCATGGAAGCCAATAATCCTGATACTGGATTAATCCCAGGACGTGCGGCTACCGGCGAATCAGCAGACAACAGGATCAAGTTACGCCTTGGATTCAATTCGGTAAATACTATAAGAAGACAATTATTGGTGACCATTGATGAAAATGCAACTGAGGACATTGACTGGGGTTATGATGCTGAAATGTATGACGACCAGATCGATGATATGTACTGGATGGTTAATGATAAAAAGTTGACTATTCAAGGAACAAATACACTTGATATTCATACTGTATTACCATTAGGTTTCCATACCGATGATGATGGTATGAACAGCATTGCCCTGGATGTGGTTGAAAATGATCCCGGAGCCGAAAATCTCCACATCTACGTCCACGATAAAGAATTAAACCTTTATCATGATATGAGAACCGGCAATTATGAATTCTTCATGAATGCAGGTGAGACTTTGGATCGATTTGAAATAACATTCAATCCCGAAGTCATGGGTGATGATGATCCTGATTTTGACAACATTGATGTTCATTTTAATAATGACAGCGACAGTATAATTGTATTAAACCCATTAATGAAACAGATCGAGTCTATTGAAGTTTTCAATTTGCTTGGTCAATCAGTATATTCAGTTGATACCATTTCACAAAATGAGTACGCTGAATATAAAGTGAGTAATTTTAGTACTGGGACTTATATCATTAAGATCAATACCGAAGGTGGTTCTTATTCAAAAAAGGTATTGGTTGAGAAGATATAACAAATGTATTATTACACTTAGCGATAGAAAGCTCCTGATTTCTCAGGAGCTTTTTTATGTGAAATTTTTAATAAGACCATCAAGGGTCAGGGCCGACTGTTCTCCGGTATTCATGTCTTTAAGCGTAAAAATATTGTTGCTTACCTCCTCATTACCAACGAGTACAACGAACGGAATTGCCCGGTTATTGGCATAATTCATTTGCTTTTTTAATTTGGAAGCGTCCGGATATAACTCAGCATTGATATGGTGTTCCCGAAGGGTTTTAATAGCCTTTAAACAATACAAGGCCTCGTCCTTGCCGAAGTTTATAAACAACACATTAATAGCATTGACCACGGTTTCAGGAAATTTATTCAATTCTTCAAGCACAAGGTATATACGATCCAACCCGAAACTGATTCCAGTCCCGCTAACATCCTTTAGTCCGAAGATTCCCGTGAGATCGTCGTATCGGCCACCACCACCAATAGAGCCTATAGCAACACCTTCTGGCGAGCTCACTTCGAGTATGGCACCTGTATAATAATTTAAGCCTCTTGCAAGGGTCACGTCAAGTTTCAACTGACATTCCTTAAGCCCGATCTCAGAAACCGAATTATGGATAAAGTCCAATTCCTCAAGGCCTTGTTGACCTTCTTCAGAATCTTTTAAAATGGACCGCAAGGCTTCTATTTGAGCATTAAAATCTCCAGAAAGATCAAAGAGCGGTTGTAATTTTTCAATGCCGGATTTTGAGATGCCTTTTGTTATCATTTCTTCCTTAACCTTCTCCATTCCAATTTTATCCAACTTATCAAGGGCCACGGTAAAATCGATCAACTTTTCTTTCGCACCGATCACTTCAGCAATTCCGGTTAATATTTTGCGATGGTTTATTTTTATAACAATGTCATTAAGACCAAGATCAGAAAAAACTGCATCATACAACTGCACAAACTCAACGTCCTGCCACAATGAGCTGCTTCCTACCACATCGGCATCGCATTGATAAAACTCTCTGAATCGCCCTTTTTGAGGTCGGTCAGCCCGCCATACCGGTTGAATCTGATAACGCTTGAATGGAAACTCGATCTCGTTTTGATGCTGAACCACATAACGTGCAAAGGGAACAGTAAGATCATAACGTAGAGCCTTTTCAGATATTTGGGAAGCTATTTTATTTGAATCCTTATCTCGGTATAGGTCATCATCAAGTTTTGTTAAGAAATCACCGGAATTCAAGATCTTAAATATCAGTCGATCCCCTTCCTCACCATATTTTCCCATCAGGGTTTCCGACAATTCAAAACTTGGTGTTTCGATAGGCTGAAAGCCAAAGGCTTCAAAATTTCGTTTTATAATATTGATGATATAGTTACGTTTGGCAACTTCTTCAGTTGAGAAATCTCTGGTACCCTTAGGAATTCTTGGTTTTTGTGCCATCGTCAATTGGTGATAGACAAATATCTTATTTTTTATTGAACCTAGCCAAGCAAATTTTCAAAATACATGAACAATTCACCCTTAGTTATATTAGCGCCTTGTTGAATGAGTTCAAATTTGTCCATCAGTCGGTCTTCAGAATAGTCTTTATTAGCCCGAAACAATTCCACATCATCGTTCAGAAGATTATCGCGTAACCAACCAAATCCCTCGCTGGTTGTTAGATCGATCTCAGTGGTCAAAAGTTTTAAGCCAATTAGCTTAATTTGGGTCTCTTTAAAATGAAACAAATAAATATGTTGGGGGGAGATGTTCTCCACATAAGTGGCCTTCTGAAGTACACCCTCCCAAACCAGGTCGCTAAAAACGTCCAGTTCTTGTTCGGCAATTTCCGGTTTATTTTCCTTTATCGCTTTCCATTCATCGGCGGTTATGGATTGGGTTGCCAGGAAATTGATAAATTCCGGATGTAATTCTTCAAATTGTTCTTTAGAAAGTCGTGTATATTTCATTTTGCTATAATAAAATGCGCCCTGTAGTACATACTACAGGGCGCAAATTTAAAATTAATTATTCGCCTAGAAAATATAACGCAAACCAAATTGCATTTGCCATCTTGAAGCTAAACTCGAATCAAATCCGAATGTTTCTTCCTGGGATGGATCAAATGAATAGGTCGGAACATTACTTGAATCTACGGTAACTCCAATGGCCTGAACATTATTTGGTTGTTCGATCAGACCCCAATCGGAATTTACTAAATTTCCAACATTTAAAATATCAATACTGAATTGAATGGTGTTGGTCTTGTCATTTCCAATGTTGAAATTATAGTCCTGCAAGAATTTTAAATCCCAACGGCCTCTCCATGGTGATATAGCGCCATAACGCTCAGCATATTGTCCACGTCGTCCGCTTAGATAATCATCTTGTTGGATAAAAGCTTCAAGTGCCGCAGCCTGTTCGGCTTGATTTGTTCCTGAAAATTGCATACTTCCAATTTCGCCCGAAGTAGGAATATAAATAAGATCGTTAAGATTTGAGTTATCATTATTTAAATTACCACCATAGGTATAGCTAAAACGACTACCTTGAGCATATTCGAAAAAGGTTGATAAGGTCGTTGACCACTTATCATTACCATAATCCCATTTTTTACTGGCTACGCCAATAATTCTGTGCTTATCGCCATAGCGTGAATTCGCCAGGACTTCGTCATTGACATTCCCAACGACCGCATTCCCTGCAAAAGCATCTCCGGTAATTTCGGCTTCGATAGAATTCACATCTTTAGAATCTAAATAACTATAGGCCAACATGGCATACAAACCATTGTCGAATGTTTTTTGACCTTTAATGGAAACATTCCATATACGACCTTTGTCAGAATTCGAAAACACAAATGGTCCTCCCCCCACTCCAAAGAAATTTAAATTGTCATCATCAGCATAAATGGGTCTGTTATCAACTCCAACCAATGTTTCCGACGGTGGTGTCAGTCCCCAATGTTGAACATGGGCGCCATTAATATCCTTGGTATAAGCTACATCTCCAGTGATGATCATGCCATTATTCAATCGATAGTCTGCACCGATATTAGTCCTCCAAACTTGTGGAAATTTATAGTCGGGATCAACAGCTTGTAAGAAGAAACCATTTGGATTAGCAATTTGGTTGCCTAACCAAACAAATGGAAAGCGTCCGGTAAATAATCCTGATCCGCCACGCAATTGAAATGAGCTATCGCCATTAACGTCATAATTAAAACCTAAACGTGGTGAAACTAACCAATCGTTATTTGGTAGTGTTCTGGTGTCGACCAAAACGGATTCGCCTGTATTCGGGTTGAAAAAAGGAACATCAGGGATTGCACAGCATGATACATCAATAACATTTTGAGCTTTTTCGGCCGTGTCAAAAAACAGCGGTTTATCGACACGCAGTCCAAGCGTTAATTTTAAATTTTCCGTCACATTCCATTCGTCCTGAATATAGACCCCAAGTTGACCAACATTGGTTTCTGCAAGTGCCCAACCACCGGCATTTCCTTCTCCATTTGCTTCCAAAGACGCATGTGAAGCGATGGCCATATTGAATAAACCTTGATAAAAGTCGACTAATGCGGCCTCCCCGGCTGCATCTAAATTTCTAAAATCATTAATGTCACCTGTTGGGAAGAATACCCCTTGCGCCCCATAAACACCTAAGTTGAATGAGTTATCAAATGAAAATTTCTCGAAAGAAAATCCTGCTGTAAAGGTGTGATCGCCCTGAAAGAAATTTAAGTTATTTGAGAATTGAAGAACTTTTTGATCCAGTCTGTTATTGATCGAAAACGGTTCGTGACCTGCAATGATATAATTCGAGCCGCCTTCCAATAAGGTGATGGTTGGCGCCGGACTGGATTTCGGATTTCTAAAGTCGTCAAAATGCGTATAGCCGAATTGTAATTTATTTGAAACGTTATCAGACACGGTTGAGTTCAATTCAATCTGAACTGAATTAAGCACATTATTTATTTCATATCCTGCATTTTCAAATTGTAAGGTCGATAAACTCGGACCTCTAAATCCAAGTGCTGTTGGATGCGCTGGTTTTTCTTTGGCTGCATCGAGGAAATTATAAATAACGGCCAATCGGTTTTTATCATTGATATTCCAATCTAACTTGAATATTCCCTTTGTGGATTCAGATGCAAATGTAAAGCCCTGAAAACGACCGGAATTATAAAAAATATCCTGACCGGATGAGGTTTGTCCTATAACCACCTGATCAAGTATGTTTTGTACAAGTTCAAAATCTGATAAGAGCACTCGTGATTCGTTTATGGCTCCGCTTCCGGTATTAGGCACAAATCCGTTGGAACCAAGATCGGTACGTTCATCTTTTTCAAAATTGGCAAAGAAGAACAATTTATTTTTTACGATTGGACCACCAATACTTACACCATATTGATTTTGTTCGAGTTTAGACTTAAATACGTCTTCACCTTTAATTTTTCCACCGGTAAGATCTTCATTTCTGAAGAAGCCATAGACCGTTCCATGAAATTCATTGGTTCCACTTTTAGTTACAGCATTCACAGAAGCTCCTGTAAAACCGGCCAGGGTCACATCGTAGGGTGCTGTGGCTACTTGAATTTGCTCTATTGCATCCAGTGATACCGGTTGTGCATCGGTTTGACCACCAGGGGTTGCCGCATCCAATCCAAATGGATTGTTAAAAATGGCACCATCCAGAGAGAAGTTATTGAACTGATCATTACGACCAGCAAAGGAACCATTACTTGCTGTGGGCTCAAGCCTGGTAAAATCGGCAGCCGACCTTGAAATCGTAGGTAATCGTCTAAGATCTCTATTTCGAATATTGGTTTCGGCACCTGTTCGGTCACTTCCGAACGTTCCTGCACCTCCGGTTCCAGTGATCTCGACAGCTTCAAGCTGTTCGGCATCAGGCACCATTTCCACATTAATATTTTCAGTTTGTCCTAGGGTCAGGAATACATCATTAAAGGTTTGGGTCTTATACCCTATGAAGGTAATGGTAACCGTATAAGGTCCGCCAACTCTCATATTGAGTAAATTGTACCTGCCATCAAAATTCGTTGCTGCGCCATAGGTCGTACCTGTAGGGACATGAACCGCAACGATATTTGCTACCGGCAGGGGCTCGGAATTTTCATCTAATACGAGTCCTTTAATATTTGAAGTCGTAACCTGGCTAAAGGCAAAACCGCTAAATAATAACAGGAAAATTAGTAAAGTCGTTTTTTTCATTGAATCATTGGTTTTTTAATTAGTACCTAAATTTATAAAAAAAAAACCGCTCGATGAGCGGTTTTAGATTTTGTATCTGGAAAAAAATGTTAATATTTATTTTTTAGCCTGTGGAATCACTTCAAATGACATGTCAACAGATACTTCTCTGTGTAAACGTATAACAGCATCATATTTGCCCAATCGCTTCACATTTCCTCCAACAACACTGATGTATTTTTTATCGATCTCATGCCCTTCTTTTTCAAGAGCCTCGGCTACATTAATGTTATTTACTGATCCAAATAATTTATCTCCAGTTCCTACTTTGGCAGGGATTTTTATTTCTAATGCTTTCAATAGTTCTGCTAATTCATTAGCATCATCTATGATCTTCTTTTCTTTAAAAGCACGTTGTCTTAAGTTCTCAGCTAAAACCTTTTTAGCAGAAGTTGTCGCTAATGCGGCATAACCCTGAGGAATTAAATAATTTCTACCGAAACCATTTTTAACTGTTACAACATCGTCTTTAAATCCAACGCCTTCAACGTCCTGTTTTAATATAAGTTCCATATTATAATAGTTTATTTCATTAGGTCTGCTACATAAGGCATTAAGGCCAAATGACGCGCTCTTTTAACAGCTACAGATACTTTTCTCTGATATTTCAATGATGTTCCGGTTAAACGGCGTGGTAATAACTTGCCTTGCTCGTTTACGAACTTTATTAAGAAATCCGGATCTTTATAATCGATATATTTGATCCCAGACTTTTTAAAGCGACAATACTTCTTCGCTTTAGTTGTTTCTATGTTTAATGGAGTTAAATACCTGATTTCTCCATCCTTTTTTCCTTTTGCTTGTTGTTCAATTGTTGCCATAATTACGCCGTTTCCTTGTTTCTAGTTCTTCTCTTTTCTGCCCAGGCAATTGCATGCTGGTCTAATTTCACGGTTAAAAACCTCATAAAACGCTCGTCACGTCTAAATTCTACTTCCAGGGGTTGGATAGCGCTTCCGTCAACCTTGAACTCAAATAAGTGATAAAAACCACTTTTTTTGTTTTGAATGGGATAAGCCAGCTTTTTTAAGCCCCAATCCTCAATCGCGATCATCGTTGCTCCTTTCGAAACAAGCCAATCTTCGTACTTTTTTACTGTTTCCTTTATCTGATCTTCAGATAAAACGGGATTTAAAATGAAAACAGTTTCGTAATGATTCATAAAATTTGTGTTTGTTAATAAAAATGGCTGCAAAAATAAGTATTATTAATATTTTTGGCAACATTTTTGATTTAATTTTTAACTATTATTAATATGTTAAATTTTTGTTAAATAGTACACTTTGTCGATGTTTTTTGGTTTTTAACCGAATTTTTTGTACTATTGTCGATATCTTAACCTAAAATATTAAATGTTATGACTTTAAACTGTGTTGTTGTAGATGATTCCGCAATCCAACGCTTGTCTATTGTCAAGTTAATAGAGAATCACTCTTCATTAAACTTGATAGCTGAATATAGCAGTGCCCTGGAAACCAAAAATGGACTTAATACACACAAAGTAGATTTAATCTTCCTGGATATTGAAATGCCGGTTTTAAACGGATTCGAATTACTTGATGTACTTAATAATAAACCTCAGATTATTTTTGTTACAGGAAAGACCGAATACGCGTTCAAGGCATTCAATTATGACGCGACAGATTACCTACAAAAGCCAATCACGAGAGAACGTTTTAATACAGCCGTTGAAAAGGCGATAGAGCAGCATAAGCTCAAACTCGACTTTAACGAAACTGACGGTGAACATATCTTTGTAAAAAGTAACCTTAAAAAAAGAAAGGTATATATAAAAGATATTAAATGGATTGAAGCCCTTGGTGATTATGTAAAACTGGTGACTGAAGAAAACAGCCTCGTTGTCCTATCGACCATGAAAGCATTTGAAGCAGAATTACCGGAAGGAAAATTTTTAAGAATTCACAAATCCTATATCGTAAATTTAGATAAGATCGATCGCTTTAATAGTAAAAATGTTGAAGTGGGATCATTCGAAATTCCATTGAGTCGAAACAAAAAGACTCTTTTGGTTGATGCATTAAATAATATTTAATCATTAATAATTATCGACATTTAATATTACTTTAATAGGCCGAAAATCTTTAACATTAAGGAAGCTGTTCTTAACTTTAAGAACGGCTTCTTTTGTTTTTGCCAAAGACTGTTTTTCAGGGATCTTGATCAGAATGTTTTTATGATATTGATTTCGAATCCTGGCAATAGCCGGAAATTCGGGTCCCAAAACAAATTCTCCGAAAATTTGCCGTAAAGACTTCGTCATCCAATCGGCTGCTGTATTGACCTTGTTAAAATCACGATGCCTTAATGTAATTTTGATCAACCGATATATGGGCGGATATTTAAAGGTATGGCGATCATCCATTTGTTCCTTAAACATTGATACATAATCATTGGAGGCCAGCTGCTGAAGGATCTTGTGATGCGGATTATAGGTTTGGATCAAGACCTTCCCCCTCTCGTCAGTTCGTCCTGCACGCCCGGCCACTTGTTGCATAAGATGAAAGCTTCTTTCATGCGCTCTGAAATCCGGGAAGTTGAGCAGACTGTCGGCATTCATAATTCCTACAAGTTTAACCTGTCTGAAATCCAAACCCTTTGTTAGCATTTGTGTCCCAACCAGGATCTTGGTTTCCTGTTGCTCAAAGGCTCCGATAATCTTTTCATAGCTGTGCTTTCCTCGTGTTGTATCCAGATCCATGCGAGCTACCTTGAAGTCTGGAAAGAGCTGCTTTACCTCTTCAGCCACCTGTTCGGTACCAAACCCCTTACTATCCAAAGTATGACTTCCACAAGCTTCACAGGACTTATGCATTAAAACATTAAATCCGCAATAATG
>JABDLA010000171.1 GCA_013001965.1 Flavobacteriaceae bacterium | reverse complement strand
CGGGTCATAACGGTATTTCGAAATAATACTGCTTGGATTTGGCAAACTCAACGAATTAAAGGAAAATCCTGTGCTTGTGGTATCCTGAGTACTCGGGTTGGTTTGGCCAAAAGACAACGTACTACATAAAATGAAAAAGCATATTATGATATAGGCTTTTTTATTCTTAGAAAATGTATAGTTGGTAGTAATGTTCAAAATAATCTATAAATTTTTTAAGGCTTCTTTAATTATTACTTCCACACTGGCATCCTGCTCATTTGCAACGATCTTATCGACAATACGTTCTGATTGCTTTCTTCCAATCCCTAAAACCTCTAATGCAGATAACGCTTCATCTTTGTTTGTATTGTTCATTTCAAGCGTAGATTCATCATATTGATATACCTTTAGAATTTTGTCTTTCAATTCAATAATTACCCTTTGTGCTGTTTTAGAGCCAATTCCTTTCACCGATTGAATGCGTGCAACGTCTCCGGAAGCAATGGCTTCCTTGACTTGATCTGGAGTCAGCGACGACAACATAGTCCGGGCAATACTGGTACCAATTCCACTAACCGAGATCAACAGCCTGAAAATCTCACGTTCAACCAAGGTTGTGAAGCCATACAATGAATGGCTGTCTTCTTTGACTTGAAAGTGGGTATATAATTTGAGATTTTCCTGATCAGGAATTTGAGAATAGGTATGCAGGGAAATATTCAAGAAATATCCAACGCCATTACAATCGATCACAACATCTGTAGGATTTTTTTCAGTTAGTCTTCCCTGAATATGTGTTATCATTAACTCTTTTTTGTTATCGAATCAAATGTAATAAATTTATTATACATAATAACGAGAATATTATACCATAGAACTTAGGCTAAAGCGCTTCTTTTGTGCTTCTTTTGAGCATCAATTACCGCAATTGCCGTCATGTTCACAATTTCATCGACACTGGCGTCCAGTTGTAGAATATGAACCGGCTTTTTTAAGCCCATCATAATAGGGCCGATGTTTTCGGCCTTATTCAGTTCCTTAAGCAATTTATATGTGATGTTTGCAGAGTCCAGATTTGGAAAAATAAGTGTATTGACATTTTTTCCAACAAGCTTTGAAAAGGGAAATACATCTTCAAGCATTTCATTGTTCAAGGCGAAATCGGTCTGCAATTCGCCATCAACAGTCAGGTTTGGAAAATGGCGATGCAAATATGATACGGCCTCTCTCACCTTCGAGGCTTGCTCGTTGGTAGAAGATCCGAAGTTTGAATAAGAGGTCATGGCCATGACCGGTTCCATACCAAACATTCGCACTGTAATCGCTGTCATTTGAGCAATTTTTACCAAATCCTTGGCAGAGGGATTAATATTTATAGAGGTATCACTTAAAAACAGTGGCCCTCTTTGCGTCATTAATAAATTAGTGGTCGCAATTCGTGTTGCGCCCTTATCAAGGCCTATCAACTCCAGTATAGGTTTAACTACCGTTGGATAGGCTCGCGAAAATCCAGTGATCAATGCGTCAGCATCACCTTCATTAACCATCATCGCAGCATAATAGTTACGTTCCCGCATCAGTTTTCTAGCTGCCAGACGTGATATTCCGCGACGTTTTCTTTGTTCCCAATATACCTTAGCATAATGATCCTTTCGTTCTTTTTCGTCATCACTCTTAGGATCAATAATAAGAACTTCAGCATCAAATTCGATCTCGGCTTTGAGTTCTTCAATGATTTCTTTTCGGCCGAGTAAAATAGGGATTGCAATTCCCTCATCATGAACAATTTGGGCAGCCCGCACTACCGTCAAATGATCGGCTTCAGCAAAGACAACACGTTTTGGGTTTCGTCTTGCCCTGCTATGCATCAATCGTACTATTTTATTGTCGCTGCCCAGACGTTGCATTAAGGATTCGGTATAGGCACCCCAATCGGTAATGGGTTCCTGAGCGACACCGCTTTCCATAGCCGCTTTGGCCACTGCTGGAGGAACTACCGAAATTAACCTCGGATCAAATGGCTTCGGAATAATATAGTCGGTGCCAAAAGTAAGACGTGTTTCATCATAGGCCACGTTGACCTGTTCGGGTACTGGTTCTTTCGCCAAGTTGGCCAAGGCAATCACTGCTGCCTTTTTCATAGATTCATTTATAGCGGTCGACCTAACATCCAATGCTCCCCTAAATATAAATGGAAAGCCTAACACGTTATTCACCTGATTGGGATGATCGCTGCGTCCGGTTGCCATGATAATATCTTTGCGTGTTTTTATGGCCAGATCATAGGAAATTTCGGGATCCGGATTGGACATGGCGAAAACAATTGGATTTTTAGACATAGACAAAAGCATGTCAGGGCTTACAATATCGGAGGTCGACAAGCCTATAAAGACATCGGCGCCTTTCATGGCCTCATCGAGTGTATCGATCTTTCGGCTTGTCGCAAATTCTGATTTTTCTTTTGTAAGTCCCGACCTGTCCTTGCGGATGACCCCCTTACTATCCAACATGACGATATTCTCCTTTTTTGCTCCAAATGACGTGTATAATCTGGAGCAGGAAATAGCAGCAGCACCCGCACCACTCACAACAATTTTTACTTTATCTATTTTCTTTTTGGCGAGTTCAAGAGCATTTAATAAGGCGGCTGCCGATATAATCGCCGTACCATGTTGATCATCATGCATAACCGGGATATCCAACTCTTCTTTTAATCTCCTTTCGATCTCAAATGCTTCCGGTGCTTTGATATCTTCCAAATTGATGCCTCCAAAGGTTGGAGCAATATGCTTTACCGTTTGAATGAATTCGTCAATGTTCTCTGTATCTACTTCAATATCAAAAACATCGATATCGGCAAATATTTTAAACAACAGTCCCTTTCCTTCCATGACCGGTTTGGACGCTTCCGGACCAATATTTCCAAGTCCGAGAACTGCCGTCCCGTTTGAGATAACAGCTACCAAATTGCCCTTAGTCGTATATTTATAAGCGTTGCTTTTATCCTTTTCGATCTCCAGACAAGGTTCGGCGACGCCGGGTGAATACGCTAAAGCAAGATCTCTTTGGGTGGCATATTTTTTTGTTGGGACGACCTTAATTTTTCCCGGGATAGGTAAGGCATGATATCTTAAGGCTTCGCGACGTTTGGCTGAATTACTCATAGATCTTTTCAATTGGATGAATT
>JABDLA010000155.1 GCA_013001965.1 Flavobacteriaceae bacterium | reverse complement strand
TGGCGATCCAGGCGAAGATGATGAAGATCAACGTCTTTATATTACCGATCTTTCCTGATAGTTTTGCGGTATAATTTGCGCCAACAATAGCGATCAATTGAATTAATAATATACTGATGATCAGTCCGGTCGTCGAGTCCTGATCGCCCCAATTCAATTCTTCAACTGCGAAATAAGTCGCGGCGATCATAATGGTTTGAACCGCCATGCTATACACAAAAAAAGCGGTTAGATATCGTCTTAATATTTTATTCAGTTTAAGTGCACGCCAAATTTTCTTAAGTTCATTATACCCATGCATCAGTACCGATCTGGTCACTTTATGGCCTTCATTGGTTCCCGTTGGAAGATATTTAAAAGTGTATTGGGCAAACAACATCCACCAGAGACCTACCATTATAAAAGCAATTCGGGTAGGAACACCGGCATCCTTAAATCCAAACGTATCATAAAACAGGATCATCACTAAATTGACAACCAGAAGTAAAACCGAACCTATGTACCCCAATGAAAATCCTTTGGCACTTATCTTATCTTGTTGTTCAGGGTATGCGATATCCGGCAAATACGAATTGTAAAATACCAGGCTACCCCAGAATCCTATCAAGGCAAGCATATAGCATAATAGCCCAAACCACAAATAATCTAGGCTGAACCAATACAATCCTATACAGGACAAGGCTCCCAAATAGCAAAAGAACTTCATAAAATTCTCCTTATTGCCTACATAATCTGATATCCCCGATAAAATTGGTGAAAGTATTGAAACAATGAGGAAGCTTAATGCTGTAACATAACTTATAAGAGAATCGTTGTTGAAGTCATAACCTAAAAACGCTACCGTATCACTTATTTTATTGCCATCGGCATCTTTGATAATGGTCAAGGCACCATAAAAAATTGGAAATACCGCTGAGGAAATTACCAACGGATAAACCGAATTGGCCCAATCATAGAACGCCCAGGCATTGAGCAGTTTCTTATTTCCTTTTTGTAATCCTTCCATAAAAAAGCTGTTCCTGAAGGAACAGCTTCGAAGGTAAACAAATATTTTAAATCTGAAACTTAATTAATAGGTCTGAAAGACGAAATTCCAAATTTCTTAGCTTCGGCCTTAGCCTGAGGAGATAAAGCTGTTAAATTAGCAATACGTGTATCATTTGATGGATGCGTGCTAAGAAATTCCGGAGGTGCTTGTCCGCCACTATTGGCTTTCATGCGTTTCCATAGTTCGGCGGCTTCATCGGGGTTGTAACCCGCAATAGCCATGAGAATCAAGCCTATTTTATCCGATTCTGTTTCATGGCTTCGACTAAATGGAAGCATCACGCCTACAGTACTTCCAATACCATAAGCCTGATTAAATATCTGACGTGATTGTTCATCCTGAATGGCAACATTCCCTGCAACTGCCCCTAACTGCTGAAGCAATCCTGCGCTCATACGTTGTTGTCCGTGATTGGCAAGCGCATGGGCGACTTCATGTCCCATGATCGCGGCAACTCCGGTTTCGTTTTGCGCAATTGGAAGAATTCCTGTATAAAATACAATCTTCCCTCCGGGCATACACCAGGCATTTACCGTTTTATCATCAACAAGGGTATATTCCCATTGGTAATCATTTAAATAGCCTTGATAATTATTGGCATTTAACCAGCGTTCGGCGGCAACAGCAATGCGCTGTCCCACTCTTTTGATCATTTCAGAATCGGATGTCCCTTTTACGACTTTATTCTCGCTTAGAAACTGATCATATTGGGCAAAAGCCGTTGGAAATAATTGTGAATTTGGCACTAATGCCATTGTTTTCTTACCAGTAAAAGGATTGACTGTACAAGAAAGAAATAATATAATAGTGGCTATTGCAACTACTGTATTCTTAATTTTCATTACGTTTAAGGTTTAGAATTATTACATGACTAAAAGTACAAAAACCTTTCCAAAAATTTAATTGAAGATCTTAAAGTTATTGACCAATAATATGCAAGACCGAAAAGTTCTTATCTATTTTCATACTGCTACTTCCGTTCATGGAGATCTTATCTAAGGAGATGTCTTCATTATCTAGTTGAACTTTCTTTATTTTAAAAGGTAATCCATGAAACTTGATTTCGAAATTTTCGTATTCGGTAATGAATTTCCCTTCTTTATGTTGTTGAATGATCAATTCTTTTGGTTTTCCTCTTAACTTAAACGTCCTGTAACTGTAGCGGCCTTTTGTATAGTCATAGCCATCATGGGCATCATCAAATAGGGACGATGACTCCTTACCTAATTTGAAATAAACATCCAGAGTTAATTCATCAATTTGCTTTTCACCAACGTATTGCTGAACCGGATATTTTGGTATAATGGCGCCTTCTTTAATGAAAATCGGAAAGCTGTCAATCTCGGCATCAACCCATTTTTCCTTCCCGCCTTTAACCAACTCGTCCGTCCAGAAATTGTACCATTGACCCCGCGGAATATACATACGTCTACCTTTGGAATTTGGCTCGAGGATCGGGCAAACCAGGATGCTATCTCCATAAATGAACTCATCCGTCCGATAATGCGTTTGATGATCTTCCTGATCGAACATTACCAATGACTTCAGTAAGGGCGTACCATGTTCTACCAGTCTCCAGAATGCCGTATACAGATAAGGCAAGAGTTGATATCGGAGTTCAATGAATTTGCGAACGATATCGGTAACGTCCTCGTCAAAGGCCCATGGTTCCTGATCGCCATGATCTCCAGAGGAATGTACCCTACAGAAAGGGTGAAATATCCCCAGCTGTATCCATCTTGTGAATAATTCTCCTTGGGGTTGTTCGGCAAAGCCGCCTATATCACTTCCCACAAAAGAAAAGCCCGACATTGCCATGCGCTGTGCCTGGACATTTGCGATCCATAGATGCTCCCAAGAAGCGATATTATCACCCGTCCAGGTTGATGAATAGCGCTGTGTCCCGGAATAGGCCGCACGTGTGATAACAAAAGGTCGCTTTGGATATCGGAATTTTTTCAGGCCCTGATAGGTCGCCCTCGCCATTTGCATGCCGTAAACATTATGGGCTTTTCTATGGCTGCATGAATTTCCTTCATAATCATGACGAACGTCATTGGGGAAGGATTTGTTAGGCACCTCCATAACCGCTGGCTCGTTCATGTCGTTCCAAACACCTTTTACACCTATATCTTCAATAAGTTCTTTGAATAGTCCCGACCACCAGTCACGCACTTCTTTTCGGGTAAAATCAGGGAAATAACAATCACCCGGCCATACTTTTCCTTTCATATAGGGCCCATCGGCACGCTTGCAGAAATAGTCCTTTTCCAGGGCGTCCATGAACACCTTGTAGTTTTTATCAACTTTGATCCCGGGATCAATTATGACAACGGTCTTAAAGCCATCATCTTCTAATTCCTTCACCATACGTTTTGGATCTGGGAAATGCTCTTTATTCCATGTAAAACAACGAAATCCATCCATATAATCGATATCCAGATAAATGGCATCACAAGGAATCTTCAATTCCCTGAATTTGGAGGTAATGTGTTTCACTTCACTTTCGGGATAGTAGCTCCATTTGCACTGGTGAAAACCCAGTGCCCACAAGGGTGGTAATTGATGTGGTTTTCCGGTAAGATCGGTATAGCTTTCCACCACGTCCTGCATTTGAGGTCCATAGATGAAATAATAATTCATCTCACCCCCCTGAGCCCAGAAACTTGTAACATTTCTTCGCTCATGTGCAAAATCAAAATACGATTTGAAGCTATTATCAAAAAAGATCCCATAGGCTTTGTTGTGATGCAGCCCAGTATAGAAAGGGATCGCCTTATATAGCGGATCGGTATCCTTTCCATAGGCATAGGAATCTGTTACCCAATTTTCGTAACGCTTGCCCTTGATATTTAAATGGCCTGCTTTGTCTCCAAGGCCAAAAAAGCTTTCTCTTTCGCTAACAACCTTACTCATTTTAACGATATTCCCACCGTGTTCCTGACATTCTTCCCAATGAAATCCCAGTTCATCCTTATTGACCAAAACCATGTCGGCAGCATCATACAAGGAAATTTTCAGATCTTTTTTTGAAATATAACAGACCAGTTTTTTGGTCGTGACGATATATTTATCTGGATCTTCCTCAATCTCCAATTTATTATAGCCTGTACTGGCATATTTGGTGATGGCATAAGAAAAGTCTTTCTCAAAGGTTCCTGTGGGTGTGTATCTAAACCGCAATACACTATCGCGTAATACGGTAATTTGAAGAGCTACATCATTCTCTGTAGAAAAAAATAAAGTATCAACATCCTTGTTGAACTTCACTAATTGATTAGGAAATAAATTTCCTTTATTCTCTGATTCAGTGTTTACGATCATAAGGTAGATAATTGAACCCAGTAAAAAAAAGCAAAAAATGGGACATATTTAAAAATTGGCAATTAGTTTTTAAACGATTTATTAACTGTTTTAATTATACATTTATTTTGAATATTTAAACGCGATCATGGCCAATGGTGGGATCGTTATTTCGGCGGAATACTTTCTAAACTGCCATTCTATATTTTCTGATTGTATCATTTTATTTTTATAGTCTCCTGTTCCATTATATTTTTTAAGATCGGAATTAAAAACTTCCTTGAGTTTTCCTTCCTTGGGCAAGCCGATCCTGTAATCTGTTCTCGGTACAGGGGTCATATTACAAACAATAACCAGGTCATCGCCAGGTTTATTGCCTTTTCTTATATATACTAAACTCGAATCTTCGGCATTGCTATAATCTATCCATTCAAATCCTTCAGCTGTAAACTGTTTCTCATATAAGGCCTTTTCCTTTCGGTAAAACGTATTAAGATCCTTGACAAGATTCTGAATGCCTTTATGGACTTTATACTCCAATAAATGCCAATCAAGGCTATTCTCAAAGTTCCACTCTTCACTTTGTCCAAATTCGGCTCCCTGAAATAAAAGTTTAGTACCCGGATGGGTAAACATATATCCATAGAGCAATCGCAGGTTAGCAAAGCGCTGCCATTCGTCTCCCGGCATTCGTCCCAGAATGGAATGCTTGCCATAAACGACCTCGTCATGAGACAGTGGCAACATAAAATTCTCAGTAAAGGCATAGGTCATGCTAAAGGTCAGGTCATTTTGATGATGCTTCCTGTAGATGGGTTCTTTGGCAAAATACTGTAATGTGTCATGCATCCAGCCCATCATCCATTTCATGCCAAAACCAAGGCCGCCAATAAAGGTGGGTTTAGACACCATGGGAAAGGATGTGGATTCTTCGGCAATAGTCTGTACATCTGGGAAATGGGAATATACGGCCTCATTCATTTCTTTCATAAAGGCGATGGCTTCCAAATTTTCACGTCCACCAAACTGATTGGGCTCCCATTCACCTTCATCACGTGAATAGTCCAAAAATAACATTGAAGCAACCGCATCTACTCGCAAACCATCAACATGGTATTGATCCAGCCAAAAGATCGCATTGGATATTAGGAATGATTTGACCTCGTTCCTACCATAGTTAAAAATTAAACTTTTCCAGTCGGGATGATAGCCTTTTCGCTTATCAGGATGCTCATACAGATGAGATCCGTCAAAAAATCCTAATCCATGTGCGTCCTCGGGAAAATGTGACGGCACCCAATCCAGGATGATCCCAATATCGTTCTGATGTAATTTATCGATCAATAATTTAAACTCCTCCGGATAGCCAAAACGAGATGTTGGCGCGAAATAGCCCGTTAACTGATAACCCCATGAAGGGTCATAAGGGTATTCCATAACCGGCATCAATTCAACATGCGTGAAATTCATTTCTTTCACATAGTTCACCAATGATTCGGCTAATTCAACATAAGATAAAAACCTGTTTTCTTCAATCTGTTTTTTCCAGGAACCGAGATGGACCTCATAGACCGAAAAGGGTGCATCAAGGGCATTGTTCTTTTTCCTGCTTTTCATCCATGCTTTATCAGACCATTCATAATCTTCATCCCAAACTATTGAAGCGGTTTTTGGCGGGTGCTCGCAGCGCCTGGCAAATGGGTCTGCTTTCTCGGTCTTGATGTCATTGTGGTGGCTTTGAATTTTATACTTATAGGTACTCCCTTTTCCAACATTTGGGATAAAGCCTTCCCAAATGCCGCTTCCATCCCAACGTACCTTTAGAAGGTGTTCGCCTTCGATCCAATAATTGAAATCGCCGATCACAGAAATCTGTTTCGCACTTGGTGCCCAAACTGCAAAATAGGTGCCTTGGATGCCGTCCAGTGAGATGATATGTGATCCCAATTTCTCGTATAATCTATAGTGCTTTCCTGCTTTGAAGAGCTCAATGTCGAAATCGGTAAATAAGCTATGTGTTTTTAGTTCAGCCATAATTATTGATTAATGATATCGGAAATGCCCTTAAGCGGAATTACTGCCCAGCGCGGACGAGAATTTAATTCATAACCCAGTTCATAAACCGCTTTTTCGAGCAGGCAGTATTCCAGGATAAATATCCGTTCCTGATGATACCCAATATTTAAATTGGCTTGCTGCACTTCATTGATATAGGTTCCCAGAAAAACACCAGTCAGGTAGCGGTATAATAATTCGGAGGCCTTAAACTTGTCTTGTCGTGTTCGTTGATACTTTCCGTCATTATTAAAAACAGTGGCATAGATCGCATAATGGAATGACCTGAAAAGCCCTGCCACGTCTTTAAGTGGTGGTTGTTTTACCTTTCTGTCACGTATGGTACTTTCCGGTTCACCCTCAAAATCCAGAATATAGAAATCATCCTCCTTTACTAAAATTTGACCCAGGTGATAATCTCCGTGTACGCGAATACGTTCTCCTTTTAATTTGGTCCATTCAAAGTTTACAAATCGTTTTCTGATACTGTTTTTTTTGTCCAAAAATTCACTAGCCAATTCCAAAGCCAGGCCATCCAATTTGTGAAGGTTATTTTCAATGGTATTCAATCGATTCTGGAATTGGTACAACATCCTGTTCTTAAGCCAGACCGTATAATCGCCATTGAAATGTTCGGGTGTAAATGCGGTCTCTTCAAATTCGCTACCGAGTGCAATATGCATTTCAGCCGTTCGTTTTGCAAGGGTTTGGATCTTTAGAAATAAATTCAGGCCAACCCAGTCAATGATCCTTGGGGGTACGTCCTGAATATCAAGGCGCAGGAACATCTCCACTTCCGGCAGGTCTTCAATATTGATATTTTTGTGTTCCAGGTTTAAAAAGACCTGATGGAATTCATTTAACATATAATCCCAGGCATCACCTTCATTAGGTACCATGGCCTGCATCAATCCAATAGTAATATTTGAATTGTCGGAATCTATAACATTAATACTTCCTAAATAAGCGGGAGTATTCTCGAATTCTTTCTTTTCAGATAAAAATCGGCTCATTTCATAATCAGGATTTTTATCGGCATAAATTCTTCTGAAGAACTTTAGGACAAACTTCTCATTATATACTATAGAGGTATTGCTTTGCTCAAGTCCCATAAATCGGGAGGATTCATAAGTCAGGTCTTTAAACAGCTCACTTTTATGATACTGAACCTTCGTTCGGTCATTAGGTATGGCTGTGAGAATTCGCTCGAATACAACCTTTCTGAATGCTTCCAAATTGGTCGCATCGATTATAAATCCTGATTGATTTTTTATACTGATCGATAATATTCGATCTTCCTGAGCAAAAGCTTCGTCTGAAACAAAGGCAATTGGCAGAAAATAGTGTTGGTAAAATGCTTCTTTAAAATTGATCTCCAGGATAAGCCCATAATACACCTCCCCTTTTTTCTGAAGTCTGAAATATTCGGCCAATTCAATATATTTGAGCGTACTGGCTTTACCACCATACCAACGTTGCTTTACAATATAATCCTCTAGCACATCAGAAAGAAACACCTTTACAAAGTGATCATTCTCCAGGAGGTCTTCCCATTTATCATCGAAATTGAGAAGTGTATTGTTTTTTATTTTCGGTTGCTTTTCAGTCATATTTGCTTTTGAATTCTAAAAATATGAAAGGGCAAGGCCGGATGTAACTCCACAAAATTCCATTCGGCGTTCCAGTGATAGCTGCTTCCCGTGATAAGATCATGCACTTGTATGTAATGATCAGCAGAAATCTGAAGTTCTTCCATAGGTAATCGCACATTCCCTTGCTGAGTGTAATACGGATCGAGGCTTATAACAATAAGCAATTCACTTTCTTTTTCATCGTCCCATTTATAAAACGCCAAAAGTTGGTCGTTTTCCAATTCACAGAATTTGATATTATTGGTTTGTCGAAGCGCTTTCTGTTCCTGGCGCACCGCATTAATTTTGCTTATTATGGTCGTCAGTTTATTTTCAAGAGTCCAATCATAATTTGAAATTTGAAATTTTTCAGAGTTTAAATACTCTTCTTTTCCGGGCAATGCATCACTCAGCATATATTCAAACACAGGGCCATAAATACCAATATTTGAACTCAAAGTGGCTGCCAAAGCATAGCGAATAATATGTTTGGATTCATTAGCACCTTGCAAATGATACGGATTGATATCGGGCGTATTCGGCCAGAAGTTGGGCCTCATAAATTCGCGTTGTTCTGTTTTTGTGAGCTCCTCCACATAATCAATCAGTTCTTGTTTCGTATTCCTCCAGCAAAAATAGGTATAGGACTGTGTGAAGCCCTGTTTAGCTAGTTGCTGCATGACTTTAGGCCTGGTAAAAGCTTCGGCCAGAAAGATCACATTGGGATGTTTCTTTTTGATTTCTGAAATGATCCAGTTCCAAAAATAAAAAGGTTTCGTATGGGGATTGTCCACCCTGAATATTTCAATACCACAATCGATCCAGAATTCCAGTATGCTCTTGCATTCTTTCCACAGCTTTTTAAAATCATCGCTTTCCCAATAGATGGGTAAAATGTCCTGGTATTTTTTTGGTGGGTTTTCGGCATATTGAACCGTACCGTCGGGTCGCCATTTGAACCATTCGGGATGATCCTTCACCCAGGGATGATCTGGAGCAGCCTGCAATGCATAATCCATGGCGATCTCCAATCCATGAGATTTGGCCTTCTTTATAAGCGCTTTAAAATCGGACAGGTCACCCAGTTGCGGATGAATAGACTTATGGCCTCCTTTTGCTGAACCTATTCCCCAGCAGGACCCTACATCGTCTTTCGTTGCCTCAGTGGTATTATTTTTTCCCTTTCTATTCACTTCACCGATGGGGTGAATGGGCGGAAAATACAAAGTGTCAAATCCCATTTGCGCTATTCGTGGCAACAGCCGTTCACAATCTTTAAATGTGCCATGCTGCCCAACCTTCTCAGAAGCTGAACGTGGAAAGAACTCATACCAAGTACTAAAACGCGCTCTTTCACGATCAACATAAACCTGAAATGGCTCGGTGTTATTCGCCAATATTTTCTGAGGGTATTTAAAAAAGATCTTGTACAGCCGGTCACTCTTCACTTGATCAATGGCTGCTTCATACTTAGCTTTATTTCCAAATTCGCTAATACATGATTTTAAAAATTCTTTTTCGGAGGCATTTGCTTTTTTTAATATGGCTTCCAGATAGCTGACGCCTTCCAGGAGCTCGGATGTTACCTTTTGTCCGTCCTCAATTTTTCTGATGGTACCGTACCGCCAGTTCAATGCATAATCTACCCATCCCTGAACACGATATAAATACATGCCCTGCTTACTCACTTTAAAAGAAGCCTCCCATTCATCATTTGATTTATCGGTCATTCGAACTTCTTTCCAGCTTCTTTCATTCTCATGCTTATACAGAACGGAGGCCCCGAGGACATCATGGCCATCAGCCAATACGTGGGCCATAACGGTTACATATTCGTTGAGTACACGTTTAATGGCAAATTCTCCATTATTAAGATTAGGTGAAACAAAATCTATAAGTACTCTTTTCTGATTTTGCATAGTGGCTTACTGGTTTTGAAG
>JABDLA010000124.1 GCA_013001965.1 Flavobacteriaceae bacterium | reverse complement strand
TATTTACTTTGTATTCAGCATAATCGCTATTAAGGTTGTTATCGACTGTATAAATTGTTTGTCCAAGCACATTAATAACTTCAATAGAATTAATGTTTTTTAAGGTTGGATTAATGAGAATGATACTCTCAAGATCATTTGAATAGTGTAAATCCAAGGCATTCAATTCATTGTCGTCGATACCTAAAGCCCCTGGGCTAAAGGTAATTTCAAATCTGTCTAAGGTCTCTCCTGCAATCTTGAAAAATTCATAGTCACCTGCCAGGAGATCATGATATAAGTCTAATTCTTTATCATAAACATAGATTTCCATAGTATCGGGTGTATTTATCATGTCATCAAGCGATATGATGTTGATACCTTCATCATCTGATTTTACACCTATAGGGAAAACTGAATAATCGTCCAAATAATTTGTTGCCTGGATCACGAACCTTTGATTTTCTATCATCCAATACATGTCTCCCATTTGATCTTCATACAGTGCACCATCATAACCACCATCAATAGCATCGGTTGCATTTTCGTCTATTGTTAATATCAATTGACGACGTATGGTATTTACCGAATAGAACCCTAGTCTGATTTTCAATCGCGGATCGCCAACCAAATCAGCTGGATCAGTTACATTTCTGCCGAGAATAGTGTTATTATCAGGATTATTGGCTTCCGTAAATACTGAATTTTCCGATTCCTTTTGGAAAACGCGCTGGCCATTATTGAAATTAATGGTTCCATTATTTTCGGCCAATACGAAAAATCCCTGACCTACAGGTATATAGCGACCTGGGGTTTTGGTTGGAATTCCGCCGGTTCCAACATCAGGATCATTTGATCCCATAGAAGCTGAAGGGGTTCCACCGGATAAATTATAGATAGCATATCCACCTAAGTAATCTGCAAGATTATGAGATCCACCTCCCCAATGCTTCCAGAAATATAAGGTGCCTGAAATTGCACCATTATCGAGAATAAACTGTTCGGCATCTATTGCAGAGGCATACGGATTACCAAGTAGATAATCGTTATTGGCTGATAAGGTCAAATTAATATCTCCATTATTCGGTTTTCCTATATATACATAATTTTGTTCAGAAGAAATTGGTCCGGTTCCGGGGCCTTTCATCGTATATCCTTCTCCTGCAGAAATGGATCCTGTGCTTCGTATATGCTGCCAGGATGCAAAATCATCGTCTAACTGATTGGCAAATTTCCAAATCCAATAATCTGCTATTCCTATTGGGTTTGTATCGGTTCCATCATAGCCGCCGGTAAGGAAATTAATATTTTGAGTTCCATCCCTTACAACATCCGGTAAGGTGTAGCTATTATTGTTAGAGGTAGTATTACTTACCCCAACTGGCGATGCCCAGTAATTATAAGTATAGGTATCGGCGGTACCTTGCTGGTCGCGTTCAACTGTTCCTGAACTCGTGACATCAAGATCACTGTCAGTTGTTTGAATAAGTTGTGACTCGCCCTCCAAATCGATGTTTCCATTTAATTTGAGGTAATGGGAAACCGTCAATGCGTTTCCTGTACCGGAATCATTGTCACCTTCAATTTCCAAATCACCATCATTAATGATAAGGCCTAACAAAGTTCGGTTGTTATTATTAGTCGCGGGAATAAGGGCCAAGTTTGTATTGTCCATGGTCACATTGTAATTGTCATCCATTTGCACAATATTGTAATCAATAGTTTCCACGGCATCTAAGTAGGAACTTACTCCTGGTAGATATTGTACGTCTCCATTTACCCAGGTCGTTGAGGTGTCCCAATCACCACTCTGTGCCACAAGATAGGGTAGTGGTGCGGTTTGTTCATCTACATGATCATAATTTATCATCGAAGCATCATTACCGCTATTTGAATAATCCATCATACTGCCAAACACCATTTTATTCATTGGGTAATATGCGATTAAGTTATTCCAAGGCATGGCATTGATCTCATTTTTTGTAGTGGTTGTTGGCAATACTTTACCATCGGCCAATGAAGCATTCTGCTCAATCTCCTGATTCATTATATAACGAATCTGGTCGGCCGACAATGCAACATTCCATACCCTTACTTCGTCAACACTACCACCATGACGTTGTTGCCGTTTAATATGATGTGCGGCACCAATCATAAAATGTGCATCGGATGCCACGTTCATTGGGTCTAAGGTATCATCGGTATCTTCAAGAATACCGTCTATATATAATCGTGTTGTACCCAGGGCACCTTCCGAAGAGTCATAGACTGCACACATGTGATGCCATTCATTTTCAGGAATGGATGCAGATGTTTGCAAGATATTATTTGAAGTATCTTCAGGATCGCGCCATACCATCCTAAATTTGTTGTCCTGGTCTATCCTTAAGGCATAACCATGTGAATAGTTACCGTCATTATCTGGCCCTGGATCAAGATCGGTATTTTCATTAAAAAAGTTTCGTTTGGAAATAATGTCAAAATTTCCTGTTCCGGGATCCCGTTTTATCCAGGCGCTAATCGTAAAATCGGTATTAGCCAAATCATTGACGTCACCTGCAGATAGATACATGTCTGATCTATCAAATGATACTGCTCGTGCCAATTCCGTTGTTTCTGCTGCTGAACCAAATGTAACGTATTTGGTACCCTCAAAATAGAATTCCACCTCCAAATTGGAACCAACATCCTTCATTGTAGCCGAAGTCACATTGATCGTAAATGCAGCATCATCGGCAACGATCATGACATATTTTTCTCCCCCCGGATTAGTCGCAGATACCATGGTTTCTGGAATTGATATTTTAACGGTAGGAACCGAGTCTTTCACGACCATTTTCCATTTTCTAACAATTGGTGTAGCACTAACATTTGTTGCTGTTCCCGTTCCAGATCCAAAGTCTTTGGTAATATCGGTTGTGGCCGTTATTGCACCATTGTCATTACCCCATATCAGGAAGGTTTTGTCAGCAAAGAATTCGGCTGTATTGCCATCATTGGTTGTTGCTAATGTTTTTATTCCTATAGTGATATCATCCGTCGCGTTGATCGTCTTAGATTGTTTTTGATCTAATTCGGAATTGTCATCACGACCGAGGCCGGTTACATTATAATTAAAACCTAAGTTTTCAGATTGATCCCATATGACGGAGCCATCAGAATCAAGGTAGTCTTGAGACGTGCCATTAGTTCCTAATGTAAATCCATATTTAAGTGCTAAATACGATTCAATTTGAACTCTTTCGGTCGTCGTTAAAATTTGATTATAAACTATGAGTTCGGCAATACCGCCGTCCCATCGTTCTGCAGCATTTGTTGGATGTGTTCCAACGCCCACGGTAAGTGATCCGGTTAAATTATCTGCATTAGCCGATGCGGTGCCTTGAGAAATTCCGTCTTCAAATAATTCGGATGTACCTCCGGCCAAATGATCATAATTCATTAGGAAGCTTGTTCCATTTGCAATAGTAGTTGATACTATACCTGATACTGTAGTGTCATCATAGTAGCAACCTCGAAGTGTGGTCGCTGCTGTTTGTTCTATAACTACAGATCCGCTTCCTCCATTATAGAGATTTAATAAGTTCTTGGTTCCGCTAAAGGTTCCATTGGCAACGGCAAAAACAGTAATTGCGCCATTTGCGTTGGAATTTGCTATCATTTCATGATTGATTCCGTCGAAATTTAAGGTTGGATTAAAATTTATAGTCGCTTCAGAATAAATAGGTTGTTTTGTAGCTATTGCTTGTGTTGCATCATTGTTTCCACCACTACGATCCAACCAATTTAAAACGGCATCAGTATCTTCCGCAAGATCTCCAGCGGCCTCTTCTACACCATGATTAGCTTTAAGCCATAATTGAATATTGTTCGTTATTCCGGCAGGGCCTAAATTGGGATCAGCGGGATTTTTTGCCTGAAAATTCGTCTCTACGGTCGCAGTACCTTTCTGAAGGGATTGAACATTGAATTCTTGCCCGATAGCAAGATTGGTAGCTATCAAGAAAATGGCACCAAAGATTTTCTCTGAAAGTGAGTAAAAACATTTCATTTCGGTTAAGTTTTAGTCTTGGGACCATTTTGTTAATTTTGATTAGGCAAACTAAACATAGGCTTACATTCTGTGAAATGCAAATATATTCGATGAAATGCACTAAATTTGTAAGAAATTTACTTATTCAATGGATTTAACTGAATTTAAGAGTCTTATGAATTGGTTGGAATACTGTTGCAAATCTCCCAGAATCACAGCAATTATTTAAGTATACTAACTACTTTGGAATGCCAAATGAATTAATGCTTATGTATTAAAATACGTTGAGGTGTATTTCTTTTTCAAAATACACCTCAACGCTTATGGAGAATTTAGGAATTTTATTTTTTAATTAGTCGCTTCACAAGGCGCTGTCCTGAAGACCGGTCTTTAATCTGCAGGAAATACATTTCAGAAGACAACTGGCCAAGATCATTAATTATTATCTGATCATTAATTACACTGAACTCGGTATGTACAAGTCGGCCTCTTATATCATAAATAGCAAGCTCGGTATTTTGAGCGTCTAAATTGTGAGGTATCTTGATTTCGAGAAATGATTCAAACGGATTTGGAAAAACCTGGAGTTCCCCGAGATCAAAATCAGCAACATCAAGGGTGTTTTCAGTGAGATCAGTGATCTTAAAATCATCAAATGTAAATCCTTCAAAATCTGCATTATAATAGGAGTCCTGTCGGTTCGAGCTATCTGTTCTAAAATCAAACCTTATATAAACCGTACTTTGATTATAAAGAAATGAATTATTAGATGGGTCGATCACAATTTCTTCCATGTTCCAGCGACCTTGAGTATCGCCATCATAGAGATCCTGACCATCGGGCTGAAAATCATTATCAATTCCTGATTTCCCCGAATAGGTATTATTCGCATCTGGCGCTCCGGGTTTAGTTAATTTTCCACAAAGTGGTATCCAGGTAGAGCCATTGGTAGACCCTTCAATTTGTACATAATCAAAACTTCGTTCCAAGTCCCATTTGCTGTAAAATTGAATTAAGGCAACGGGAACTCCGGTTAAATTTACCGATCCATTCATCTGTAATTGTTTCGAATCGTTATTACTATAAGGAGGAGTATTGGTTGTTGTAATAGCAGTAGTTCCAGAGTAGGCGTCCGATGTCGTAAACCATGTACCTGTTTGTGTCCAGTTGGTCAAATTATCTGTATCCGGATCGTCCGCAAAAATAACTGTGGGGCTATATAGTTTACTAATATTAGCTTCATACAAAATATTGTCTGTAGCATTATCATTGGTTAAAACTATTTTATACTCGATTTTATCGTTGGGCTGAATACCGGCATCTAAGGTATAGCTAATATTGACATTTCTTTGATTCAATATTTCGGCAGCTGTAAAGTTTTCAGTTACGCTAGGGGTATTAATTGTAATATTGGTAGATACAGCAGTTACTGTCAAAGTAAATTCATTTGTTGCCGGACTAGGATCATTTCCGTTCTGGCCAAGATTTTCGATGGCGAAATTTAAATTACCGGTTAAGGAATTAATATCACTTTGATCAAGGTCATGTACCTTGGCATACTTTCCACTAAAATAGGCAGCAAGGAAATTCATGCGCATTGCTCTTCTGGCTATTGGCAAGTAATTCGAAGGTTGCGGCCAGAACCCTCCATAGGTGCCACCGGTACCCTCTGAGGACAATCCATTTTCAGGAGTCCATGCCATAGTGTTTTTCCCTGAACCGGTTCCATTAGAGCCTGGCCCGGAAGGTCCACCCAGCATCCAGTCATTCATATTACCGCTATTCAATGAACTGATTGAAGTACTTGGTCCATGGGCATATCTGTTATAGAAGGTCATGTCATGATTATATTTTGAATATTCATCAGGACGTGGGTTGGTAATCGTAGTTCCCGCATAGGCATGCAACATGGCATTTTTATACGAATGATGATTTAATGCTAATTTAAAATCATGCAATAAAAAGAAATCACGCATGATTTGCGTTTCCGGTTCTGAAAAATAATTTGTTCCACGATAGGTTTGATTACAAGAATTTCCGGACGAACCACCATTGTTCCAATAATACTGTGAATTCCTGTTCAAATCAACCCCTTCCAAATAGGTGCTACAAGATCCGGGGGCAGAGGTGTTTCTGTTTTTTCGCTGACCACCGCCACCATCGGGAGCTGCGGTTTGATTCCAAACAAAGCCATCAGGATTAAAGACTGGAATAAAATAAAGTGCGTGGTTATTTACCAGATTTTTAATGGCGTCATCAGTGGCATAATTCTCAAGAATATACCACATGAAAAATAGTTGATTCATAACTGTAGCCGCTTCTCTCGAGTGGACTAGTGACGTATATAAGGTTTCCGGTTCATCGGCTTCATCGCTATCAGGATTATCGGAAATTCTAACATAATAGACTGTTCGACCTTCTATGGTGGTTTGGTTTGTTGGTGATGCATCTGTTTTAGCAGAAATTAAATTGGGATACATTGTTCTCATATCGTCCAATTCCTGGAGTACCTGTGTGTAGGTTAAACAGCCACCGAATGAATTTGGTGAGCTATTAGGATTAAGATTCCAGTTCGCAGGAACGGCCCAGTTTAACTCGCCACATTCATCATACTGCCCCACATTATTTAAAATTTCGTTGATACTGTATGATCTATTTGCGCTTTGAGCTTTAAGTTGCTCAATTTCTAATCGTGCCTTTGGAAGATCGTCTATCGCACGCTCACTATAAAATTTCTGCATATCTTCAATAAGAACCTCGTAGACAATACCCTCATTGGATAAAAGGTCTATTTCATATTGAAAAAGTTCAATTGTAAGTTCATTATCTTCAAATATAGCGCCACAGCTTAAATCGATGCCAAGTTCGTGAAGGCGATCGATATTTGTTTCTGAAATATTTGATAGTCGTACTCTTTTATAAATATCTTGAGTAAATGAAAGTTGAGATAACAGTAGTGTTATCACAATGAAAATGGTAGTTTTTTTCATCAGATTTGGGTTTAATAAAATTTTATTCGATGCTAATATATCATTTTTCTTTAAAAAACTCCATGAAATGCAAAAAAAATCGATAAACGGTAATAATTGATCTATTTTAGTTTATGGTGAAAACTATAAAAAAAGGCCATTTCAACTGAAATGGCCTAGTCAATTAAACGATCTGAGCGGAATTATTCATGCTTAATCAATTTCTTATAGATGGAATTACCACCTATTTTACTTGTAATTTTAATGAAGTATGGAGCTTCCTCTAATTGTTCCAATCCGTTCACTTCCAATCGACCTCCATTACTTGTCATTCTGTGATTGTAAACAATACGTCCATTGAGGTCAAATATTTTGACTTCAAAATCCGAATTATGAAGCCCTAATGGCAAATACACATATATATATGAATCAAATGGGTTAGGCGTAATTCGAACCGAATTTAAATTAAAATCATCAATTCCAAGTGTGTCTTCTACGGTCACTGTTGCTGTACATTGAGTGGAGTTTCCTTCAAGATCAGTCACAGTCAATGTAACAATATTATCACCTGTATTTGAAGAATTAAAGTTAGACGGACTAACTGTCATAGTATCAATGCCACAATTATCAGAAGATCCATTATCAACATCCGCAGCCACAATGGATGCATTTCCGGTGCCATCCAATTGAACTGTTATGTCCTTAGTTAAACAAACCGGGTTGATAGAATCAACATCATCTGCCATACCATTACAGTTTTCGTCTATTCCATTGCATTGAATTTCAGGCGCACCTGGATATACGGTATTGTTGGTATCATCACAGTCGGTATTATCAGCCACGTATCCGGCAGGCTGGTTACAAGAGACAATACTATCGGCAAGATTACCAAAAGTATCACCATCCGTATCAGCATACCAGGTTGTTTGACCACTCACCGAAGGATCGGCATCATCGATAAGACCATCACAGTCGTTATCGATACCATCACATATTTCAGTGGCAGCCGGGTTAACAGCCGCAGCGGTATCATCACAGTCGGTATTATCAGTGACATAACCGGCAGGGGCACCATCACAGGTGGACACCGTTGAAGAAGGATCACCAAAGGTATCTCCATCACTGTCGGCATAGTAAGTTGTAAATGTCAGTCCGTTATCCAC
>JABDLA010000107.1 GCA_013001965.1 Flavobacteriaceae bacterium | reverse complement strand
TTCAATTCCTCACCAAGATACTCGTTAATTTCAAAAAATAATAGTCCCTTATCCTTTAAATTATTTTTCGCAAAAAGAGCAATATGTTTATAAAATTGCAAGGGATCTTCATCTTCTACAAAAAGGGCCAGATGAGGTTCATAATTCAACACATTTGATTTCATTTCATTTGACTCAGATTGCCTTACATATGGTGGATTAGAAACAACGATATCATAGTGATCTTCAGCTTCTAAAAATGAATAACTTTCCTTGAGTATATCGCATTGCAAAAATTCAATATCGACCGCATTGAGTTTTGCATTTTGCATGGCACAATCCAAGGCGCTATCACTGACATCAATGGCAACAATTTCACTTTCAGGCATATGTTTAGCCAGGCTAATCGCAATACAACCACTTCCGGTCCCAATATCCAGTAGTCGTAATAACTTCGATTTTTCAGTCCCAGCCTTAATTTCATTTAAAATCCAATCGACTAATTCTTCGGTTTCAGGTCTGGGAATCAAAACATCTTCATTGACCAGAAAGCGCAACCCATAGAAATAGGTGTCACCTGCGATGTATTGAATGGGTTTGGAATTCTTAAGCGCCACAAGAGCATCGTCATATTTGGGTACAGCAGCATTAGGAATTTGGAACTCAGGCTGAAGGCTTAAATCGATCCGTTTGATTTGATTGAAGTATTCGGTCAATATAAAAAAGAAACTTTCTACCTCTTCTTTGCCGTAATTGTCATCCAGTTCTTTATGGAATCTTAGGCGAATTTCGCTTAGCCTCATAGGTCCTTGATCATCCATACGCCGCAAGCATAATGTCCGGTATTTCCCATATGAGTGTCCAAATGACGAAAACCATTGGACTCATAAATATGTATGGCCGTTTTTAATACCGAGGCCGATTCGAGATAACATTGTTCGTATCCAAATTCCCTGGCCTTATTAAGACATTTGTTAAATATTATTTTTCCATAACCTTTGCCTCTCATCTCAGGTGAGAAATACATTTTCTGTAATTCACAAACTTTACCGTCATATCCATTAAGCGGTTTGATCCCTGCCCCGCCAACAACTTCACCATTGTCCTCGATGATATAATACACCTCGTTTTCATTTTGATAGGACTCGTACATATGGGAGAGTTCTTTATCTTCCATTGTTGTTCCGATAAATGGTAATTCGAATTCAATAAAAATGTCGCGCATAATCTTTTCGATTTTCGCGTTATCTTTTAACTGTATTTCTCTTATCAAAAAAGAACTTTCACTCATAAATTTAATGTAGTTTTGCTTAGGTGAAGATACGCTAAATCTAAAAAAATTGAAATGAGAAAATATCTAATCTTATTAACATTTTGCCTGCTTTGTTTTCATTGTTCAGTCAGTGAAAAACCGGATTTTTTAGGTGTTGAAAATATAAAGGTTTTAGAAGCCCATGCTGAAATTATAACTGTAAGTGCCGATGCCAAATTTCGCAATCCAAATGATATTGGTGGAAAATTGAGAGCCGATGGCATCAAGGTTTTCATTAATGACGTCGAGACAGCAACCTTAACTACAGAGGATTTTGAAGTTCCCTCCAAGGACCTCTTTACTATTCCTTTGGTGGTTGAGGTTCCAACTGATAGTATTTTCAATCGCAAAAGTATCGGTGGTCTTTTGGGCAGCCTTTTAAGCGAAAAAGTTAAGGTTCAATATAAAGGTAGTATTAAATATAAGGTCTTTGGTTTTTCACATACCTATGCCATTGATCAAACAGAAGATGTAAAAATCAAGCTATAATTTGAAGCATCATGAAACTTACATAAAACGCTGTATAGATATTGCCAAAAAAGGTTTTGGATTCACCCGCCCGAATCCAATGGTAGGTGCAGTCATTGTTAAAAATGACAAGATTATTGGGGAAGGATTCACGAGCCCTTATGGTGGGCCTCATGCCGAAGTGAATGCCATAAATTCTGTCTTAGATAAATCCTTATTGACAGAATCCGTTCTGTATGTAACTCTCGAACCCTGCTCACACTTTGGAAAAACACCACCCTGTTCCGATTTAATAATCAAGCATCAAATAAAAAAAGTGGTCATTGGCTGTAGAGATGCAAACCCCAAAGTTTCCGGTGCCGGGATAAATAAACTGAAAACTGCAGGTTGCGATGTAACCGTTGGCGTTTTAGAAAAGGAGTGCCGTGAACACCATAAGCGTTTTTTTAGTTTTCATGAAAAAAAACGGCCCTATATTATTTTAAAATGGGCCGAAACTCAGGATGGATTTATAGCACCATTAAGCAGGCCTGAAAGGAAACCGATTTGGATAAGCAATATGTATTCAAGACAACTCGTCCATAAATGGCGCACCGAAGAACAGGCCATTCTGGTAGGGACTAATACAATCAGGAAAGATGATCCTGCCCTCACAGTACGACACTGGAAGGGTAATAATCCAACTCGTGTTATTATTGATAAGAACAATGCTCTGGATAAAGATCTTAAGGTGTTCAATTCTGAAGCGAATACTATTGTGGTTTCGAAAGACAACTGTGATTTCTCCCAACCGATCGCCGGACAGATCGCAGCATTATTATATGAGCATAATATCAACTCCGTCATTGTAGAAGGTGGTGCGCATACCCTGCAATCATTTATCGATGAAGGCCTTTGGGATGAAGCCAGGATATTCACAGGACCGGTAATTTTTAAAGATGGTATTGCGGCTCCTCAATTTAAAGGTCAGCCAATTTCAACTGAAATGATTCGCGGAGATATTCTAAATTATTACCGAAATGATTGATACTATTATATTTGATTTCGGTGATGTCTTTATCAATTTGGATAAGGAAGGCGCAATGAAAAAAGCCTTGGAGACCTTTGAATTGACAAGCTTGCAGTCAGACATGATAGCGGTGAATAAAAACTATGAGAAAGGCCTGATTTCAACAAAGGAATTTATCGATTTTTATACAAGTCGCTTTCCAGAGCTATCCAGCAGTCAGCTCGTGGAGATTTGGAATTATATAATTAAAGACTTTCCTAAATATCGATTGGACTTTCTCAAAAAGCTTTCAGTTGAACACCATTATAAATTGATTTTGCTTAGCAATACCAATGAGCTTCATATTGATTATGTCATGGAAACCGTTCCGTTTTATGAAGCATTTAAATCTCAATTTGACGCTTTTTATTTGTCTCATGAGATCCACCAACGAAAACCGGATCCTGAAATATTTAATTTTGTTTTGGAGGACAATAGAACTCAACCCGAATCCTGTTTGTTTATTGATGACACTCTTGAGCATATTCAATCGGCGCAACGATTGGGAATTAAAACCTGGCACCTCGATCCGGAAACTGAAGACATCATTGATTTATTCCAAACTCAAAAAGTACGCTTCTGAATGGATCTTACCGATCAATATTATACCATCGATAAACCATCTGCTGAGGTTCTATTTAAAGAGAAAGGCAGTAAATTTTTTGGATATGCCTTCCCGCTGCAAAATGAGGATGACGTTAAATCTCATATTGAAGATTTAAAAAAAATGCATCATTCGGCCAGGCATTGGTGTTACGCATATCAACTGGGTACTGAAACGATCACATACAGGGCAAACGATGACGGTGAACCGACTCATAGTGCCGGACAACCAATTTACGGACAAATTCAATCTTTCAATCTTACCAATGTCCTCATCGTTGTTGTACGTTATTTTGGTGGAACCAAACTCGGTGTGGGTGGTTTGATCACAGCTTATAAGACCTGTGCAAAAATGGCTATCGAGTCCTCAAGAATAATTTCAAGATCGATCGATGAGTGCTTTGTTTTGAATTTTAAATATAAGGACATGAACAAGGTCATGCGCATCATCAAGGAAAAAAATATTCGGATCGCGAACCAAAAAATGGAACTCGATTGCTCTCTGGAAATCCATGTGAGAAAAAGTGAGGCAGAAGCAATGTCCAAATTATTTGAACAACTCTATGGAGTGTCTGTTAAAAAACTATGAACTCAATCGTTTCAATTTTTCAAGAAGATACTCGGGGCATCTCATCGGTCTTTGAGATTTGATATTGATGAACGCCAGGGTCGTTTCGGCGGTGGTCAGAATTTCCCCTTTTTCATTCGCAATTATATAGTCAAATTCAATCTTTGCCGTGGGTAATTTTCGGAGTTCGGTTGTTACTTGAATCAGGTCGTCGTAAGCTGCTGATTTCTTATAATTTAGGCTTAAGGAAATAACGGGTAACATCACACCTTCTTCTTCCATTTCTTTATAAGAAATTCCTAAATTTCGTAACCACTCAATTCGCCCCATCTCCAAGTACTGTGCATAATTGCCGTGATACACAACGCCCATCTGATCGGTTTCACCGTATCGCACTCGAAATTCAATTTTGTGGGGAATCATTAAAGGAAATAAAAAATATTTTGTACTTTGAAATGCTTTTTAAACATGCAAAAAAAATACTTAAAAATCAATAGCTATAGATTTTTTTTTTAAGAATTTTGTTCACATATTTGCTGCGTGGAAATAGTTCCAAAACAGGATGCCCAAATTTCTGTTTATTTTTACAAAGCCAATATAACTAACTATTAAAATTATACATTAAAGAATGAGGGAGACTGCGCAATCGGTATGGAATAATTGTCTTAAATTCATAAAAGATAATATTCAACCGCAAGCCTATAAAACATGGTTTGAACCCATAGCAGCCGTAAAACTTCAAGATAATGTCTTAAGTATTCAAGTGCCGAGTAAATTTTTCTACGAATGGCTTGAAGAGCATTATGTGAAAATTTTAAAAGTATCACTGACCAAAGAACTGGGCGAGGATGCTAAACTGGTGTATGTCATTAAAATGGAAAATACCTACGGAAACAAACAACCGTTCACCGAAAGAATTCCAAGCACCAATCGATCAGCTGTAAAAGCCCAGGATGTTGATATCCCCCTTGAAAATAAAAGCCCGGAATTAAAAAATCCATTTATTATTCCAGGTATACGAAATGTAAAGATTGAATCTCAGCTCAATCCAAATTATAATTTTGAAAATTTCCTGGAAGGTGATTCCAACCGATTAGCAAGAAATGCAGGTATTGCTGTTGCGAATAAACCGGGAGGCACATCTTTCAATCCGCTGTTGATTTTTGGTGGTGTTGGTCTTGGAAAAACGCATTTGGCACATGCCATTGGTGTTGATATAAAAGATAAGTATCCCGAAAAAACGGTCCTTTATATTTCTGCAGAGAAATTTACGCAACAATATATAGATGCTGTAAAAAAGAACAATAGAAATGATTTCATCCATTTTTATCAGATCATTGATGTTCTGATTATTGATGATGTACAATTCTTATCCGGTAAATCAGGAACTCAGGATGTCTTTTTCCATATCTTCAATCACCTGCACCAAAATGGTAAACAAGTTGTTTTAACCAGTGATAAGGCTCCTGTTGATATGCAGGATATTGAACAACGATTGCTGTCAAGATTCAAATGGGGACTTTCTGCAGAATTGCAAAGTCCTGATTTTGAAACCCGTGTATCCATCTTGAAGAATAAACTTTACAGAGATGGTGTTGATATGCCCGAAGAGATCATCGAATATGTTGCAAAAAATATTAAGACCAACGTTCGTGAATTGGAAGGTGCTATAATTTCTCTGATCGCCCAATCCTCTTTTAATAAAAAGGAAATCACACTTGGGTTGGCCAAAGATATTGTTGAGAAATTTGTCAAGAACACCAAACGCGAAGTGTCTATTGATTATATTCAGAAAGTCGTTTCAGATTATTTTCAAATGGATGTCGAAACCTTGCAATCCAAGACCAGAAAACGTCATATTGTTCAGGCACGTCAATTGGCGATGTTCTTTGCAAAGAAATTCACAAAAGCCTCATTGGCAAGCATCGGTTCTCAAATTGGTAAACGTGACCATGCAACGGTTCTTCATGCCTGCAAAACTGTAGATAATCTGTCTTCAACAGATAAGCAGTTTAGGAAGTATGTTGAAGATCTTACAAAAAAACTATCGTTGTAAACGCATAATTCAATGACACGAATTCTAATGGTTTGTCTCGGAAATATCTGCCGCTCACCATTGGCAGAGGGAATTTTGAAATCAAAACTGCCTGAGCAGTCCTTCGTGGTCGATTCGGCCGGAACCGGAGATTATCATATAGGCGGATTACCGGATCATAGATCTATTGCAATAGCCCGGCAAAACAATATAGACATCACTAATCAACGGGCACGGCAATTTAGCCGATCGGATTTTGATGCCTTCGACCATATCTATGTTATGGATCAATCGAATTTTCAAAATGTCATTAATCTGGCTCGCGATACAGTAGATAAATCAAAGGTCAAACTAATCATGGATATGCTGGATTCTGCGATTTCAGATGTTCCTGACCCCTATTTTGGAGGTGAGAATGGCTTTGTAACCGTTTTTGAAATGCTGGACCAGGCCTGTGAAAAAATTGCTTCTACCCTTTTAAACGATTAGTTCGAATTCCTATTTCAAAGTACCTTATTTTAATTTTTCGTAAATTTCATTCAACATTATCAGTTGAAACTATAGTTATGAAAAAGATCAATTTAAGCTTATTATGCTGTTTAATCTGGTATATGAGCAGCGCACAGCCGGAAATCGCACTTGATGCTTTTGGCTCAGGATTTAACGCACCTATTAGTATCACCAATGCCGGCGATGAGCGCCTTTTTATTACTGAACGACGTGGTGCAATTCAAATATTGAATGTAGATGGTACAACAAATCCGGTACCCTTTCTGGATATTGATCCTATTGTCATCCCTCCTGGTGGCGCCGGTGATGAAGGTGGTTTACTTGGCCTGGCTTTTCATCCTGATTATTTAAACAATGGGTATTTCTATGTGAACTATATCAATAACTCCGGAAATACAGTGATCTCCAGATTTAATGTAAGTGCCGGAGACCCTGATATCGCCGATCCTAATTCGGAATTCATTTTACTTACCATTGGACAACCATTTCCCAATCATAATGGCGGAGACATTGCCTTTGGCCCTAATGGCTATTTATATATAGGCATGGGCGATGGCGGAAGCGGCGGTGATCCGGGAGATCGTGCTCAGAACCTTTCACTTTTATTAGGAAAAATGTTGCGGATTGATGTCGATAACGGTACGCCATACGGCATTCCTCCCGACAATCCTTTTTTCAATGATGGTGATCCAAATACCCTGGATGAAATTTGGGCATACGGTTTAAGAAATCCGTGGCGCTTTTCATTCGACAGTCAGACCGGTGATATCTGGATTGGTGATGTTGGTCAGGGCATCTATGAAGAAATTGATATGGCCGCCGCAACGGCAGCAGGCCTGAATTATGGCTGGCGCTGTTACGAAGCAAATACACCCTTTAATACTACAGGATGTCCCGATATGAGTACAATGACATTTCCGGTTGGTGTATATACGCACAATTCGAGTGGGCTGTTCAAATGTTCTATTACCGGAGGTTATCGCTACAGAGGAAGTGATAATCCAGACTTCGTGGGTGTTTACTTTTTTGCCGATTTTTGCAGTGATGAAATTGGGGCTTTGGTAGATGAAGGTGGTGGGTCCTGGACCATGTCATTTTCCGATCCATATAATGGCCAGGGTTGGGTTGGATTTGGTGAAGATATGAACGGTGAACTCTATGTTGCTGGTTTGAATACAGGTGAAATTTATAAAGTTGTAGATGCGAATTTAAGTACAGAGTCCTTTGAACTTAACGGTTTTAAGATGTATCCCAATCCGGCAGAAGATTTGCTAAACTTTGATTTCACTCATAATTTACCATTAGAAATCAGAATATTCGATCTGCATGGGAAACTAACCATTAACCAAACCGATTTTTCAAGCCATTCGCTTAGCATTTCCACAGAAAGCCTGGCATCTGGAATGTATATTGTCCAGGTTAAAGGAATTGATGGAAATATGACCTATAAAAAACTTCTGGTCAATTAATGATGAAGGACAGTAAAGGAAAATTATATCTTATTCCAACGCGTTTGGGCGATAATCCGCCCTTGGAAGTTTTACCGCTATCCATCAAAAAAGTAATCGAAAGACTCAATATCTATATTGTTGAAAATGAGAAAACCGCCAGGCGATTTATTAAACGGATAAGTCCGAACAAGTCCCAGGCATCATTGTCATTCTATCTGTTGAATAAATATACTGATCCTGCCGACCTGACTTCATTTCTTAATGATTGCGATCAAGGAAAGTCGGTAGGTATTATTTCTGAGGCAGGCTGTCCAGGAATTGCCGATCCGGGAGCTGATGTTGTAAAACTTGCACACGAAAAAAATATTCAGGTGGTTCCATTGGTTGGTCCCTCCTCTATTGTTCTGGCCTTGATGAGTTCCGGAATGAACGGGCAGAATTTTGCGTTTAATGGCTATTTGCCCATCGATAAATCTGAACGCAAAGCTGAATTAAAACGATTGGAACGATTGTCCTTCGAAAAAAATCAGTCGCAAATATTTATAGAGACGCCGTATCGAAATAACCAAATATTGGAAGATATCTGTAAAAGTTTACATCCCGATACTCGAATATGTGTAGCAACTGATATTACCTTACCCACAGAATTTATCAAAACAAAAAGGGTTTCAGATTGGAAGAAGAATACCGTCGATCTCCATAAGAGACCTACCATATTTATTGTTCAAAAAGATTAAAGTCGGCTGACTTTCGCTTTTTTATCAGGTTTAATAAAGGAGGTATCATAACCTGAAAAACGTTTCATGTATTTTCTAATGGATGTCCCATAAGCATCCGTAAAACCTAAAGCACCGTAACTTCTCAAATATTTTTTTACGCTTCCCGGACCAGCTAAGTGAGCAGCCGCTAAAATACCTGATTCAGTAACTAAAACCCCATCGATGCGCTTGCCAACAAAACGATTGATGTCCCTTCGTAAAACCCATTTATTACGCATGGTATTTGCGATAAAAGCCTTCTCCTGAAGTTGTGGGTTTTTTAAGAAATCATTGGTATTATATACTCCTATGAGTTTCAGTGTTTCTTTTCCGAATTGATATTTACCAAGATATCCAAGTGTGTTCACACTAAAATAATCGCCTGTAGATTCTTTAAAGGCAATAGCTTCTTTAAATCCAACGAAAGATTTTCCAAGATCAGGAGATGCGAAACAAGCACTGGTAGTCTTAACGTCTAACTGGTTCATATCATCTTCCATTTCAACAAGATTGTAGTTAAGATCTTGGTTAACCTCATGTAAGCATAAGTCAATTTCCGGGCTTGAATTTAATCCATAAAACAGACCCGCCACAATTGCGAATGGCATCAAAGAATATATGACTATAAATCTCTTCATTTTGTTGAATTTTTGGCGTCTAAAAAGACTTCAAATTTCAACCTGCAAAATTACGGTAAATCCCATTAAATTCAAAATTAATCGCTAAACAGTCATTTTTAATGGTAGAACAGATGAAATACACTCTTTTTATTAACATTTAACTCTAAGGTTGGAAAGGGTATTTTAAGCACATTTACTACTGAAAAAACGGTTTTTAAAAAGTGGGATTTGGTCTCAATGCGACTAAGATCAATATCAAGACTCAAATAGAATTGTCGGTAGCGATCCTGTAGGCCAAATTCATTATTGGTCTCATTTATTCCTGTCAACATGCCATCAGCGCCAATTCCAACAGCAAAATTCAACCATTCGGGCAAATTGGCTTCTTTGAAGAAAGAATCGAGATTAATACTCAACCAATAGGTTTGGCCGTTATAATCTTTGAACATTTCCTGAAGCAGATTCTCACCCAGTTTATCGGGCCGCATTGGTGCATACTTCGTCCGGTGAAAAGAATACTTAATTGACATACGTTGTTCATTCCAAAGCAACTCCTGACCAACATATATTCCTGTTCCCAGGACATTCGCTCCAAAATCAGACCAGGAAAATCCCCATTCTTCCGAAAACCCATCAAATATTTCGACGGTGGTTAGAAATGCCAGTCCCATGCCGGCGCCATAAATGCGTTGGTCTTTTTTTTGAACTCCGCTCCAGTTTAAACTCTCGGCACCTAATCGGCCAAGCTGATAGCTCGAAAAGACATGTCCGTACTTATCCATCTGAAACCATTCGTTAGTATCATCAAGGGTGTGGAAACTTGAGCGTTCAAAATCATCATACCACAATGCATTCAAGGCAATCAGGCTTGCTGCAGCTAAACCGGTACCTGTAATCGCGACGGCATTTCGCCTTGCTTTATTTAAACTATCGCTTGGCTTCCAAAAATTTTTATCTTCAAGTTGGGCAAAACCACTTTGGATCACAAAAATGAGTAAAAAAACATATGTGATCTTAGTCTTACCCACTATCGTCTTATGCCTTGTTGAGATAAATACCTTTGATAGTCTCTTGCATTCCGGTTATGTTGAGACAGGGTTCTGGCAAACTTATGAAAGCCAGGTTTTTGGGCGTCGGCCGCAAAAAAGAAAAAATCATGTTGTTCATAATTGAGAACGGCATCTATCGCCGAAATGTCAGGCATTGCGATCAGTCCCGGAGGCAATCCGGCATTCTTGTAAGTGTTATAGGGTGAATCGATCTCTTTATGAATATTTAATACCCGCTTTATTATGGTGTTTTGATATTGTGGTAATTGGTATGCCGCAAATTTTAGCGTTGGATCAGCTTGTAATGGCCAGCCTTTATTTAACCGATTGATGTAAACACCGGCAATTCTTGGTTGTTCGCTTCGTTGTTTGGATTCTTCATGAACAATTGACGCCAAGGTCATGACTTCATGTTGTGTTAGCTTGATAGCTTCTGCTTTAGCTTTTCTGCTATCCGTCCAAAATTTATTGTATTCGCTAAACATTCGATCTCTAAATCCTTCCGCAGATGTATTCCAGAAAAACTCATAACTATTTGGTAAATACATCCCAAGAGCTGTGCTTTTTGAAAATTTGATCTGTTCGAGATAGTCAGGACTTGTCATTGCTTCAACCAAAGACAAACTATCAGCTTCGATCTGATAAGATATGCGGCCGGCGAGGTCCTGGATGGAGTTTTGATTATTGAATGACAATTGTATTGGGATGTTGTTGCTTCGAATGGTATTGATGATATCATTATTGGTCATTCCTTTCTTAATTAAGAATTTACCCGGTTTAACATTAGACACATATTTTTTCCGGGTTGCGAGTGCATCAAAGCGCTTAATATTCTTCAATAAGGGAATAAGATCAGTTCTAACATCATCATAATCGGCATCAGATTTAACAAAAATAACAGCCTCCTCAACTTCAAATGCCGTATTATCGACAAACATGGCCGAATACACATAATAAGCGAAATAAGCTGCAATTACCAGTCCGATCAATACGACTGCCAGAAGAATTTTTTTAATGTACATCAGAATTTAATAGTTGTAATAAGTATTCGTTTTTATAGTTTTTATTGATAAGGTTCCAGTCTTTTTTCAACCCAATGATTTCAAAACCCATGGTTTTAAATAAATGAAGGCTTGCCTCATTATCCTCAGAAATGTTGCAATACAATTGATGTAGGTTCAGTTTATTAAAACTATAGGAAACCAACAATTTTAATGCTTCCGAACCATAGCCTTTAGTCCTGTCATTTTCATTTTTTATCAAAATTCCAATACCTGCACGTTTGTTTTTAAAGTCAAAATCGAATATATCAATAAGACCCAGGGCCTTATCTTCATAACTCGAAATGACCAACCTTAATTGTTTGACTTCATAAATATCCTTATGCGCATTATTCAAGTATTGCTGCAAAAGGAATTTAGAATAAGGCGTTTGGGTATTGCTTATCTCCCATATCGTTTCGTCATTCTCAATCTCATAGACAAACTCCAGATCCTCCGGTTCTAAAGCACGTAAATACATATGTTGTCCCTTCAGTGTTACCATGTTATTTCACCTTTATAGACTTGAACAGCTGGTCCAACCAACCAAATATCGATATAAGCATTCGTTCTTTTTTCAAAAGACACCTGAAGATCCCCGCCAGGAGTTTTGAGATTGATCAGGTTTTTTTCGGTTTCACCAATAAAATTCATAGCGATGGCAACTGCCGTAACTCCTGTTCCGCATGACAAAGTTTCGGCTTCTACACCGCGTTCATAAGTCCGAACCTTAAAATTTTCGTCATTTATTTTTTCTACAAAATTAACGTTGATTCCATCATCTTTGAAGGTCTCGCTATAACGTAGTTCGGCACCGCTCTTGTCGATATCAACCTTTGCCAGATCATCTACCAATCTCACAATATGGGGTGATCCCGTATTTAAGATGATATCATTGTTCATTCGTCCTATTCCACTTACATTTTGCATTTGTAATCGAATAACATCATCCTTTAAAATAGAATGATGAACACCGTCTATGGCTTCAAAGGTCGCCTTAATGTCCAGAAGGTTTAAATAATGAGCAAAGTGGGTAATACAGCGCCCACCGTTGCCGCACATCGAACTTTGGTTGCCGTCGGAATTGTAATACACCATCTTGAAATCAAGAGTCTCATGATCTTCCAATAAAATGAGCCCGTCGGCACCAATTCCGAATCGTCGGTGACATAATTCGGCAATTTTCGCAGGGTCTGATTTGTCAAAAGTATTGGTACGATTATCAATGATTATAAAATCATTTCCACATCCATGATATTTGTAAAATTCCTGTGTCATTTTGCTAACAAATATAGGAATATTAAACTTGAATCATGGGGTGTTAAAACTTGGTTAAAGTTCATTTTAAAATTCAATAAATTTTTAATTTTAATCGTTAACCTTTTACTTAACTAAAATATTTGAAGTATGAAAAAGATTATGACTCTTATCTTAGTTTCGGCATTAGGTGGATTGATGACCCTGAGTGCCTACAAATTATTTTATGAGGACGATCAAAAAGTCGTTCTAGAACAAACCGTTAAACCCGAAACCGTTACCTTTAAAACATCAAATTCGGGCTTGAACATGGCTGATAAGGTTGACTTCACCTATGCAGCTGAAAAAACCATCGATGCCGTTGTTCATGTTAAAAATACAACCTTAAGCCAAGGCTACACAACCCTTAATGATCTCATTTTTGGGCGTCCTTCACAACGTGCTCAAATTGGAACGGGATCTGGTGTTATTATTAGTCCCGACGGCTATATAATTACTAACAATCATGTCATTGATGGGGCACAATCAATTACGATTACAACCAATGACAACCGGACTTTGAATGCCGAACTTATTGGAACAGACCCAAAGACCGACATTGCCTTGTTGAAGGTGGATTCAGATGAGGATTTGCCATATACGACTTTTGGTGATTCCGATACTGCTAAAATAGGGGAATGGGTTCTCGCCGTAGGAAATCCGTTCAATCTCACATCAACAGTGACGGCCGGAATTATCAGTGCAAAATCCAGAGATCTGTCCGGGCGAAATACTCAATCCTTTATACAAACCGATGCTGCGGTGAATCGTGGTAATTCGGGTGGCGCCTTGGTGAACACCAATGGTGATCTGATCGGGATTAATACGGCCATAACATCCGAAACTGGGAATTATGTTGGTTATTCTTTTGCGGTCCCAAGTAACATTGCTAAAAAAGTTGTACAGGACATATTAGAATTTGGAAATGTGCAAAATGGAATACTCGGAATTACAGGCATTGCCTTGAACAGTTTGGCAGCCGAGGAGAATGGTATTTCGGAAACTGAAGGTTTCCTTGTAAGCTCTGTTGAGTCCGAATCGGGGGCTGAAAGAGCAGGCTTGAAAAACGGTGATGACATTAAGAAATTAGACAATATTGAAATAAGCAAGTTTTCGGACATGAGAGGTTTTCTGAGCTCAAAACGGCCAAACGATGTAGTGCAGGTTACACTATTAAGAAACGGAACAGAAAAAATTATTCCGGTAACGCTTATTAAAAATCTGACCTTCATCGTACCTCAGCTAGGTACTCTTAAAAAAGCTACCAAGCAGGAGTTAAAACGGTATGGTACTGATTATGGTGTGAAACTGGCTCTTCTAACG
>JABDLA010000090.1 GCA_013001965.1 Flavobacteriaceae bacterium | reverse complement strand
ACGGATACAAAACCTATGACCTCAATCCGGGAGAAATTATAAAAGATATTCGTTTTAAGGTGCCCAAAACTAACGCTTATTTCAATTTCGAAAAAGTATGCAAACGTACCCATCTTGATATTGCCAGCGTCAATTCGGCTATGTCGATGAGGATGAACAATAATACCATTGAAGAGGCTCATGTATCGATTGGAGGTGTTTCCGCTATACCGAAATACTTATTCGAAACCTCAAAATTCTTAAGCGGTAAAGCGATCGATCATGAATTGCTCATTGATGCGAATGCGATTTTGCAAAATGAAATCTCACCTATCAGTGATGTGAGAGGTTCAGCCGATTACAAACGACTATTAGCACGGCAGTTATTCTATGCACATTTTATTGAATTGTTTGATGATCGTATCAAACTCAAAGAACTTGTACAATCGTGAACAAAAATCGCTCACATAAGACTCAGATGAGGCAATCGAAGCCGATGACCAACATTGATTCGTTTACTCATGTTCGTGGGGAATCCATCTATGTTGATGATGTTAATGTTCGGGAGGGCACAGGATTTGGTGTTGTATTTGACGCACCGAAGGCACACGGGAAGATTAAACACATTGATTATTCGGAAGCAAGAGCTTTAAAAGGTGTTAAACGCATTTTTACTCATAAGGACATTCCCGGTGAAAATCAAATTGGTGGTATCATTCCAGATGAACCCCTTTTTGCCGAACATGAGATTCATTTTTGGGGTCAGCCCATTGCATTAATCGTTGCAGAATCTGAATTCATAGCACGCCAGGCCAGACGATTGATCAAAATTGAAATCGAGGATCTCCCTGTGATCACAACTGCCAGGGAAGCCAAAGAAAAAGGAAGCTTTATTAATGATCCGCGAACTTTTGAACTCGGCAATACGAATACCGCATTTGAAAATTGTGATTATGTTTTTGAAGGGGAATGTTTTTCCAACGGACAGGAACATTTGTATATCGAGGCACAAGGTGCCTATGCCGAACCTCTTGAAAATGGTAACATCAAGATCAGCTCGTCAACACAAGGGCCGACACATGTTCAAAAAACAACGGCCAGGGTTTTAGGACTGCCCATGCATAAAATTGAAGTAGATGTTACTCGTTTAGGTGGTGGCTTTGGCGGCAAGGAAGATCAGGCTACACCCTGGGGTGTTATGGCAGCATTGGCCACATATCATTTAGGGCAATCGGTAAAACTGATCCTAAATCGTCACGATGACCTTCGTATGACCGGAAAGCGTCATCCATACGAAAGCACTTTTAAAATTGGATTAACCAAGGACCTCAATATTTTAGCCTTCGAAGCAGAATTTCTTCAGAATGCCGGTGCTGCAGCCGATCTGTCACCTGCCATTGCGGAGCGTACCTTGTTCCACGCAACGAATAGCTATTTTGTGGAGCATGTGAAAACGACCGTCTTAAGTTGTAAAACCAACCTGCCCCCCAATACTGCTTTCAGAGGTTTTGGTGGCCCACAGGGGATGTTCGTCATAGAATCGGCCATTGCAAAGGCAGCTTCTGAAATTGGAGTTTCGCCAATTGATATTCAAGAGGTGAACTTATTGAAAGACGATGATGTATTCTCTTATGGTCAGATTGCAACACAAGTTGAAGCGGGTAATTCATGGTTTGCCGCTAAAAAGGAATATGATCTGCAGCAGTTGATAAAAGAAGTTGAAGCTTTTAATGCTTCCAATGATCATTTCAAAAAAGGACTGTCGATGATGCCTGTTTGTTTCGGAATATCATTTACCAATACACCTATGAATCATGCCCGTGCCCTTGTGCATATTTATCAAGACGGAAGCATTGGAATTAGCACAGCAGCTGTTGAAATGGGTCAGGGTGTAAATACAAAATTGCTTCAGATCGCAGCCCAGACTTTTTCGGTTAACCCTGATAAAGTCAAGATAGAAACCACCAATACAACACGTATTGCAAATACGTCCCCATCGGCAGCCAGCTCTACCGCCGATCTCAATGGGAAAGCGTTATTGAAAGCGTGTTTCGCACTACTTGAACGCCTAAAAACAGTGGCTTCCGAAGATCTAAATTGTGAAAAAGATAAAATCAGCATCGAGAATGAATTCGTAATTTTTAATGGAAAAAAAACGGATCTAAACTGGACCGATCTTATTGCAAGCACCATGCTGAAACGGGTGTCATTATCAGAACATGCGCATTATGCCACTCCGCTTATTCATTACGATAAATCCAAAGAAAAAGGACATCCTTTTGCTTACCATGTTTACGGCACATCAATTTTTATAACTACAGTTGATTGCCTTAGGGGGACTTATGAATTTGACACAGTTAAAATTGTTCACGATTATGGACAGAGTATGAGCAAGGGTATTGACCTGGGACAAGTGGAAGGCGGATTGGTTCAGGGTATCGGTTGGATGACCATGGAAGAAATTGCGTACAACGACGACGGTCGATTACTATCTAACGCCTTGTCTACTTATAAGGTTCCAGATATATTCTCGGTTCCGAAATCCATCGAAGTTATGCCACTCGAAACCCTTGGTAGTGATATGGCCATTTTAAAATCTAAAGCCGTTGGAGAACCGCCATTGATGTATGGCATCGGTGCTTATTTCGCGATTCAAAACGCAATAAAATCATTTAATCCTTCTTACAATTTGAATTTTCATGCGCCTATGACACCCGAAAAAGTCCTGCAGGCATTATATAGTGATTAGACTATGAAAGAATATCTGATATATAGCAAATTTTGCTTTATTGAAGGGTCTTTTAAAGAAGCTACCCTGCACATTGAGGACGGTCAAATCGCTTCTATATATTCGGGTTTAAATGAGATCAATGGCCTCAGACTATTGAATTATTCCGAGTTCATCGTAATGCCTGGAATTATCGACCCTCACGTTCATATTAATGAACCCGGAAGAACATCATGGGAAGGTTTTGATACAGCGACAAAGGCAGCTGCTTTAGGTGGTATCACTACACTCATCGAAATGCCATTGAATTCTGATCCGGTTACAACTACTGTCGAAGCCTTTGATATTAAAAAAGAAGCAGCACAAAATAAATTGCATGTTAATTGTGGTTTTTATGGTGGGCTGATCCCATCCAATTTGAGTGAGGTTGAGGCCTTACTTAGATCGGGAGTATTCGGCTTAAAAGGTTTTTTTACCCATTCTGGCATTGATGAGTTTCCAAATATTACCAAAGCTCATCTCGAAGCGGTTGCTCCTATTTTAAAACACACCAACCTTCCCTTATTGCTACATTGTGAATTGGATGACCACCAAGTTCCGGACGTCAATGATCCCAGATCCTATTCGGCCTATTTAAATTCGAGACCGAAGCACTGGGAAACGCTCGCCATAGAACTTGCCATGGAAATACAGGCAACATATAATATAAAAGTTCATATAGTCCATCTTTCAGCCGCATCAGCGCTTGAAGGTATTAAAAGACATAAACAATCATCTACCGGGCTTTCGGTTGAAACCTGTCCGCATTATCTATTTTTCAATGCCGAATCAATTCCTGATGGATCACCCATTTATAAATGCGCGCCTCCAATAAGGGAAAAACAAAATAATGACCAACTATGGAAGGCACTGGAAAATGGAGAGTTCGATTTTATAGGCTCCGATCATTCACCTGCTCCACCTGTAATAAAACAATTGGAATCGGGAGATTTCTTTAAGGCCTGGGGTGGTATTTCCGGACTTCAATTTTCATTAGCGGTTTTGAATACCTTAGCCAAAAAAAATGATTTTCCAATTGATAAACTGTTGCCATTAATGACTTCCAGGCCCGCTCAATTCCTGGGAATTGAGCACAAAAAAGGGCTGTTAAAACAAGGCTATGATGCCGATATAACGGTTTGGGACGCACAACAATCAATTGCAATAAATGAAGATATGATCGCTCATCGACACAAGGCAACACCATATTTAGGTCGGACTCTTTTTGGAAAAGTAATTCATACATTTGTCAATGGACATCAAATTGTGGAAAATTCAGAATTCATAAAACGGTCTAAGGGGACCCTGCTTCTTAAAAAATAATGATAGAGGAACAATTAAAATCATATGTTGACCTGGCTTCAGAAAAAATTGGCGGCCAGGTCCTTTATGCAACTGATGATTTTTTTGCGGAAAAAGAAAATCTGATCAAGGAAGGTCGGGGTATATTTATTGAAGACAAATATACCGACAGAGGTAAATGGATGGACGGTTGGGAGTCCAGGCGAAAACGCAGCGAAGGCCATGATTGGGCCATTATAAAACTAGGTGCCTCAGGGAAGATCAAAGGTTTTGATATTGACACGAATCATTTCTTAGGAAACCATCCGCCTTTCGCTTCAATAGAAGCGATCAAATTAAGTGACGCCATAGAAGATTGGAGTTCAGCCGATGGATTAAATTGGAAGGAGATCCTGCCTAAATCACCTCTAAAACCCGGTAGTCAGCATTTTTTTGAAATCGATTCTCCCGAAATTTATACTCATGTTCGGCTTCATATTTATCCGGACGGTGGAGTTGCCAGATTAAGAGTATATGGTGAAATTTATAAAGATTGGACTAATGTAGATCCTGCTGAACCCATCGACCTGGCCTTAATCACCAATTGCGGTAAGGCGTTATACTGTAATGATATGTTTTTCTCTAACATGGATAATTTGATTATGCCCGGATCAGGTAAAAATATGGGCGATGGCTGGGAAACAAAACGAAATCGAACACCAGATAATATCGACTATGTTATTCTGCATCTTGGGCATCCGGGAATTATTAAAAAAGTGATTGTAGATACCAAACACTTTAAAGGCAACTATCCTGAATCCTGCGAGATCGAAGCTTGTCATTGCACTAATGATGTTGATGTTTTGGATGAATCGCATCACTGGGAGATCCTCCTTCCAAGGCGAAAATTATCTTCTGATTCTGAACATGAATTTGAAGATGATATCCTGAAACCCTTAAAGGCTGTGACACATCTGAAACTGAAGATCTTTCCTGATGGCGGTATCAGTAGGCTTCGGGTATTTGGAACCTTAACTTAGAGATGAATGATTAAATTTATAATTCTTTTTGCATGGCTTGTCATTTTCATTGCTATTATAGTTCCTACATATAAAATTCATCATTTAATTAAATTCTACAAAAATGAAGGAAATGATGCAAAGGTTGAAGCATTAAACACCTCTCAAAACTGGTTCTACACGCTCATTGTCATTGCTTCCCTGGGTGGCGTGGGAATTGTATACTTGTTCCTAAAAGGGACCATATGGGAAGGTCATTTTTTCGAGTGGCTGAATCTGGCGGTAAGATGGATGCACATCACTTTTGGGATTGCATGGATTGGCGCTTCCTTCTATTTTGTTTTTCTTGAAAATGCACTCAATCGAACAAAGGATGTGCGTGATGAATTAGCCGGGAATCTATGGGCTGTTCATGGCGGCGGGTTTTATTATCTCGAAAAATATAAACTAGCGCCTAAAAAAATTCCTAAGGATCTGCATTGGTTCAAATACGAGGCGTATTTCACCTGGTTATCCGGTTTTTGTCTGCTCATGATCGTCTATTATTTTAATGCCTCATCCATTTTAATAGACCCTGAAGTTCTTGACATAAAGGCATCAACAGCCATCACCATTAGTGTTTCATCTTTGATCATTGGATGGGTTGGCTATGATCAGATTTGTAAACATTTAAGTCGTGATAAGATCGTTTTTACGCTCGCCATAACAGCTTGGGTGTTTTTCTGGGCATGGTTCTATTGTCAGGTATTTAGTGGACGAGGCGCCTATATCCATTTTGGCTCTCTCTTAGGAACATTGATGGCTGCAAATGTATTTTTTGTGATCATCCCGGGTCAGAAACGCATGGTAAAAGCTGCAAGGCAAGGGCTTCAACCCAACCCGAAGGACGGAAAAGATGCCTTTATCAGGTCCTACACCAACAACTACTTTACCCTTCCGGTGTTGTTTGTCATGATCAGTAATCATTTCCCAAGTACATTTGGAAACAGCAGTCAGTGGATCGTTCTCATTGCCATTACCTTAGGAAGTGCCGGTATAAAACACTATTTGAACTTACGGGAAAAAGAACAACTATCCATTTGGGTAATGCCAATTTCTGTATTACTTTTATTAGCTGTGGCCTTGATGACAGCTCCGGCAAAACCGAAATATGAAGATTGCAAAGAAATGGTCAGTTTTGTTGAAATTCAAACAATAATAAATAATCGCTGTACAAGCTGCCATTCTGAGAATCCAACAGATCTCATTTGGAAAGTCGCTCCAAACGGGGTCAAATATGACACGCCAGATCAGATCTATGGTTTAAGGGATAAAATATTTCAGCGCACTGTGGTGAGTAAAAACATGCCCTTTAATAATAATCAAACCGGTATGACACAAGAAGAACGCGATATGATCAATTGCTGGATCAATCAAGGCGCACCAAAATAAAGACTATGATAACATTAGAAATTCTCAATTCCTGCTCTAACGAAGAGGCGCATTCCTATTTAGAAAGTTGTTGTGTTTCTTCCTCATGGATTACTAAAATGATAGCAAGCAGGCCCTTTTCATCACAAAGCGAATTGATTGAAAAAGCGGCCTCCATATGGTATCATGAATGTTCGATCGATGATTATAAAGAAGCATTTACAGGTCATCCAGTCATAGGTGACGTTGACAGCTTAAGAGAAAAATTCACTCAATTCAAGGAATTGGCCGGGAATGAGC
>JABDLA010000074.1 GCA_013001965.1 Flavobacteriaceae bacterium | reverse complement strand
TTTTTGCTCAAGTGGCGGAATTGGTAGACGCGCTGGATTCAAAATCCAGTTTCTTCGGAAGTGTGGGTTCGATTCCCACCTTGAGTACAGATAAAAAGTCAGAACGAAAGTTCTGGCTTTTTTTGTTCTCCAATTCGAGCCAAATTTATTTGAGTGAGAATTGGGAAATAAAAAAAGCACAGCCATCGCTGACTTTTTTCAACATGACCCAAAAGGGAACAACGACTACAGGGAGTTAACCCCGCCTCTGGCACAAAAGAATGGATATGCATTTATCGACTCTTTTTTTTCTTCTGTAAGTTTTAGAAGTTAAATATTTAACTTCTAATTTTCAATAGGTGTAAGGCTGATCACATTTGGGAGAGTACGGTTATCAAAAGTTCGAGAATGATAACCAGATGCGCTTACTGTTGCTCTGTTATACCAATATCCACTGCTAAAATTTACACAGAATTTACCTTCACCGTCTGTCGTTTTTGTTAAGTCAATCGGGCAACTACCTATACAATCGGGATAATTATAGTCATAAATACGAATAGTTGCTCCTTCAATGCGGCTATTGGATATGGCATCCTTTACAATAAAACATTTGCGAGTCACATCAAAACTATCAAAGGGGTTTATATCAACACTACATCCCAACAAAACTGCACTACATAAAACGATAAATAGTTTATGGATTTTTTTTGTTTTCATGACGTTGTTATTTGGGATTAACAAAATAAGTTACGCCATTCATATAAATTAACCTATGACATCGATCAGCGGACTAATTAAATTATTAACCGTTAAGATTGAAATACATTGCGGTTTGAAGAATTTAATTATTGTCGATGAATGTATTTATAAAGTAACAAGTGAGTTGTCTTTGAACCAAATATAACCCATTGTAAAATTACTTAGCTATCTATTAGTTCGTGTTAAAGTTCTTAGAATCGGATTTAGTAAAATTCTATAGCGTGCTTTTATCTCCCTCGCCCACTTTTCTTAACGCCTGCCGATCTTTTTACATTTCTATTGCTTTTTCCAGACTTCTGTTTCCCCTTTTTATCAGCTTGTTTTTCCGATTTATTGCCAAAGTATTTACTGCTCATCACATTTGCTTTTAAGTAATAGCCTATTTATCTCAAAGTTAATCTTTTTTATAACTTTAATAAACCTTATTATCAGAAAGACACCATTGCCATGCAAGATCAAGTGCCGCTTTCAGTTGCAGAGCTTTTTATTCTTAATCTCTTTTTTGGATCGGTTACGCTTGTTTTCGGGGTTGTCATTTTGTTAGTTCTCCTGGCACACAACAAAAAATTAAAAATGAGTCCGGCATTTTCTGTCATAACCTTATTTGTCGTCTTGAGCCCCGTTCTTTCATTTTTAATCTTTGCAGTATTTTTTAATCGTATCGATTTGTTATTCGGACCATTTCACCTTCAAACCGCTATAGCGGTAATAATCATAGGTCTAATTCTAACAAAATCTTTTAAACTAACTTTAAAGAGAGGAAAACCAAAACCAAAAGTGCATTGATCTATGGATGACTTTCTAATTATAGGCGGTGGTATTTTTGGTATGACTGCAGCTATTGAATTGAAACGAAGAGGCTATAAGGTTTCTTTGATAAATCCTGACACTATTCCGCATCCATTAGCAGCTTCAACCGATATCACAAAACTGGTCCGTATGGAATATGGTTCTGATGATGAATATTTCCATATGGCAGAATTATGTATCGATCGCTGGCACGAATGGAATGATCGTTTCGGTGAAGAACTGTACCATGAGATCGGACTCTTAATGTTAACCAAGGCGCACATTGATGCCGGACAGAATTCCTATGAACAGCATTGCCTTCAAAAGTTATCAGAAGCGGGATACACCTTAAATCGGTTGAACCCGACGATTCTGAAAGAACAGTATCCTGCCGTCAATTCGGAAGTGTATACCGATGGCAACTTCAATCCCAAAGCCGGTTATGTTGAATCCGGCCGGGTCATTGAAAAATTAAAGGACTATGCCCAAACACTTGGCGTGACCATCCATGAGAACCAAACCGCGAACGAAATTATTATTGAAAACAATCGGGTAATTGCCGTTAAAACCAGCGAAGGCCAGACCTTTACATGTGGCCATACCATTGTTGCCGCGGGAGCCTATACACCCTACCTATTGCCCGAACTTCATCCTTATATGAAATCAACCGGCCATTCGGTATTTTGGCTCAAACCCAAAGATCCCAAGTTATTTTCGCCACCACTCCTACCAAACTTCACGGCCGATACTTCCAATACAGGCTGGTATGGATTTCCATTTAGTCCAAAAACCGGCGTCCTGAAAATTGGCCGGCATACCGACGGCCTTCCTGTCCATCCTATCAAGGATAAACGTGACATAAAAACTTCCGAAGTCGACGATCTATGGAATTTTGTAAAAAACACATTTCCCAAACTTCAAGATGCCGAACTCGTCTATACACGACAATGCCTGTACACCGATACACTCGATGGCCATTTCTGGATCGATAATCATCCTGAAATAAAAGGCCTGTCGGTGAGTACAGGTGGATCTGGTCACGGATTCAAAATGGGCCCTGTCCTGGGAGAAATGACAGCCGTTATGGCTGAAGGAAAAAGTCATCAATATTCGAATCGTTATCGCTGGCGAAATTTAACCAGAGAAACCAAACAAGTAGAGGAAGCGCGGTTTATAAAAAGTAGAATTCAGTAAATTAAATCCAACTTATTTTATCCTCAATAGCCCCCGGAATTCGTTCCGGTGAGAACTCGTCATAATAGCCTAAATAGAAATATCCAAGGCAACGTTCACCTTCATTCAGTTTGATGAACTCACCCATATATTTGATCAATCCAGGAGAACTCCAATAGGACCCTATCCCCTTCGCTGTAGCAAGTAACCACATATTCTGGACCGCCATGGCCGTAGCCGCGATCTCTTCCCATTCCGGGAGCGATTCTTCAGGATCACGTTGCATGCATATCGCTAAAACGGCAGCCGCCTTTTTTGGGTTTTCCCTGAGTTTATTGTATTTAAATTCCTTGAACTTATCTGTGGTTTCTTTATACTTTTCTGCGAGAAATCGACCCAAGTCTTCTTGAGAGTCACCGTGAAATATTTTAAAACGCCAAGGTTCGGTTTTTCTATGGGTTGGTGCGCAATTGGCTGCTGCCAACAGGTCCATAATATCGTCTTTCGAAATAGGTCGATTATTGTATTGAGCCGGAAACACCGAGCGACGTTTTTTTATGATGTCTTTGATCTGCATTCTGTTCTTATCTTTAATTGTATGGCATTCTTATTACTTCATAAAAATAGTATATTAGCTTAACATAGTTTAGCTTAAAATGAAAGAGAAAGACGAGACCGAATTTATGAAAGAAGCTGTCCAAGCAGCAATTAAGGGAATGGATGCCAATGAAGGTGGGCCTTTTGGATGTGTCGTCGTCAAGGATGGAATAATCGTTGGGAGAGGAAACAACAAGGTAACTTCAACTAATGACCCTACCGCTCATGCAGAAATTTCTGCGATTCGCGATGCTTGTATTAATTTAAATTCCTTTCAGCTTGAAGGCTGTATAATTTATACGTCTTGCGAACCATGCCCAATGTGTTTGGGTGCTATTTATTGGGCGCGACCAGATCGCGTGTTTTACGGTTGCACCCATAATGATGCCGCTAAGATTGGCTTTGATGATGAATTCATTTATAAAGAAATAGCGCTTCCTATTAATGACCGTTCTATCCCTTTTGAACAGCTGGGACATGAGATGGCTCTCGACGCCTTTAAGAAATGGGAAGATAAAGAGGATAAAATTGAGTATTAAAAAGATCGATATTTCATGATCGAGTTTATTCTAAATGATAAACACATTAAAACCAACCTTAATCCGGGGATGACCTTGCTGGATTTTGTGCGTTATGAACAACGACTCACTGGCACTAAAATTGGATGCCGTGAAGGTGATTGTGGAGCCTGTACAGTCCTGGTTGGATCTATAAATGAACATGAAAATATCGATTATGAGAGTATCACCTCCTGTCTTTCTCCTTTAGGAAATGCCCATGGAAAGCATGTCGTCACTATTGAAGGGGTCAACCTCAAGGATAAACTGAATACAGCACAGCAAGCCATGAAAGATAATTATGCCACCCAATGTGGATTTTGCACACCTGGATTTGTGGTTTCATTGACTGGCTTTGCAATGGCAAACCAGGAAAAGACCCTGGAAAAAGCCCTCGACGCTGTCAGTGGAAATATTTGCCGGTGTACCGGTTATAAATCCATTGAACGTGCTGCCAAGCAGCTTGGCGATAAAATAGAATTTACCGACAGCACCAAATCCTTGGACTGGCTCATTGACCGCGAATTCATTCCTGACTATTTCAGTGGAATGGCAGATCGATTAAAGGCTCTTAAAATAGAATCACCGAAGTATTCAACACATTCATTTGTTTCTGGCGGCACCGATCTTTATGTTCAAAAAGCTGATGATCTGATAGATAGTGATGTGCATTTAATTTTTGATCAGCCTGATTTAAAAAATATCACTATTGAAAATGACCACTGTACCATTGGAGCGGGATGCACTGTATCAGACCTATGGAATCATAAAGAATTGAATGCGATATTTCCTGATTTAAAAAAACATTTAAAGCTGGTATCTTCTGAACAGATCCGTAACATGGCATCCCTGGGAGGAAATTTGGTTAATGCCTCTCCCATTGGTGATATGACCATTTTCTTTTTAGCACTTGACGCTGAGATCCTTCTTAAAAACTCAGAGGAGAATTCAAGGTCATTAGCCCTTAAAAAGTTTTATAACGGATACAAAACCTATGACCTCAATCCGGGAGAAATTATAAAAGATATTCGTTTTAAGGTGCCCAAAACTAACGCTTATTTCAATTTCGAAAAAGTATGCAAACGTACCCATCTTGATATTGCCAG
>JABDLA010000057.1 GCA_013001965.1 Flavobacteriaceae bacterium | reverse complement strand
GGTGTTATATACACAATAGGTGATACCCTCAAGATCGGTCAACCATTAAGTCATTTAGGTTGGGTATCTATCTTTAGTTATACCGATCGGGATTCCTATATAAAAAACAAGAATTTGATCAATAAGTCGGTCGTCATTACCAATATTGATACCCTCTATAAACCGGTCAATTTCACTTTCGATTTTTACAACAAACAGTTTTATGTCAATATTGACCATGCGCTGCAGAATAAAGAAGTATTTCCAAAATTTGAAAGTGAATCAGCAAAGAGCGGATTTCAAAATATTAATACGACAAAGTACGAACTCCTCATACAACTCAAAGAGCTATTGGATATCAACGCCATTACCCGGAAGGAGTATGAGGCAGAAAAGAAAAAAATTCTTAAACAAGACAACTAAGTGATTTAATAGCAATCCAAATCTACCATAGGCCTGCTTTGAAATGATCAAAGGCCTTGAAAATCCATGATCTCTTCCAGACTAATAGAACCTCCATATATATTGGAAGGATCGAATAATAAGATCTTCAATTTTTCCCTGGCCTCCTCTAAAAGCGTCAGACTATCGATCTTGTGCTTTAATTCATCCATTTTCTTAACATCAAGAACGACATCGCTTATACCCGGATACAAATCTTCAATGACGAGCCATCGGAATAATTTGGTGGGACTAAAGGCTTTACGCTCGGCAAAAAGAATGATATTTCTATTGATGGTATATTTATTTGCCAGTCGCTTAATGGCCCGCGGGTTTGAATTTATTAATTCGTGAAGCCCCTCAAACAAGTGTTTTACATCGGTCTGACTTTCATCTAAGGCCTCCATGGCAATATCAGAGATCTCCTGCTCCGAACTCCCGTATTCTATTTCCAAGTCTTTCAGGACCTTTGGGTCCTTCTGGTCATGGTCTACATTATAAAACTCCAGTATGCGTTGCTTCAATACCGTTCTTTCCTCTTCGCTGATCTTTGGCTTTTTTTCCACTGTGCTTATCTTCTTTTGGCCTAAAATATAATCCCAGTAATCCTTCTTGGTTGGTTCAGATACATTGGGCATTCTAAAGGATAACTGAAAGGCTTTTTCTATAAAGAGCTCGCCCAAATGTTCATTGTCCTGGTTGACTTTATCAACAAAATCTTCATAGTGTTTTTCAAAACAGGTCGAGATCCAGTTCTTATCGCCGGCCACGATATACAGCACCCTGTTTTTTTCCTTAAATAAGGTTTGAATGCCTTCCAGTAATTTAATCACAAATTCGCGATCACAGCGGTCGATATCGTCGATAAAAATAGCGACGTCCCTATCCAGTTTGTTGATGCTGCTAATCAGTCTTTGAAAGTGTTTGGAAATGCGGTTTAAGGGGTCTGTTGCTCTCACCATAAAGGAACGCGCGCCTTCAGAAGTATTGAGGAACAATGGCGTCGACAGGAATTTTGATAAGGAATAGACCAGTCCGATAATCGAACCGATGCTCAAAATGAGCGCACTAAAATCACCCAATTTGAAGGTATCCCCCTTTTTTGCCAGATCTTCAAATATTAAAATTATATTCTCATAATTAAATGCCACGTATAACCCAAAGGCCAGGGTCATTAAAAAGGCGATGATCTTATGCCAGCCGCTATACCAGATGGTGCGTCGCCAGCTTTCCGACATATAAAGGCGTAAGGACTTAAAAAGGTCTAGCTTCGTTATAGCCTGTCTGTATATGCGATCTACAAACGACCACCAGGGCGGTTCAATATGCTGGTTCTGCCAGGCGTTGTAATCAATGACGATCCATTTTCTGGACGCGGTATTCAAATTGACTTCAATAAGCTTTAAAAAGGTCGACTTGCCCGAACCCCATTCGCCCTGAAGATGAATCATAAATGAATACTTCGTGCTATCTTTAAAAAAAATATCCTCATTGATCAATCTGGCCAATGATTTAGCCACAGGTTCCCTGTTTAAGCGATCGATTTTCTCAACGTTATCCAAATGAAAAGGGATCTTATCGGTATCCTGGCCTTGTTGGGTTTCAGGTGGTGCTTTTGAATCACCATTCACAGGCGCTTCTTTTTTTGCAGCCGTAGTCTTTTTAACGCTTGATTCATCAAAAAAACTTTCGGACCGGAAACTCTCCTTAAAGTCTTCATCGATATTAGAGAAATTAGCGTCCTCAGATTGTGAATTGGTGTCTTTACTTATATCCTGCAAATGATCAAATAATGCTTTTCCATTCTCATTGTCAGGAATGGCAATTTCGAACTGAGCCACTGAAGCGAATTCCTTTAAGACTTCAAATGTTATATCATAACTGTATTCATAAGAAAGGCCGCCATCTCCTGTTGCCATCAAGGGTACCCATATTTTTTTTCCACGGAATTCGTCTAAAACTTTGCTGATTCCAATTTTTAAATTATTGATTAAATAATCGGCTGGATCGCCTTCCCCTACCGTAACTATAAACAAAATGGGTTTTTTTCCTTTAGATTGAACGAGTTGATAGCCTCTTGTAAGTTTGTTTAACTTGATTTCGGTTGGATCATAATCATAGGCAGTAACAATAATATTACTTAAATCACCTAAACGACCTTGTTGATCAACCGAAACAATAGCAGCATCGAAGCCATTTGGTGGGATACCTAAGGTGGTTCTTATGTTATGGTTATCATCTATGCTCATATTATCATTGATTTAAATTGGCTAACATCATGATACGCTTTGGTAAGACATTGCAATTGAGGTAGATAATTGATCCGGAAAGCATTAATATAACAGTTCATTTTAGTTTTGTATGAACTAGAAATCAATTCGATGGGAGTACTTAAAGTTACGATAAATTCCCTAAATTTTCCTATCTTTAATACCCTCCCTCTAATCAAAGACCGTTTTTAGTTTCCCGAAGACACTATGACAATAGCGTATTTAAACCATACACTATGTCTGATCAACAGTTCTCCGACCTCCACTGTCATCCCGCCATGCATCCCTTGATGCTGGGGCATAAAAAACTATGGAATACCCACCTGGGGTCTAAACGCAGAAAAATAAAAGAGGCCCAGGAGCAAGGAAAACGCGGTGGCTTATACGACCAGGCCGGCTATCCTAAACTCATCAATAGCCGCGTCAAACTCGTCTATGCCTCGCTCTACTCACTCGAACAGGGCTTTATGATGAATAACAGTTACCTGCTCTCAGCCCTTAATATGACCATAAAAATCGGACTTGTTTTCCCAATGATCCTGCACTTCGCAGGGATTAGATTGCATCTCAGGGATTTTGTTATGTCATTATATACCAAATACAAAGCGAAACGGCTGCGTTTTCTTAAGGAACAGGAATACTGGGACGAGTTTATCAATGAGCTTCAACATTATAAGGATGAAAAGGACACGACAGGTGAACTCGTCCATGAAAGCGAACAGGAGATCATGCATTTATTAGACTTTGCCTATGGTGACGGAACCAGTAATAATCTAAAATCTTCCGGTACTTTTAGAGTAGCAGATGGTAACTGGGATAAAACCTTGCCTGCAAGCGATGAGGTGCTTACCGTACTCACTATGGAAGGCCTGGCCATCGTTTCACAAACCAAACATGGCGGCGGACATTCAAAACATGGTACCAAAATGCTCAGATCCAACACCATTGGGAAACGTATCAAATACCTGAAAAATGAGATTCCCCTGTTTTTCGTGACCTTCTCCCACCATTTCTCTTCTGAACTCTGTGGTCATGCGCGCAGCCTGCCCATTAAAGCACGTAGGCTCGGACTGCTGGACCAGGAATTCTTTATCGATGAAGGATTTTCTCAGTTGGGTTACCTGACCTTGAAGTATTTGCTTTCGGTAAAAGAACTACCCAACGGCCAATTCATAAAAGATGAGAACGCAGGACGACGTATTTTTATCGATGTCAAACACCTGAGTTTAAAAGGACGCTTAACCTTGTACCAGCTGGTGGCCTCCTATAATGCGGCCCATCCTCTCGATAAGATCCCTATTATTGCCAG
>JABDLA010000034.1 GCA_013001965.1 Flavobacteriaceae bacterium | reverse complement strand
CGCCTATGGTGGGAATTTTTATGCGATTGTAGATCCGCAGCTAAACTTTTCAGGCCTTCAGGATCATACTGCGGGGGACATCATCAGGTTCTCACAACAGTTACGAGAACGGATCAACGAAAAATATCCTGATCGATTTATTCATCCTGAAAACGATACGATACGAAAGGTGACGCATATGCTTTGGACCGGTGAACCCATAAACGAATCTTCTGCGGGACGCAATGCGGTTTTTTATGGAGATAAAGCGATAGATAGAAGTCCCTGCGGAACAGGAACCTCGGCTCGAATGGCTCAACTCCATGCCAAAGGATTTTTGCAAAAAGGTGAGGACTATGTTCATGAAAGTTTTATTGGGAGTACGTTTATTGGGCGCATTGAAGAAGAGTCAACGATTGGTGAAAAGACAGCAATAATTCCAAGCATCAAAGGCTGGGCAAAAATATATGGCCATAATACCATCACTATTGATGAAGACGATGATCCTTATGCCCATGGATTTCAAGTGATATAAATGATTCCATTGAAAACATAAAATATGGCCAGGACAATAGGATTAATGACATTGGTTGTGCGCAATTATGATGAAGCTATAGATTATTATGTCAACATATTAGATTTTATTTTAGTGGAGGATTCCGGATTAGATGAAAATAAACGTTGGGTCGTAATTGCACCAAAACTTAATAGCGAGTTCAAGTTACTTTTGGCCCAACCCAAAAATGAAAAGGAGGCTGCAGCAATTGGAAATCAAACCGGAGGCCGTGTTTTTCTATTTTTATATACTGACGATTTAGATCGTGATTATAAATTATATCGTTCCAGGGGTGTCAAATTTGTAAGAGAAATAATTGAAGAGTACTATGGGAAAGTTGCTGTGTTTGAAGATCTGTATGGCAATCTTTGGGACTTGATCGAACCTAAACAATATTTGTCTTGAAAGCGTGTATTATCATAGGCGGTGGAATCATTGGGCTATGTTCGGCTTACTATCTTCAGCAAGAAGGTCATCAGGTCAAGGTGATCGATCAGTCGAATATGGATGCTGGGGCTTCCTATGTCAATGCCGGCTATTTGTCCCCAAGTCATATTATCCCCTTGGCTGCTCCCGGTGTAATGAAAACCGGACTAAAATGGATGTTCAATTCGTCAAGTCCGCTTTATATCAAACCACGTTTTAACATTGATCTATTAAAATGGGCATGGGCTTTTAATAAGTCCTGTACTTCCCATCATGTGAAACGCGCGGCTCCGGTCATAAAAGACATATCGGTATTGAGCCAGGAACTCTATGATGACATTAAAAGATCGGAAGGGTTTAGTTTTCAATACGATAAGAAGGGCCTTTTTATGCTTTGTCAAACCGATAAAATGATGGAGGAAGAACTTAAAATGGCTGATATGGCACAGGAACTCAATCTTGAAGCCAGGGAAGTTAGCCTCGCAGAGATCAATAAAATGGAAACCAAGGTCGAAATCAATGCGATTGGCGGCGTTTATTACAAATGCGATCATCATACAACCCCAAACGAATTTATGAAGGAGTTGAAGGCATATTTAAAATCAAATGGTGTTCAGTTTTGCCGAAATGAAAAAGTGATTGATGTTGATTTTAAAAATGGCAGGATCGAATCCTTGATTACGGACCAAAGCTCGCACAAGGCCGATGAAATTGTACTTGCGGCGGGGTCTTGGAGCCCTTTCCTAAGTAAAAAAATAGGACTTAAATTATTACTACAGGCTGGAAAAGGATATCGGGTTAATACCGAAAGGGCCACTGGTATTACAATACCTGCGATTTTAGCGGAAGCGAAGGCTGCAGTAACGCCTATGCATGGCTTCACAAGGTTTGCGGGGACCATGGAAATTGCAGGAATAAATCATAAGATCAATAGAAAGCGTGTTATGGCAATTTCAAAAGCTGCAACAGATTATTATCCGGAGATTCAATTAAACGAAGAAGAAATTGCTTCAGCCGCCTGCGGCTTACGACCTGTCACTCCTGATGGCCTGCCTTATATTGGAAGATCTTTAAAATGCAAAAATCTGACTATTGCAACCGGGCATGCCATGATGGGATGGAGTATGGCTACGGCAACAGGGAAGCTTGTGCAGGAAACGATTGATGATAAAAAGACATCCATGGCAATGGACCTCTTCCATCCCGACCGCTCTTTTTAATTAAGTTCTTAAAGAATTGGTAAATCATTCAATGTGGCTGTCCTGACTAAAAATGACTTGAAAAGGAAAAAATTAATGTTTTCATAAATATAATGCACTTAATTTAATCATAAATCTAATTTTTGTCCGTTTTGTCGATTAAATGATGACAATTAAATTTTAATTAAGAAATTTAGTATAACGAATTGATTTCTAGCAACTAATATTTAATAAAAAGATAATATTATGGCTCTGGAAATCTTAAATGATCATTATTACTATAAAATCTACGGGAATCTTGATCGGGAAAATCTTCACATCTTTGATGATGTTTTTCACAATATTTTTGACAAATTTGATCGGGTAGTTATCAATATTGAAGAACTTGACGGTATAGATCTAAACGGCGTAAAAGCCATTGTAAAATTGCATAATGAATCTTTACACCGGCATAAAAAACTTGCTATAGTTGGTTATGGCGCTAAAGATCTGTACAATCATTTTCATTCGAATGATGCCGCATGATAATAAAGGGGGATGTTGAGCTACGATTATAAATTTTATGATGACAATTTCATAAAATCTTCTGCACATATTTTTCTTAAAGTCGATATTAATTCTTCTGCATTTTCAATGCTAAAAACCATTGGAGGTTTAATTTTTATGACATTATGATCAAGGCCGTCTGAACTCATTAAAATACCATGGTCTTTCATTCGGTTTATGAGATAGCTAGCATGACCACCAAGTGGATTCAATTCTGAATCAACCAGTTCAAAGCCTAAAAATAACCCTTGTCCCCTAACATCACCTATAATTATAAATTGCTTGGATAATTTTTGTAATTCTGATTTAAGATAATTTCCAACCCTTAATGCATTCTCCTGTAGCCGTTCTCGTTTAACAACGGCAAGAACCTCGGTAGCTATGCTGCAGGATACCGGATTTCCTCCGAAGGTGTTAAAGTATTCCATGCCATTGGCGAAGCGTTCAGCTACCTCCTGTGTACAGGCTACGGCGGCTACGGGATGACCATTGCCAAGGGGCTTACCAATGGTGACTATATCAGGAATGACATTATGTAATTGAAATCCCCAAAACGTTTTTCCCATGCGTCCACAGCCGGTTTGAACCTCATCAGAAATACAAAGTCCGCCGGCATTTCTAACGATAGAATATGCCTTATCTAAAAATCCATCCGGCAATTCGACCTGACCGCCACAACTTATAATTGGCTCAAGAATAAGAGCGGCTACATTTCTACGTTTATCTTGAATGTTCTTAATACAATTTCTTAGCTCTTCAGCATAGTTTTTTCCCGAATCTATTCCTCTATACTTACCTCTGAACGAATCAGGTAATGGAAATATCTGGGTATGTTCAGGTGCACCAAGCCCTCCCTTACCATCAAATTTATAGGAAGAAATATCAACACACATATTTGTATTACCGTGATAACCTGCTTCAGAAGCGATGAAGTCCCTTTCCCCCGTATATGCTTTTGTCATTCGCATCGCTAATTCATTAGCCTCGCTTCCTGAATTCACAAAATGAAGAACGTTCAATTGCGGTGGAAGCGTTGCGATTAGCATTTGCGCTAATTTATTCATGGATTCATGCAAATAGCGTGAATTTGTGTTTAACACTGCCATTTGATCCTGACCTGCCTTAACCACCTCGGGATGTTCATGGCCAACATGAGCCACATTATTGACCGTATCAAGATACTTTCTTCCCATTGGGTCAATTAAATATACTCCTGATCCGCGGACTATTTTTAATGGTTCCTCATAGTGTAAACTTAAACTTTTTCCAAGGTGCTTTTTACGATAGGAAAGCAGTTCCTCGTTACTCAAATCGCCTTTGAATTCTAAGGCCTTTGATTTGAACATTGAATTAGGATCGGGGCAAATACTTTTCCAAATGTTAAGTTGCCTGGGATAACAGACACCTGGAAAATCAATTTCATAGTCCAACATGGACAGCATGATCTGAAAATGTAAATGGGGTGCCCAGTTTCCATTTTCAGGATAATTACCCAGTTCACCTATCTTTTCACCTTTTTTTACGCTTTCACCAAGCGTTCTGCTCAAAGCACTTTCTATCCTCAGATGACCATATAGGGTATAAAAAATCAGATCCTTTTCCTGGTGTTTTAAAATAATGAGTCCGCCATATTCTTTTTCACCGGCATCATTCACCGCAGTAATCACTTCACCGTCCAATAGTGCGTGAACAGCTGTATGAGCCGGCTTCCAGAAATCAAGACCGAGATGCACCGACCGGCTTTCTTTTCCACTATTTCCTATTTTATCGTAAGCTGTGGAGGTATACAATACACGCGCTTCTAAATAACCTCCCGCAATAAGTTTTGTTGGGTGCTGAGATTGAAGCTGCTTAATCTTGTATTGAAAAAGATCAAGGTCATTGAAATTGTTTTGATGCCCAATCCAATTACTGCCTACACTTAAATCGAGATGTAGTATTTCGTTGGAGTTGAGATCAGGGAAAAGTTGGGTTACACTAAATTGTTGTTCTTGTACATAATTTTTAAATTTTTCTTCATCAGGATGTGCAGTATAACCACAGGCATTCCTAAAGCAAAACAATGCAAAATCCGGACTCACAGATCGCCATTTAAATAACAGATCCCAGGCTGGTTGAGCACTAATTTGCAGGTATTCATTTTCGGGCTCTTTGGCCTTACTGATCGTCGAAGAGGTTACAGAAATGATCAGTCGCATCGCCATGGCATCATATAAATGCAATAGTTCATTTTCTTCCAGTTTAAAGGACTGATGATATCCACGAACAATTGGAAGGGCGGCATCCAAAGGATCTAAATGGTTCATTATGGCGTAGGCCATTACGGTTGCAAGGTCATTTATAATTTGCGAATAAATGGTGTCACCATAATCAATTAAGGCAATGACAGTAGGGTTAATGAGATCGGTTGAAACTATGATGTTATTATCATTAGCGTCATTATGAATAATCCCTTTACGCAATTCATTATAGGATGCCTTATTAGCCACAAACCGTTTTTGAAAATATTGAACCACTTGCCTTTGCTTTAAATTGAAAAGATCATGATGATCTGTGGTCCACAATGATTGGGCAGTGTCCCATTTAAATTCCCGATGTGCATAGGAATGGTCAAAACTTCGCAGGGCCGAAGTAACAGCGCCACATTTTTGTCCTAGACTGAATCGCAAAGCCTTCAATTGTGGGTTGACAGAGCTCCAAACCCGGCCGGAAATCCATGATAATAGCCTGACATTTCGTACTATTCCTTGTGCATCGGTAAATTTCGAAATAAAATTCCCATTACAATCAGGATATACCTTTGGAGCATGAAGCTCTTCCGGACTTTCTGCTAAATACTTCAGCAGTTCTATTTGGTATTCAAGTTCTAAAGAATTGGCATCAGAACGTGAAACTTTCAAGACATATGTATTTCCATCTTCGGAAACTATTTTAAAATTAAAATCGGTATCGCCCGGAAGCAATGAAGCGTCGCCCCTAATTTGATAGAAGTCTGAAACCATTGTTTCAGCTTGATCCTTTGAAATTTTTAGATCTGAATATGTATTATTCATGGCTTCAACTTATTCCTGTTGGAATAATGAAGTTAAAAGTAGAAAAAACCACGAATGAATTATAGGATTTTAGTCTGTTTATTATAAAACGCTTCCTGTTGCTTCTTCATTAATTCTCTTGCAATTTTCTTTTTATAAGCGTATAATTCCTCCTCTTCCGAAATATCGCCATAAACGCGATCATTCAGAAGATTATCGGTTGTTAGTACAGATTTGCGTTGCATGGAGGTTTGCTCAGCCCATGACTTGATCACAGATTCGTTTTCATTAAACTTGATATCATATTCTCCTTTTGGAGAAAGGAGCTTCGCAAAAATAGGTGACGTCTCTATCGCTAAAAAGAGCAGAAAGATAAAGAATGACGGTAAAAAGGGTAATTCTCCTAATGCATTTACTCTTGCCATAAGGCCGTCAAAATTATCAATGATGGGTTGGGAGTCTGTCACCTGAGTATCGTATTCGGTGTTCAATAAGGCGATCTGTGCTTCATTTGCAGCGATCTTTGCCTTATTCTCTTCTTTCAACGCCTGTAATTCGAGCAACATGGCATCATGCTTCTCTCGTTTTTCTTTATATACCGGACCTTTGCCCAAGAGCATTGTCCCTTCACGGCCTTCGGCTTCTGCAATATAGGTATCATAAAGGGCATTCACCTCGGTTTCCTTGGCATCGATTTGTTCTTCAAGGGCTATATTATCGGTTTTTATAGCCTCGATATTTGGAGTGTATTGCTGAGCAATTTGTTCCTTATTGGCCAATGTAAAATCGTTCTTTTGCTCAAGTAAAACCTGATTGATCTCCTTTTCAAATATTTTTAATTCGAGGGGTTTTGCAATGACTACCGCAATAATAATGGCCAAAAGAATTCTGGGTGTCGCCTGTATAAGCTCATCAATAACATTTCCGGTTTTTTTAATTGTGGATACAATATATCGATCAAGATTAAAAATAAGAAGCCCCCAGATAAAGCCGAAAACAACAGCCGCCAGAATATTGTCGAATACGGTGTATAAGGCATAACTAGCCGCAATGAATGCCATTAAGGCAGTAAAGAAGACGGTAGCGCCTATTCCGGCGAACTTATTCTGTTCACCTATTGAACATTCTTCAAGAATTTTGTGATCTGATCCGGAGCAAATAATAAAGAATTGCTTAAGCATGGTGTTAGTTTTTGATTGACATATCTATTAGAACGCCACTTTATATGAATTGTTACAAAAAAGCCTCGATTATCGAGGCTTTTAAGAAGAATTTAATCATTTTCTTTAACAACAATGGGCTTCTTTGAGATATATACCTTAGGTGTTTTGTCATGCCCTAAGCGCGTTTGAATATGAAGATCGGGATTATCTTGTGCTAATTTCAAGGCTTTTTTTGAAGCGATTTTTTTGCCTTCGTAAAAGAATAAGGCATTCTTTTCAGTCATTCGTTTCACATGGGCTGTGTTAGATTCGGCTGATTTTACTTCTTTGATTTCGGCCAGAACTGCACGCTTCTCTTGAAGTTTCGTTCGGCGCAATTCTGATTCCTCTTTTATGGCGGCGATCCTTGCGTTCTTGGCCTCAGCCAATACAGCTTTGCGTTCTTCGGCATGCCTGCGTTTTAACTCAGTTAATTCCTGTTTTTTTGCTTTATGAATACCTTTTCTTTCTTTATTCACTGCTTTTCGTTCTTCGGCATACCTCAGTTTTTCTTCCTTTAGTTTGGCTTTGTTCTTTTTCATTTCGGCAGCATAGGCATGTTTTTCTTTGGCAAGAACAGCACGTTCTTTCTCAAGTTTTGATTTCGTCTGGTCAGCCTTTACAGTTGCAAGTTTTGCCTCCTTTTGCTCCATTTTTTTAAGTTTTTGAGCTTTATATTTTTTTGTAGCCTCTTTCGTGGCATTATCGGGCAATGGTGGAGGCGGTGGCGGCAAATCTGGTTTATCTGCAGCAAGTGCTTTTGGAGCCGGAGGCGGAGGAATTACTGGAAATGACTCCGCAGTGAGGCGTTGTGACTTCGACATTTTATCATACAAATATTTGAGCCGTTCCATATCTTGCTTTTCCACAACCATTTCATCTTTGGACATATTGTTGTATTTTTTTGCCAGGCGATTATATTCGGAAACTTCTTCTTTGGAGGCTTCCTTCTGAATAGCGGTTTCATAAATCGCTTCCTGATCAGCTGGCTCAATTTCAATAATTGAACG
>JABDLA010000033.1 GCA_013001965.1 Flavobacteriaceae bacterium | reverse complement strand
GTATTGTTCTGCAGATTTAAAGGGTTATTGACCATTCCTGTAAGGTTATCAAAATCATATAACCATAAACTTCCGGTATTCCCTGAAGCTGTATTACTACTAGGGGTGTCCAAATTTTGGGCGTGGCAAATGGCAAGCTTACTTCCATCGGGAGAGGACTTTAAATAGCCAATACCATTTCGTCTGTAACCTTCGGTGGTTATAAATGGTGTTTGCTGGGAAGTGACGGCATTTGGGTTGACGCCATTACTGTCAACTCTGAACGCATAGAAGGTATCGATGAAGTGGGTGATGACCCAATAGGAATCGCCATCGGCATGTTCGACAGCGGTAATTTTTTCAGCGCATTTATAAGGCACATGGCTTTGATCATTTGGATCATATGTGATAAGGTGAATATTTTTTTCAGTGGGAACCACATCACCAAAACCACCATTAAGGCTTAAATCAACCAGTGTATAATTAAATCCATTATTAAATCCGTCATCAATATTTATGGAGGTTGGTTGATTCCCGAAAGTTTCTTCATAAAATCCTATTGGGTTTCCATTTTGATCGGCTGGCCCTTGATCGGGATAGGCCCAGGCATTATTATGATGCGGTTCATCTACGGTAAAAATATAGTATTGATCGGCGTTTCCTGGCTTGGGTACAATCACTGCCGAAGACGTACTTGATGGATCACCTAATAATCCCGAACCGCCAAGGTAATCTGCATTGGGCATGATCTGAAAATTACGGTCCCAAACGGTTCGTCCATCGGTATAAAACAATAAGTTTCCATTAGGATCGGAGATCGATGAACAACCTTCATTGGTACTGATCGTTCCAATCGCTGAAGGATCGGCGGTTACTGTTCCTGTATTCGGATCAAAATTCAATCCGGCACCACTTCCAAAATACCAATTTGAGGCTTCACCTTGAGAAAAGCTGAGCTGTACACAAAAGAGTGCAAACAGGACTAGTAGTAATTGTTTCATTTATAAGCAATGTTGCTTATAAATATATCACAAATCTCGCTTTTTTAATAATCTGTACGATAAAAAGATAAATAGGGCTGTCCAAAATAAAACTATGCCAATTTCATGCCAGTGAACGGCATAATCATAGGCGATCTCTGTTTTATCGGGAAATTTGGTCATCACCACTCGTCTGAAGGGTTCATCGATTAATTTATACATCGATTTGAGCGGAAAGAAATTCTGAATTTTTTCGGCTATATCCAAATTAGCCTGCCAGACGATTAATCCGAAAATGATCCATTCCAGGATGTAGAGAATAAACAGAAATGCAAGTGCAAATGCCGAACGCTTTAATAACATTCCAAAGAACAAACACAGACTAAAGAACCCAACCAGTTTGAAGAAGTAAGCCACCAGGAACTCGGTGCCTTCTATAATGATATTAAACTCAGTATAACTGGAATAATACAATCCTATCAACAGGCTAGCCAAGCCAATGAGCACTGTAGCTGCCAATGAAAAGAAAACGATGGTATAAAATTTCGACAGTATGAACTCTTTCTTGCTTAATCCGTCTATGAGGTTTTGCTTTAGGGTTTTATTGCTGTATTCATTCCCGATCATACTTACCACAACAATGGCAAAAAAGAATTTGAATTGCGCTGCAAAAAAGGTAGTAATGTGCCAGATCAGTGGAAAGTTAAAGATGCCTAATTCACCTAATTCCAAGGTGAAAAAACCAAAGAAATTGATTTTGATTGACGACAGCACTAAAACCGTGAATGGCAATATGAATGAAACAAAGATGAGGACCTTGCTTGTTCGGTTGAGCCAAAGTTTTTGCAATTCGAGAAATAATAGACGAAGCATAAGGATTGATTGATTTAAATTTCTGATTTATCTGTTAATTGCAAGAATTGCTCTTCAAGACTTTCTTTTCGTTTGACCAAATGAGATAAAATAATGCCCTTATTGAACATCATTTCATTAAATGCCTCGGCTTCCATGGGTTCGGTTAGAAAGGCAGTTACGATATCATTTTCAACTTTGATCTTGTCGAAGGATTGATGTTCTTTTAGAAACTTCAACAAGGCATCGTTCTGCTGCGTTTTTAACTCGAAAAATCCGTGGCTGGATATCATCTCATCAACGCGGCCCGAATACAGTTTTTCACCTTTTCGTAATACCACGACATGACTGCACACTTTTTCTACTTCATCCAGGAGATGGGAAGCAAGGAGAATGGTTGTGCCGTTTTTTGCGATGTCCTTAATGATCTCCCTGATTTGATGAATTCCTTGTGGATCCAATCCATTGGTGGGTTCATCCAGGATGAGTATTTCCGGATCATTCAACAGGGCAGAAGCAATAGCGAGCCGCTGTTTCATTCCCAATGAAAAGGTGCGAAATTTACTGTCTTTTCTGTTTAAAAGGCCAACAATTTCAAGTTTTTCATTAATTTTTTCATGGCCAACCCCCTTAATCCTACATACCAGTTTTAAATTCTGATATGCTGTCATGTAAGGATAAAAGTTAGGACGTTCAATTATGGCACCAACTTTTTTTAGTGCATCATGTGTTGATACGGTCCCGTCAAACCAGCTGAAGCCACCTTCTGTTGCGTTGACTACATTGAGAACAACCCCAAGGGTGGTCGATTTTCCACTACCGTTAGGTCCAAGAATACCATAAACATTGCCTTTATTAATGGTAAATGACAAATCTTTAACAGCGGTGAGGTAGCCAAATTTTTTGGTGAGATTAGTAAGCGTAAGGATTGCCTCCAAGATGTGTGTTTTTTGATCGGTTATAATCGTAAGACGAAACTATACTAAAAATGTTACAGCAGAAAAGGAGAAATTAGGGTCAAATTAATTCCAACTTTCATCGAAATCTAGATTTTCAAAATCATTGGAATCATCTCCATCACCCAAATCGTCCATCATGTCAAGATTTTCCGATTCAAATAATTTTTCAGGCGCTTCCGAAGGAATTTGTCCGTGAACAAACATAAGGTTAGGGTAGTCGGTACCTTCAGCTTCAACTGCTATTTCACCAAGTTCAACAAAAAAGGTCCATAAATTCAAAAAGTCATATACATAAATGAGCTTGGTCTTATCGGCATGTACAACATCGTCAATTTTGGTCTCATTCATCAATCGGACAGAAGCTGGCCCCTCACTCATATCGAACAAGGAAATTTCTTCTCCCTGATTCCATTCATCATCACTCAGGTAGAAGGACGCCATTTCACTGCCATCAAAACCGAAGGACTGGGTGATCGTGTTATGAAGATCTTCGAGAGTATCGGTTTTTCTAATTTCGATGTCTCTGAAGATATCCTCTTCATTGTCATTATCGAGTATGATTCTAAATCGGTATATCATGGGTACAAAAATATCAAAATTTATTTGCTAAATCGATGCAATGTAAATGTCATGGCACTGAGCAGGAAGAAGGCCATGATCTGATGCGATAATCCCAACCAAACAGGAACCTGATATATCAAGGTTAATACGCCTAATATAAATTGAAGGCCTACTAATATCAGCATAAGGTTAATTCCTCTTAACTGGTTTGTATCAATTACCAGGTTTCTTGCCTTATACCAGATGAATACTATGATAAGAACAACGACATACGCCAAAATACGATGCACAAATTGAACACCACTTTTGCCTTCAATAAAATTTTTATACAACGGTTCTTGCTCAGCATAAACCGTATGATGCATGAATTGTCCTTCACTCATTAAAGGCCAGTGATTATGTATGAACCCGGCATCCAATCCGGCGACAAAAGCACCATAAATAATTTGCAACAACAGTATACCAAAACCAATGCGGACTAAATTTCGAAATCCTTTATTTATGGTCTGTTTATGCGGATAAATAAGATCGAGCGCTACCCAAAAGGTATAAGCGAAAGTAATGAATGCGGTTCCAAGGTGAGCGGCCAATCGGTAATGAGAAACATCGGGACGATCAATAAGTCCGCTTTTAACCATATACCAGCCCAAAAATCCTTGAAATCCACCGAGAATCAATAAGATTATTGATTTTCTAGTTGTAGGCTTTGATAGTTGTTTTCTCACTAAGAAATACAGAAATGGGATAATGAAGACCAGTCCTATCAGTCTGCCGAGAACCCGATGCAACCATTCCCAAAAATAGATGGATTTAAAGTCATCCAGGGTGAAGTTATAGTTCAGTTTTTGAAATTCGGGATATTGCTTGTACAGTTCAAAAGCCTCTTGCCATTCAAGCTCGTTTAAGGGTGGTATGGTCCCCGAAATCAACTTGTAATTTGAAATTGATAATCCCGAATGTGTCAATCGTGTTATTCCGCCAACAACAACCATCAGAAAAATAAGGAAGCATCCTATCAATAGCCAATAAATTACCTTTTTATTGTCTTTATTCATGTGTTTTTAGCCCTAATTTTTTACCTGTTTTCAGCATTAATTCAAATGCTGCTTCGTATTCATTTGGTATCTCACCTTCAAGGATTGCCTCTTTAATTACTTCCTTTATCATTCCTATCTCTTTTGAAGGTTTAATATTAAATGCCTTCATAATATCTTCACCGCTTACGGGAGGTTGAAAATTTCGTATATGGTCACGCTCTTCTACTTCAACGATTTTCTGGCGTACAATTTTGAAATTGTTAAGATAGCGTTCAAGTTTTCTTGAATTTTTTGTTGTGATATCTGCCTCACATAGGGTCATGAGATCATCAACATAATCACCGGCATCAAATATCAATCGTCTTACAGCCGAATCGGTCACCATATCTTCGGATAAAACAATTGGTCTTGAACTCAACAGCACCATTTTCTGCACAAACTTCATTTTATCGTTCAATGGCATTTTGAGCCTCTTGAAAAGTTTATACACCATTTTTGAGCCTTCAAATTCATGGCCATGGAATGTCCAACCATTCTTTTTACTAAATTTTTTAGTCGGCGCTTTTCCAATGTCATGAAGCAAGGCTGCCCAACGTAACCAAAGATCATTTGTATTTCGAGAAATATTATCAAGGACCTCCAGGGTATGGTAAAAATTGTCTTTATGCGTTTGGCCTTCGACTTCATCAATTCCTTTGAGCGCAACCAATTCAGGCAGGATGTAGCTGAGTAATCCAGATTCTTCCAACAGCAAAAATCCTATTGATGGTTTTGGGCTTTCAATGATCTTATGGAGTTCGGTGACAATGCGTTCTTTGGTGATTATTTTTATGCGATCAGCCTGTTGTCGTATGGCCTCAAAAGAGCTGGGATGGATCTCAAAGTTGAGCTGCGTTGCAAAACGAATTGCCCGCATCATTCTCAAAGGATCATCACTGTAGGTGAGTTCAGGATCTAAAGGTGTTCGAATGATCTTATTCTTTAAATCACTTATGCCGTTAAAAGGATCGAGCAACTCGCCATAACGGCTCATGTTTAAATCCAAAGCCAATGCATTAATGGTAAAATCACGACGGTTTTGATCATCTTCCAGGGTGCCATCCTCAACGAAAGGGTTTCTACTTTCTCTGTTATAGGATTCCTTCCGGGCACCAACAAATTCTATTTCCAAGTCTTCGTACCTGATCATCGCCGTTCCATAGGTTTTGAAAATTTTCACATCGGGTTGTCCCGGAAGTTGATTAGATACTGCTTTGGCCAGTTCGATACCACTTCCTATGGCCACAACATCGATATCTTTATGAGTTCCACGATCTAATATATGATCTCGAACAAATCCACCTATGACAAAAGCATCGACATTTAAACTCGCTGCTGCATCCGATATGGTCTTGAAGATATTTTTTTGAAGTGCTTCCTTGTAGTTCATTCCGTTTCTTCTGAAAACTTTTGAAGGTAGTTTGATCTTATTCCCTGATAATTTGAACGACGCCATCTCCACTTAATTTAATGATGCTTGAAGGAGTTGACGCCTTTTTTTGCTGCTGCAAATTTACAACATAGTCCACACCTTTTAAAATGCCATTATGTATTTCTTTAAATGTTTTTGGAGTTGGGTCACCACTAAAATTAGCCGAGGTTGAAACGATGGGACGTTTAAATTTTTTGATGAGTTGACCGCAAAAATTATCCCGTACCACACGTATGGCCAATGTATTATCTTCGGCGATTAAATTTTCAGCCACCCGTAGTGGTCTGTCATAGACGATGGTGGTTGGTTTATGGGCATATTTTAAGATGTCATAGGCTACTTCAGGCACCTCTTCAACATATTGATTGAGCATTTTGAAATCGTTCACAAGGCAGATCATGCTTTTTGAGGATTCACGCCCTTTTAAATCATAGATCTTTTGAACCGCTTCAAAATTGGTCGCATCGCATCCAATACCCCAGACGGTATCGGTAGGATACAAGATCAGTTTGCCTTGTTTAAGCGCCGTTAAAGCATTCGATATTTCAGTATGCATCATAAATTTAGATAGTCAAAAACCTTGTCGGCAAATTTAAGATTTACTTCCCGACATTCCTCCAAAACACCCGAATAAGATTGGGTTTTATTGAGTTGATTTTCAAAATCCTGAAATGAAGCAAAAACAGGATGATATTTAAAATCAAAGAATTTGGAGGAATTGGGAACGGCAATCACTTTTTTACCCAGCAGCATCGACCAGTACATGGCATGATAACTGTCAGTTACAACAGTTTCTGAAGCGCCTATAAATGAGACCATTTCATTCAGATCGGTGGTATTTGATGTGGATGGATATTCAGACAGCTTTTTAAGCAACTTCTTATTTTTTATGGTCTTTTTATGAAAAATGATGCCGATCTCCTGATGTTCTTTAAAGAACTGATCGAATATAGGATGTAAGCAGCTAACGCAGGGTACCCAGTCTTCGGGCATGGAATAGTCCCTTACACCTGTTAGTCCGAAATTACCGGTATTTACATTGTAGGAGTTCACCTTATTGAATCGTGATTTATCCTTTTCATTATGGCCCACGCCCCATAGAACCGTTTTTTTCGATTGTGAACTAAGCTTCTCGAAAAGTTTCATTTGTAATTCGAAACTGCCACGATTCAAAAGTCCACCACCACCAATGATCAAGGCATTATTAGAAACAGTATCGATCCAGTGGTCTGTGATGGCTTTGTCCGAGTTTTTGTAATCAAATATATCAAGGGCTTTATTTTTTAGAATATCAAAATACTGATGGGGCCCGCAATAAAAGTCGCCTACATTATTTGGGTCAATGCGATGCAGATTAATAACACCCTCATTCCTTTGTTCACTATTTAAAACAGTTTGAATGACCTGGGTTTTTTGCCGCGATCTGCTGAACGAGCTGAGATTTCTCTTAATAAATTCCTTAAAGCTCATATTCAGTGATTTAGTAGGGATCTATAGACGTCCAAATAAGCCTTTGCACTATCTGTCCAATTGAAACTTTCGGCTCTTTTAATATATTTGGATTCATATTGAGATTGATCGTTCAGGTATTTTTCGTATCCTGTTTTAACGACATCAGCCATTTCTTCAGGGTTGTAATTATCCCAATAAAAAGCGTCCGGGCCACCAACTTCTGGCAGGGAGGTATTATTCGATAAAAATACAACTTTACCAAATTTCATGGCTTCGATAACAGGAAGCCCAAAACCTTCGCGCAGCGAAGGGAACACAAAACCTGAACAATTTTTATAATAATATTGTTTGTCGAGCTCGGAGATTTTCCCAGCTAAAAAGACACGATCTTTGAGTTTATTGTGTTCAATGGCCTGGCGAACCTTTTCAGCATTTTTTGTATGATCCTTTCCTGCAAGGATCAGGTCGAAATCCTTTAAGTGTGTCATCATAGGAATAAGGGATTGGAAATTTTTTCTATCGGTGAACTCTCCAATTGAAAAGAGAAATGGCCTCCTTGTTTTTAAATTCGGTTGATGATCTTCAGGAAGTTCAACTTTAAAAATGGGATTACCATTATAGATCACATATTCAGGAACTTCGGGGACATTAAAAAATTGATGTGTTGAGCTTTTGGCATAATTTGAAATATAGGTAATGGCCTGGCTTCGATTTAATTTATCCTGAAATCGCAGATGATTTTTTTTTGTACGATAATCTTCATGATCCTGGATATAGGAAATGTTATGCACTGTTAGCAAATAAGGAGTTTTTGCTCCAGGTTCAATTTTAGTATTCTGGTTTAAACTATGCCACAAATCATATTTTTTACGAATTCGAAAAAAGGGATATCGCCTGAACGGATAATAGGTTTTGATTTTATAATAATCATCAAATTCCTTCAATACGGGATTTCTTTTATCGGCATGGATCGTTATATTGAAATCTTTATAATTTAATTTATGAATGGCCTTTAGCAGATGATAATTAAATTGGCCGAAACCGAAATGCATATTTTTTAAATGGTGCGATTCTAAAAAAATGTCTTGCATTCGTTTTTTTTACAAAATAAATAAAATCTTCAAGCCTCGATAAGAAAAATTGTAATATTGCTTCATGAAACAAATTTTTCATAAAAAATATGTAGATAAAAGTCCAAAGATTGATGAGATCATCAGCAGTTTTGATACTGAAGGTGATCTCATATATGCAGGTGACCGCAATCAAATAAAAACATTTAGCCTTGATGACCTAACCATAACCATTAAATCGTTTAAAAGCCCGAATATTATTAATAAAATCGTATACCGATTTTTCAGAAAAAGCAAGGCTGAGCGCTCTTTTGAACATGCAAAAATTCTTTTAGCTAATGACTTAGGCACTCCACACCCAATTGCATATTATGAATTCCCGACCGCCTTATTTTTTAAGAGGAGTTATTATGTGAGTGAGCATGTTCCCTATGACCTCACCTTTCGGGAACTCACTCATGATCTTGATATGCCTGAACATGAAATGATATTAAGAGCATTCACCCGATTTACGCATCAGCTCCATAAAAACAACATCAATTTTCTTGATCATTCGCCAGGAAACACGCTTATTAAAAAACAAAATGACGGCTACCAATTCTATCTGGTTGATCTCAATAGAATGGTGTTTCATTCCATGGATTTTGAGACCCGTGTTAAGAATTTATCAAGATTAACAGTTCATAAATCTATGATCGAAACAATGAGTGACGAGTATTCAAAATGTACCGGAGAAGATGTCGACAAGATCTTTGATTTGATGTGGCGGTCAACACTAAAATTCCAGTATAAGTTTCATCGGAAAAGGAGAATTAAAAATGCTTTACAATTCTGGAAATGAGCTTTATTTCCTGTTTTTTCTCAGTAGCCATATTTTGGCATAGCGCATATATACAACATAGGCCTGAATCCATGCAATGGTCAATCCAACAACGCCATCACGGAAACCACTTTGAACAACATAGTGTTTAAAAAATCCCCAAAAAGGCTTGATGATAAAGTGATATGGGGTTAACCGTCCGGTTTTTGAATCATAATCTTTGGCCTGCAAACTGGCATAACGATTCATTTTCAGCATATAATTATCGAGGGTAGTATAGGTATTATGATACAGCTTGGATTTTAGATGACCCACCTGTCCGTTGGCCTTGATTTCGGCATGAACTTGTTTATTTTCATAAGTGCAAAAATCGCGTTTAAACAATCGAATGACCTTATCATTTCGCCAGCCACTATAATTTACACGTTTCCCCATAAAGTGATTCATTCTTCCTATCCAATAAGCAACATAGTCCTGGTCAGGCCGCTTAAGAACCTCCAGGATCTCATTTTTTAATTCCGGTGTAACACGCTCATCGGCGTCAACGATAAGAATCCACTCATTGGTTGCTTGCGGAATGGCCCAGTTTTTCTGGGATGCCGAATGTTCATAGTCACGTCTTATCACCTTTGTCGCGAGCATTTGAGCCTTTTCGTAGGTCCCATCAGTACTGAAACTGTCAACCACTAATATTTCATCTGCAAAATCGACCGATGCGATGACCGCCTCAATATTATGGATTTCATTTCCCGTTGGAATTATGACTGAAAGTTTATGCATGCTCCTGCAAACTTAAATGATTAAGAAATGACTTCAGTTGATTTTCGAAGAGTTGAGGTTTAAACATTTGGTAGGCCTCATCGGTTCTGGATTTCATATTGGATTCATGCATGTTAGCGTAAAAATCAGGTTGAAAATCCTTTAAATGTACCGATACATTGTGTTCATTTTCGAAAATACTCCAGGTGGCTTTATCTATCCAGGGTGAAAAAATGGTAAAGGTAGGAATGTTAAGTGCTTTTGCCATATTGATGGCACCACCCTCATTACCGATGAGTGCATCACAATGATGAACAATGGCCAAAAACGATCGTAGATCACGCCCATAAACATCAAAGAATATCTGTTTTTGGGTTTCAGCCGAACAAAGGTCAAAGATTTCCCGGGCTTCCTGCTCCTGTTTAGGTATATAATTAAATAAAATCTGCCCTTTAGACTCGGAAGCTAAAGTATTCAATACCTCGGCCATATATTTTGAAGGATAGGTTTTGCTTGATCCACTTCCCAAAACAGCGATCATAAATAAGGGCATTTTAAGGTCGATTTTGTTATCTGATAAAAATTTCCCACTATCATTGGTTTCATCCGCAGTCAAATATATTTTAGGCTTATCATTTGGGGCCAATGCAATTGATAGGGGTTCAAGCAATTGAAATCTGTTTTCAATGGCCAGACCTGCAGAGGTTCGCCTTTCGGATTTATAGTGAATGGGATGCGTATATATCCATGACGTGTACCATTTGCGTTTAGAGATCCTCATTTTTGCTCTTGAATAGAAGCTCATCAAATTGCTTGACAACTTCGAATAGGCATCAATAACGACATCGTAATTTTCACTCCTTATAACCTTTAAAAATTTATAAAAATCCGATTTTTGGGATTGTATTTCGGGCGTGTACATTAAGAGCTTATCTATAAAGGGATTGTGCCGAATAACGGCTTCGGTATTTGAATTGATAACATAATGTAATTCGCTTTTGGGATACTTCCGTTTTAATGCTTCAAACAACAAGGCTGTCGTGAGCACATCACCAATCATTTTTTGTTGAATTACCAGTATTTTCATCTAGACCGCAACGTCATATTCACGCAATGCCTCATTAAGTGAGGTTTTTTTATCTGTACTTTCTTTGCGCTTACCAATGATTAATGCACATGGTACCTGATAGGTTCCGGCAGGAAATTCTTTTGAATAACTACCCGGGATCACAACCGATCGTGCCGGGACAATTCCCTTCATTTCGATAGCCTCAGAACCGCTGACATCAATAATCTTAGTCGAAGCGGTCAGTACTACATTGGCACCCAGGACGGCTTCCTTTTCAACTCTTACGCCTTCAACGACTATGCAGCGAGAACCAATAAAAGCATTGTCTTCTATAATAACCGGAGCAGCTTGCAGGGGTTCGAGTACACCACCAATACCAACACCACCGGAGAGATGAACATTTTTTCCAATTTGAGCACAGCTCCCTACTGTTGCCCAGGTATCCACCATGCTGCCTTCATCAACATAAGCACCAATATTCACATAACTTGGCATTAATATAGTTCCACTTGAAATAAATGCACCATGTCTTGCGACGGCATGTGGAACCACCCGAATGCCTTTTTCAGCGTAATTTTTCTTTAAAGGAATTTTATCATGAAATTCAAGAGCACCAACTTCAATAGTTTGCATTTTTTGAATAGGAAAGTAGAGAACTACAGCTTTCTTAACCCATTCATTTACCTGCCACCCATTTGCGATGGGTTCAGCCACTCTAAGCGCACCGCTATCCAATAAATCGATAACTTCTCGAATTACGGCTTTAGTGGAATCATCTTTTAAAAGGTCTCTGTTTTCCCATGCATTTTCGACAGATTGTCTCAGTTCAGTCATTGGTTTTTTCGCTTTATTAATGCAAAGATATATTTATAATTGATTATCTATAATGAATCAAAAACTAATATTTTTCAATTAAAATGTGACTTAATTAAAAAAGCAGTGTCTTAAAAGTAATGTGAATAACATTAACCTTAGATTGATTGAAATAATTTGGTTGGTCGCCTATACAAGAATTGATTAATAACCAATAATTAATAGTACTAACTATCAAATAGCCTTCTTGGAACATCAAGGAGGTTATTTATTTTATGTGACCTTTTGAAAATTAGGGTGTCATAACTAATAAGATCTAATACATTAACCTTAGATTGATTACAATGTCAGTTTTGATTGAAGCACATCTTTTTGGTTGGTAGTGTTAATTTTTGATCAAAAACTGTCGGTTATGAAAACTCTCTTATTTTATAAGAGAGTTTTTTTTATAACCATGTGACATTTATGAAAAGTATGGGTCTAATAAATAGTAGCTGCGAAGTGAATAACTTTAAATGACGATGAAGAATTTAAAACGATTTATATTATTATTATTATTAATAATTGTTGTCTTCAAGTTTGTTATTTAACTTTTAAAAGTATTCTTTGCAGCCCTTTTTGCCCCTAATGCCTATGACAACCCTCTTATGTTAATTTGAGGGTTTTTTTATGAAGTTTAATACTATTAAAATCCTTTAAAAAGGAGACAACTTTTGATCCCCTTGTACAAGACCCTCAAAAATTTGGAGGGTTTTTTTAATTAGAATGTGACCTTTCTAATAATGCTGTGTCATACATATGAAGGCGATTAACAATTACCTGAACTTTGATTGATATTATTTGGTTGGTTGGAATGTTAGTTGATTAAGAATGGTTTATGAGGACTACTTAATAGCAAATGGTTATGACTAACATCCACAGAAGCTCCCTTGTGATTGCAAGGGAGTTTTTTTATACTTCCAAATAGTGCTATTTTTGCAGCAAATGGGAAGACTATTAGCATTAGACTTTGGAAAAAAACGAACAGGAATTGCGGTTACTGATGAGTTACAACTTATTGCGTCCGGACTAACCGCTGTACCCACCCCCGAACTTATGTCATTTTTGTCTGATTATTTTTCAAAGGAGTCCGTTGATGCTCTTATAATTGGCCTTCCGAAACAGCTTAATAATCTACCTTCAGAGAGTGAACCGCTTATCGAATCTTTTATTAAAAAATTTAAGCTTGAATTTCCCTTAATGCCAATTGAACGTGTTGACGAAAGATTTACATCAAAAATGGCTATTAAAACTATGATAGATAGTGGATTAGGTAAAAAGAAGCGCCGGGATAAGGCCCTGGTTGATGAAATTAGCGCAACCATTATTTTGCAAAGCTATTTGCATACTTTATAGAAGTTCTATATAGCTGCATTTTATCGATGATTTTATCCCTTAAATACCAATTATCGTTGAATAAGTTCATGTTATCTAGATTATTGATAATCAGTACGTTTAGGCTATATTTTTGTGCTAGAATAATGATAAAACCCCAAATCATGAACAAAAACTACGCTTTATTGTGGCTGGCGTCACTTTTTACATTTTCATTTATTAATGCGCAAAGTTGTCCGGAAACCCTGGGTAACCAGTCGACAAATGATCTGATCCATTTTAAGATTGATCCGGGATCATGTAGTGAATATCCTTCATTCATAACGGTTGAGGGTAGCACTTTTGATAAAATGAGCTGTAACGGTACAAATTTAAAATATGAACTGAGTTCAGGTTCACCATTGACCTATGCCGAAACTTTCTCGGCGAGCATCGGGACGAGTACCTGTGATTATCTGGATGGTGTTTTACGACAAGAAACTCTTTCAGTAGAACAATATTCAGACGCACTGTATTCGTTAAAGGTATTTCCAAATCCTTTAACCGAAGCTGATGTTATCAACCTTCAGTTCAATAAAAATATTACTGCAAGTATTAATATGTATGATCTAACTGGTAAAGTTGTTTTAAGCGATGAATTAGTCAATAGAACCGCTAAACAAATTAATGTTTCTAGCTTGAACAACGGAATTTATATGTTACAAATAGTAGCAGAAAATTCGTCAACTACCAGAAAAATCGTGGTTATGAAATAATGCTATAAAATCAACCCCACATTTTTAAACTCCTTCCTTGAAGGAGTTTTTTTATGCCTTAGAGTATTATTACATTAATTAGAATTGTATTTTTGTCAACTCAAAAAAACAGGATGATTTTACCTATACTTGCCTATGGCGATCCAATTTTAAGAAAAAAGGGAATTGATATTGATCCCAATTACCCTAATCTTAAGAAACTGATAGAAAACATGCATGAGACTATGCAGGCTGCCTATGGTATTGGACTAGCCGCACCGCAAATTGGTTTGTCGATCAGATTGTTCATTGTCGACGCTTCTCCTTTTGCCGAAGATGAAGAATTCACCGAAGCCGAACGTCAGGAATTTGCCAATTTCAAACGGACATTTATCAATGCCAAAATTATAGAGGAATCAGGAGATGAATGGGCTTTTAACGAAGGATGTTTGAGTATCCCGCATATCAGGGAGGACGTTTTCAGACAGCCTAAGGTTACAATTGAATATCTGGATGAAAATTTCGAGAAGCAGGTTGAAGAATTCAATGGCATCATTGCTCGTGTAATTCAGCACGAATATGATCACATTGAAGGTATTTTGTTCACCGATAAAATTTCAAGTTTAAAGAAACGTTTGATAAAGAGTAAGTTGTCAAACATTTCAAAAGGGAAGATCGAAATTGATTATAAAATGCGCTTTCCCGAATTAAAAAAGAAACGATCATAGTATCGGCTTCCATAAAAGCATAAAAAATTACTGTATGAGTTTAGAACATGTTTTAGCGATTTCGGAGAAACCCGGGCTTTATAAACTAATTACCCAAACGCGATCGGGTTTAGTGGCGGAGTCCCTGATTGATGGCAAACGTATTGCGGTAAATTTGAAGAACAATGTAAGTTTGCTTAGTGAAATAGCAATATACACGCTAACAGAAGAAGTTCCGTTAAAGGAAGTTTTTAAAAAGATCAAGGAGAAGGAAAAGAGTGAGCCAACTTCAGTTGGTCATAAGGAAAGCAAGGACAATCTTGAAGCATACTTCTTTGATATTTTACCCGAGTATGATGAAGATCGGGTTTATGTAAGCGATATTAAAAAAGTAATTCGATGGTACAACATTCTTCAGTCAAAACAAATGTTGAATTTGTTAGAAGAGGCAAAGTCCGACGAAGAAGAATGAATTAAATAGACAGCTGAAAATCAAAAAGGGGAATTTAAAAAATTCCCCTTTTTTCAGTTTCGAAACTTTTTACGTTGTATAATTTTAAAATCCCTCTAAAATATTGAAGAAAAAAGTTTCATTTTGTTTCGTGATACAAAAGTGTTTAAGAATATCTTTCAAACCCGAAACATTTACAATGTTAATAATATAAATATAAAGTTTTGCATTTTTTTTAAAAAATTTTATCAACAACCTTTATGATACTCACAATAAATTAATGATATATGAACTCAAAAGTTAACTTTGTGGTTCTTAAAACGCATTTGTGCTAACCAACTATACTAAAGAATTTAAATATAACCTTAAACTGGCAACTCCGGTTATGCTTGGTATGTTAGGGCATACGTTTGTGAGTTTGGTTGATAATATAATGGTTGGTCAATTGGGGTCGGCCGAATTGGCAGCAGTATCCCTTGGGAATAGTTTTATTTTTATTGCAATGTCTTTAGGAATAGGGTTTTCAACGGCAATAACCCCATTAGTTGCTGAAGCCGATTCAGGACATAATTTTGAAAAGGGGAAATCCTCCTTCAAACATGGCCTGTTTCTCTGTACTGTTCTAAGTGTCCTACTTTTTATAATGATCCTATTGGCAAAACCTTTGATGTATTTAATGGAACAGCCTAAGGAGGTCGTTGTGCTTGCAAAACCCTATCTCGACCTGGTAGCAATTTCATTGATTCCGCTTATCATTTTTCAGGCATTTAAACAATTTAGCGATGGGCTGTCAATGACCAAATATCCGATGTATGCGACGATTCTCGCCAATGTTGTTAATGTCATATTGAATTACGGATTAATTTTCGGCAAACTTGGATTGCCCAAAATGGGCATTGTTGGGGCAGCAGTGGGCACGCTTGTAGCGCGCTGTATCATGCTGTTCTTCTTATGGTGGTTACTGACCCAAAAAGAGAAGTCGAAAGCCTATGTGACACATATAAAATTGTTCGTTCTGGAAAATAGGATGCTTAAGAAGATCCTGAATCTTGGTTTTCCAAGCGCCATGCAAATGTTCTTTGAAGTTGCCATATTTACGGCAGCTATATGGCTAAGCGGATTACTTGGAAAGAACGCCCAGGCTGCTAATCAAATCGCACTAAATTTGTCATCTATGACGTTTATGGTAGCCATAGGATTGAGCGTGGCCGCTATGATTCGTGTTGGAAACCAAAAAGGGCTGCAAAATTATGTAGAATTAAGACGCATTGCCCAGTCCATATTTTTATTAGGATTAGGACTGGCCTTTATTTTTGCCATGTTCTTCTTTGTTTTTCATAATGAATTACCGAAAATTTATGTCGATCTGGATGATCCATTGAATTTCAAAGATACTTCTGAAGTTGTCGTTATCGCTGCACAGTTGCTGCTTGCGGCTGCTATTTTTCAATTAAGTGACAGCTTGCAAGTGATGGTTCTTGGTGCATTACGAGGACTTCAGGATGTTAAAATCCCAACCCTGATAACCTTTATTGCCTATTGGTTAATTGGATTCCCTATAAGCTATTATTTCGGTAAAGAAGAGGAACTGGGAAGCTTTGGTATTTGGCTGGGTCTATTGGTTGGATTAACTTCTGCCGGAATTTTACTATATATTCGATTTAATTATCTTACAAAACGATTAATTTCGCAAAAACAAATGATGAACTGATGGAATTTCCAAAATTTATTCTCGGCGACAATACCGATCATCCCGATGCCATTTATGTCATCCATACCGAATTTCCAAGATTTATAATTAATCTGGAAGATGATGAGGTTGAATGGCTGGAAGATTTTGATCAACATGATGAAAAGGAACTATTGAGTGAAACAGAAAATTTAATAGAACAAGCGTCCCGGTTCTATGACAGGGAAGTTTCAAGATATGAGGATTAGATTATATGTTTGAAAAAATCATTGAATATGATCATGAACTGTTCCTGTTTTTAAACAATCTGGGAACGCCAACATGGGATCGATTTTGGTTAATTGTAACTCATGAATTTACTTTTGTCCCATTGTATGCCATCCTGTTTTATTTGATATATAAACAGTTGGGATGGAAGGTTTTGATACTACTCGCCCTGGTCGTTACGGCAATGATCACTTTTACCGATCAAGTGACCAATTTATTCAAACATGGCATTGAACGGCCACGCCCGTGTCGTGCTGAAGGCATCATGGAATTAACGCGATACATAGCTGAACGTTGCGGGCGCTATGGTTTTTTCTCGGGTCATTCTTCAAATTCAATGGCAGCAGCGGTTTTTGCAGGCCTTTTGCTGAAACCTTATTATAAGAATTTGATCTTCATTTTATTGTTTTGGAGTGCTATGGTGGCCTACAGTAGAATTTATGTAGGCGTGCATTATCCATTGGATATATTCTTCGGAATGATCTTTGGAGCAACTGCCGGCTACGTTTTTTACCGACTACAAATTTATTTAAGAAATAAGTTTATTTCTTAGTTAATACATAAAAGGAATTCACCAATCGGCTTCTGTATTTCTTTGATTCCGGACTTACTGTGTTGAGATCAAATGTATCTCTGAATTCCATAATATAGTCGCTGTTAATTTTCTTTTTGTCTTCATCGCTTAATTCTTTTGTGAGGATTCCAAATTTTGCTTCCGAAGGAAAATCAAAGGTTGAATCGTTCGACTTTATGGAAGTTAACTCATCACCAAATTGCCAGATCATTTCTGGCGAAACATAATCTAATCGGTATACATTCAAGCCTTCGGCTGCTGTTTGATCCTTCAATTGTGAAATTGGGTTTTGGGCATGGGTCTTGATATGTTTTGATAATGGTGAAACAAAAACATAGGCCGATACAACGAATAGGATCACCGCATAAAATAAATGCTTCATGCGTTTCTTTTTCAACTGCACCAATATACTCAGGCCAATAAAAGCAAGGACGACCGAGGCCAAACCGAAGATGAGCCAGTTTACATTAGCCTTGTCCTTAAGAAATATATAGCCTCCAACCGAGAACCCTAATCCGATAATTGCCATCAAAATAAAGTTGAGATAGACCGGAAACATTTCCAATTTTGAGCCTAAGTCCTTAATATTCCGGATGAGGTAGTTGATATAAAAGCCGGTATTTAACGCCAGCGGAATTAAAACCGGCATTAGATAACGCGATTTTTTTTCGGGGATGATCGACAGCAGAATTACGGCAAAAACAGTCCAGTAAAAAGTCAATTTATAGGCCTTTTTATTTTTTACCCTTTTGATCATATAAGGATAGATAAGACC
>JABDLA010000016.1 GCA_013001965.1 Flavobacteriaceae bacterium | reverse complement strand
TCAATTATTATCTTAAAGATTTCAATATCAATATCACCTGGACCTATAATCTCCTGTATTTTATATTCGCCTTTACCTTTATTGAATTGAAACGATATTCAAAAACCTGGCATCGATTTATATTTCGATCGGTATATCTCATTTTTATTGCTACGGTGATTTTTGAAATACTGTATCGAATTACCGGTAACATGCAATTCATTTGGAAGGGTGATCTAATATTTCTGGTATGCATTTTTATTCTGGCTATAGTAAGCTATATCCCCTTGTTTAAGATTGATAACAAACTGAAATATTACATTATCATTGGCTCATTGTTTCTTTTTGTGAGTTCAATAACGGCCACCGTTATTTTTAAATTAAAACTCTTACCAGTAGAGAACGAATTGCGATATTCCATTTTCTATATTGGTCTGCTTGTCGAAAACATCTTTTTTTCATTGGGTCTGGGACATAAACAAAAGCGTATACGGGAAGAACGCAACAAGTCTCAGGAAAAATTGATCAAGCAACTTAAAAAGAACGAGAAATTGCGTGTAAAAATTCAAAAGGGATTGGAGCGCGATTTAAAAGGTTTAAGTCAAAAAGCCGAGCTTGAAAAGTTGGAGAATGTCAAAATGAAATTTGAAAAGGAATTATCCGAATTAAAAGTGGTTGCGCTTGGCAGTCAAATGAACCCGCATTTTATTTTTAATTCTCTGAACTCTATAAAACGGTATATCATCGACAATGAAAAAGAAAATGCCGTTTATTATTTAAATAAGTTTTCAAAGCTGATCAGGAAGATATTGTCGTCCTCAATGGTGGAAGTCATCAGCCTTAACGATGAGTTGGAAACGACAGAATTGTATGTCAATATTGAGAATATCAGATTTAATAACACGATCAATTTTCAAATGAGAGTTGAAGAAGATATAAACTTGGAATCCATTAAAATTCCTTCACTTATACTTCAGCCGTTTCTTGAAAATTCGATCTGGCACGGTCTTTCGTCAAAAAATGAAGACAGGCAATTGAGAATTCATGTTGAGAAGGAACAATCAGAATTTCTAAAGATCGAAATTCAGGATAATGGCATTGGGCGAAAAAAGGCAGGAAAGATCAAACAGAAGAAAATTCACAAGCGAAATTCGGTAGGCATAGCAATCACCGAAGAACGATTAAAAAACTTCGCTCAGTCCATGCATAATGACTATGACCTTCAGTTTATCGATCTGTATGACGATAATGATGAACCAACAGGGACTAAAGTGATTTTAAAATTTCCCTTGAAATAATAATAAGTGTATTCCCACCACTAGTCTCGTAAGACACTTCTTGAAATTACAATTTTCTGAATCTCAGATGTCCCTTCATAAATTTGAGTGATCTTCGCATCACGCATCATCCGCTCTACATGATATTCCTTTACAAAGCCATTCCCACCATGTATCTGGACAGCTTCCACCGTTTGTTCCATTGCCACTTTAGAGGCATATAATTTAGCCATGGCGCTGGACAGATCATAATTCAATCCTTGATCTTTTTCCCAGGCCGCTTTCATCACCAAGTGACGTGCCGCTTCAATTTCAGTGGCCATATCGGCCAGTTTAAAAGCAATAGCCTGATGATTGCATATTTCGGTTCCAAAAGCTTTCCGTTCTTTAGAATATTTCAGGGCCAGTTCATAAGCGCCAGTTGCAATTCCAAGCGCCTGAGCCGCAATACCAATGCGTCCACCCGACAAGGTTTTCATGGCAAATTTAAATCCGAAACCATCTTCTCCAATGCGATTTTCCTTAGGCACCTTTACATCATTGAACTGAAGCGTATGTGTATCACTTCCGCGAATTCCCAGCTTATCTTCCTTTGGTCCAATATCAAATCCAGGCATGCCTTTTTCCAGAATAAAGGCATTGATACCCTTATGTCCCCTTTCGCGATCGGTTTGAGCCATGACCAAATAAACATCCGATCGCCCGCCATTGGTGATCCAGTTCTTGGTACCATTGATCAGATAATGATCCCCTTTATCAATGGCCGTTGTTTTTTGAGAGGTTGCATCACTGCCTGCTTCCGGTTCACTTAAACAAAATGCACCAACAAATTCGCCTTTCGCTAACTTCGACAAATACTTTTCTTTTTGGAATGCACTGCCATATTTCTGCAAACCAAAACACACCAATGAATTATTTACCGATACAATGACTGATGCAGAAGCATCAATTTTAGATAATTCTTCCATAATGAGAACATAGGAAATCGTATCCATGCCACTCCCACCATATTCAGGATCGACCATAACTCCCATAAAACCGAGTTCCCCCATTTTTTTTACGATGTCATCCGGAAAGGTTTGTTTTTCATCACGCTCAATAACGCCGGGTAGTAATTCGGTTTGAGCAAAATCGCGAGCAGCATCGCGAATCATTAAATGTTCTTCTGTAAGATTAAAATCCATTTGATTTTAAATATTAAAGGATTCGGAAAAAATGATTACAAAGATAATTTATAAATGATGAATATTCAATAATCCTTTTTTATTTTTACGAATATGAAAACCAATTCATATCATGTCCTGGGCGTAATGTCCGGAACTTCTCTTGATGGCCTCGACCTTTGCTATGCTCATTTTGAATTTGACCAAAAATGGAAATTCAAAATTATCGCCTCTGAAACTCTAGGGTATTCAAAAGAATGGACCTTAAGATTAAGTTCAGCCGTCGATTTGAGATCATCGGAACTAACCCAACTGGACATCGAATACACCGATTTCCTGGCAGATAAGATTGACTTTTTTATTAAGAAGCACAACATTGTAAATTTAGATGCCATATGTTCACATGGCCATACCGTACTCCATCAACCGGAGAACCAATTGACCTACCAAATTGGAAATCTGGAACTACTTTCTAAGCGACTCAAAAAAACCGTTGTTTGCGATTTTAGAATTCAGGACGTCAAACTTGGCGGACAAGGAGCACCTCTGGTTCCAATAGGAGATGAATTACTTTTTCATGAATTTGATATCTGCCTGAATCTGGGTGGATTTGCAAATCTGTCTTATGAGTATAATGGCATGCGACTAGCTTATGATGTATGTCCGGTGAATATAATTCTTAACACCTATGCTAATAAATTAGGTTCGAAATATGATGATCAAGGCAACTTTGCCAGAAGTGGCACTATTAATTTACAATTGTTGGAACAATTGAATGCCTTGAGCTATTATGAAGAACCGGCACCAAAATCATTAGGTCTTGAATGGGTAAAAAGCAATATACTTCCTCTTTTAGAAAAAAATCAAAATTCCAATATAGATGTTCTTCGGACTTTGGTGGAACATATGGCAATTCAAATTTCAAAAAGTCTGAATGAGAAAACGAAACCCAGAATTTTGGTTAGTGGAGGGGGTGCCTATAATTCGTTTTTAATAGAACGTTTAAAAGCTCTTGTTAAGGGAGAAATTATCATTCCTTCAACTGATATCATTGATTTTAAGGAAGCTCTTGTATTTGCTTTATTAGGCGTATTGAGAATAAGAAATGAGGTCAATTGTCTTCAAACGGTTACCGGTGCCCAAAGAGATCATAGCTCAGGAGTTATTTTTAAGGGATAATTAATTTTATTTATTCCAAATTGCATCTATAGTTTTTTATATTTGCCTGTAGACATTTGCCAACTTTTAAATAAATGCATTACTTCTAAATTTTTGATTTAAATCCCCCAAAAGAAAAATTAATATGATCGTTCTTTCAATAGAATCATAAGGGAGTATTTTTTTTAAAAACTGGTTAATGCGCAGAATTTTTTTCGAATGAATGAAATAAATTCTAAAATTATAAAGTGTTAAACCAACTTTTTTAACTTATGGAAACCTTAATCATTATTGTATTTATTGTCGGTTATTTAGCGATTACCCTTGAACATAATTTAAAGATTGATAAGCTAATTCCTGCATTGGTAATGATGGCCATTAGTTGGGCCATGATATCATTTGGCATTGATGATTTTAGCAGTTGGTTTGACTCAAGTAAGCATGGGCTTGTCGATAATTTTGAAGGCCTGGGTCATGAAGACAAAATGCATTATTTGGAGGAAACTCTCTTGCATCATCTAGGGAAAACCGCCGAAATTTTAGTCTTCCTTTTAGGAGCGATGACCATTGTTGAGATCATTGATTATTTTGATGGATTCTCAACAATAAAGGGATACATCAAGACGAAAAGCAAGAAGAAAGTCCTCTGGATTTTTGCAGTTTTAGCATTTATCTTATCTGCGATTATTGATAATCTTACAGCAACTATAGTTCTCATTTCAATTCTCCAAAAAATAGTGCATGACCGAACAACGCGATTATGGTTTGCCGGACTTATTGTTATAAGTGCCAACGCCGGAGGAGCATGGTCTCCAATAGGTGATGTAACAACAACGATGTTGTGGATTGGAGATAAGGTGACCACATTAAACCTGATCAAATATCTGTTCATTCCTTCTTTAATTTGTACGGTTGTTCCTGTGTTTATTGCATCCTTCTTACCAGCATTTAAAGGTGATTTGGAATTCGATGAAGAAGAAGATAATGATCAGGATCCTTCAAAGTTTGGACCCACCATGCTGTATTTAGGATTGGCTTCCATAGTATCGGTACCTATATTTAAAACGGTAACACATTTGCCTCCATATGTAGGCATGATGCTGGCTTTAGGTGTTGTTGCCATTTTCGCAGAAATTTATAGCCATTCAAAATTCAGTCTCTCCGATTTTGACAGAACAGAAAGTGATGCACATGCACGACACAGCCCTGTACATCATTCATTATCTAAAATTGAAATGCCAAGTATCCTGTTTTTCCTTGGGATATTAATGGCTGTAGCAGCCTTAGAATCATTGGGTCTCCTGTTTGGCTTTGCAAATACTTTAAAGGAATCAACGCCTATGGTGGGTACAGAGATTGATGGTACAGCTGTATCGGACCTTGTTGTGCTAGCGCTGGGTGTTGGATCGGCAATAATTGATAATGTTCCCCTGGTTGCTGCCAGTTTAGGAATGTTCTCTGAACCAATGGACGACCAATTATGGCATTTTATTGCCTATTCGGCCGGAACAGGTGGTAGCATGCTCATCATTGGTTCGGCAGCAGGTGTAGTTGCTATGGGGATGGAAAAAATAGACTTTTTCTGGTACTTAAGAAAAATATCCTGGCTGGCCCTGGTTGGATTCATTGCAGGTGCCTTAGGATTCTTCATGACTAGAATGTGGTTTTGAAATACTTAAATTGAATTTTAGTCGTTATTATTCAGTATCTAATTAACTCTTAACGTATGCTAAATACAACAATATTAAGCGCTGTTCAGGACGGAACAGAAGTGCTATTAGAGGACGAATCTGTTGAAAAAACCTTATCCATTATCGAATTGATAAAAAGTGGTGGGTTTGCTGGACAACTTATCATAATGCTCTTGTTCGTTCTTCTCATGGTGGCTACCTATATCTATTTTGAACGTCTTTTTGCAATAAAAGCCGCATCTAAGGTCGATCCTAATTTTATGAATCAAATTAAAGATCATGTATCTAGCGGTAAGGTTGAAGCAGCCAAAATAATTTGTGCTCAGCAGAATTCACCGGTTTCAAGGCTTATCGACAAAGGCATTGCCAGGATTGGCCGACCTCTTGAAGATATCAACATCGCTATAGAAAATGCCGGGCGATTAGAAGTTTACGGACTCGAAAAAAATGTTAGTGTTTTGGCTACAATCGCCGGAGCTGCACCGATGCTTGGATTCCTTGGTACAGTAATTGGTATGATATTATCAATATTTGAAATTGCAAACTCGGGCGGCCAGATCGATATCAAATTGCTGGCAGATGGATTGTATACAGCCATGACAACAACAGTCGCTGGTTTAATTGTAGGAATTATTGCCTACATATGTTATAACCATCTAGTGGCCAGAACAAATAAAGTGATTCATAAAATGGAAGCCAACTCGGTTGACTTTTTAGAACATTTAAATGAGCCAGTATAATTATGAACATCAGAGGAAGAAATAGAATAACCCCGGAATTCAATATGTCGTCAATGACAGATATTGTGTTTTTGTTGTTGATATTTTTTATGTTGGCCTCAACCCTGGTGACCACAAATGCCATTGATATATTGTTACCAAAGGCCAGTGGTAAAACGGAGAATAAAAAATCGGTTGCCGTTAGTATTCAGAAAGACCTCACTTATTATATCGATCAAAAACGCGTTGGGGAAAGTGTATTGGAACGGGAACTCGTTGCAGTGTTGTCTAATGAATCCAAACCCACAATAGTGTTAAGAGCCGAAAAATCTGTACCCGTTGATAATGTTGTCAAAGTGATGGACATTGCCAATAGAAATAAATTCAAGGTGATCCTAGCAGTGAAGCCGAATTAAAATGTTAAAGTATTTCAAGACCAAACATGAAAAGGATTCAGCGCGATTGACAACGCTCATCGCGGTTATTTTACTGCTCCTTATTTTCATTGTTGGTCCGAAATATATAGACCCACCTGAAGAATATGGAATTGCGGTTAACTTTGGTACAACCGATTTTGGCAGCGGAAAAATTCAACCTAAAAAGCCCATTAAGTCCGAACCACTCGATATCAACAAACAACCTAATGTCCAGGAATCGCAGCCAGAAGCGGCCACACCTCAAGCCAATAAGGAGGAAGTTCTTACCGAAGACAATGCCGAAAGCATTGCCATGAAGAAGCAGAAGGAAGCGGAAGCCCGCAAAAAGGCCGAAGCTGAAGCTAAGGCAAAAGCAGAGGCAGAGCGTATTGAAAGAGAACGCAAAGAACAAGAGGCTAAAAAGAAGAAACTGGATGATATGATTGGTGGTATTGGCAAATCGGATGGCTCAGAAAGTGGCAGTGAGGGCAACGATGATAAAGCCGGTGATAAAGGCCAATTGGATGGCGATCCATATGCCCCGAGTTATTTCGGACAGCCCGGTTCAGGAAGCGGTGGTGTAGGTTATGGTTTAAATGGGAGAGGAAGACCCACATTCAAACCCCAGCAACAGGATTGCTTTGAATACGGAATGGTAGTTGTAAAAATTGAAGTCAACAGACAAGGGAATGTGATAAAAGCCAGTCCCGGAGAACGGGGGACTACCAATAATGCGGCATGTCTACTAACACCCGCAAAAAAAATTGCCGAATCCTTTAAATGGCCGCCAGATTCAAATGCACCACAGCGTCAGATCGGTTTTGTAAGCATCAATTTCACCAACCAATAAATGAATTATACAGATACTGTAAACTGGATGTTCTCTCAGCTTCCAATGTATCAAAACAAAGGTCAATCAGCATATAAGGCCGATTTGTCCAATATAATACTACTTGCAGATCATTTAAAACATCCGGAGAACCAATTTAAGTCTGTTCATGTTGCAGGGACCAATGGTAAAGGTTCTACCAGTCATATGCTTGCTTCAATACTGCAGGAAGCAAACTATACCGTTGGATTATATACTTCACCACATTTAAAAGATTTTCGGGAGCGCATTAAAATCAACGGACAATGTATTAGCAAGCAATTTGTTATTCAATTTATAAAACGAAACAAAGCGTTTTTTGAACAACAAAAATTCTCGTTTTTTGAAATGACAGTGGGGATGGCCTTCGAGTATTTTGCTAAAAATAAAGTTGATATTGGCATTATTGAAGTTGGACTTGGCGGCCGATTGGATTCAACGAATATTATTATCCCGGAAGTATCGGTAATTACTAATATTGGTTATGATCATACGCCGTTTCTCGGTAAATCCATGAGCCAGATCGCGAAAGAAAAGGGCGGGATTATCAAATCTAAAATTCCGGTCGTCATAGGTGAAACTCAGGAAGAAACGAAGTCCATTTTCAGAAAACTGGCAGATGATCATTCCTCAAAAATAACCTTTGCAGACCAACGAACTGATGTTTCTAGTTATAAATCGGACCTCTTAGGAAGTTACCAGAAGCACAATATTAGAACGGCCGTTCAAACCATTGAGGAATTGACCTATAAAGGATTTGATATTTCCAATGATCATATTAGAAGCGGTCTATTAAATGTTATTAAAAATACGGGTTTACTCGGTCGTTGGCAGATTCTGCAAACCAATCCTAAAGTGATCTGTGATACAGCTCATAATAAGGAAGGGCTGATCTACATAATGAATCAACTGGGCACCGAAAAATATGATCACCTTCATTTTGTTTTAGGGTTTGTTAAAGAAAAAAACCTGGATGAAATCATTCGTTTGTTTCCAAAAAAAGCCAGCTATTATTTTTGCAAACCTCAAATTGAACGTGGGATGAATGCCATTGAATTAAAGGCTGAATTTGTAAAAAGAAATTATAAGGGCGAAGTTTATAATTCGGTTAAAAACGCATTGAAATCCGCTTTAAAAAATGCAAAAAATGATGATTTAATCTACGTTGGCGGAAGTACATTTGTGGTCGCCGAAATACTTTAGATTTTTGAATGAATTTATTTGGTAGATTGATTTTCTGACTTATATTTGCAATCCAATTGAAAGGGCGCGTAGCTCAGTTGGTTCAGAGCACTTGGTTTACACCCAAGGGGTCAGGGGTTCGAATCCCTTCGCGCCCACATCAAGCACAAATTCCACACCGGATGGTGTGGATTTTTTATTTCCGAAAATGCCAAGACTTCAGTCTTAAAAATTTGAGGAAATAAAAAATGCAAGCGACGCAGTCGTGAGATTTTGTATTTGCAGCAGAGGGTGATTAGGGATCATGCAATAATCCTTCGCGCACACATTATCACCAAAAATCCACCAATAGATGTGGATTTTTTTATTTTTTAAACTTACATTTACAAACTCTTAAAGGGTCATTAACTCAGTTGGTTCAGAGTGTTACCTTGACAGGGTAGAAGTCACTGGTTCGAATCCAGTATGACCCACATCAAGCACAATCCCGATGCAATTTGCATCGGGATTTTAGTATATAAAAAATGAACTGCTTGCAGGATCATTTTTTATATACTAAAATTCAAAACAGCAGAGCTGTTTGGGGATTGTATTTGCAGTAGTGGATAAATCTGGATCAACGCAGTTAATCCTAAGCGAAGCTGTTAGGGATTGTATTTGCAGCAGAGGATAAATCTGGATCAACGCAGTTAATCCTAAGCGCAGCTGTTAGGGATTGTATTTGCAGCAGAGGATAAATCTGGATCAACGCAGTAATCCTAAGGGCAGCTGTTTGAGATTGTCGCTGTGTACCGACAGCCAGGTTTGAAAACGTGCTAATGGATAAAATCTACAACCCGCTCCAACGCCATACCACGAGATCCTTTAATAAGAAAGCTACTGTTTGAAAAATCAAATCCCCCGAAGTTTCTTTCAAGTTCTTCAAAGGTCTCAAACTTAACAATCTTA
>JABDLA010000001.1 GCA_013001965.1 Flavobacteriaceae bacterium | reverse complement strand
TAAATGAATTATTGATTATCGTTTTAAAAACATCTTCTAACGCCAATTGATCGGCATCTAAACTTTTTTGCTGGATCAATCGATTAGCTCGTTCATGATTCATTAATAATTTTAAGGTCATATCACTAGCGGTGGATGCCGCACTATAAGGATCGAATGCAACACCTGTTTTACCTTTAAAAGACTCTCGCGAACGCCAAAATCCGAAAGCCCGCGGAGGAAATAGATCTAATTTATTTTTAGGTATTGCTAAATTTTCGGCGGACAAGGTCATTAACAAAGCATTGAGCGCATCTTTTTGAATGTCTTCACTAATGGCCCTCGTTGTAAATTGTCCATCGCCTTTAACAGCATAGTTATAATCAAGTCCTCCTACCAGCTTTACTGCCGCTTCAGTTTGATACCTATGAAAGAAATATAATGGAACAAAGACATCCTCCAGAACAGAATAGGGTTCATTGGTTCGGATATTATCCACTGAGAAATTTGACATCGCCTTTGCTCTTATGGCCAAAACATCTTTTAATTCGTCTGTAGCACTTTCTCCATTATCCCATAAGTGAGCCAAAGCATGCGCCCCACCTGCAGGACGTGCATCACTGTCGGTTATAAATCGAAGGCCTCTTTTTTGAGCATTCTCTAAGATTTCATTTAGGGCGGCCTTCTCATCAACATTGCCTCCAAATTCAGAATAACTATAGGCAACCGTTACCTTGTCCCATTCGCCAATGCCTGTTGCGTAGGCATTGTTTACATCTATAACACCATTTCTTAATGACACTGAAGGATGCGGATAATCCATAACCGATGCCTTATTGTTCGTGCTGGCAGCAAAATTATGCGCAAAACCAATGGTATGCCCAACTTCGTGGGCACTTAATTGTCGAATTCTGGCCACTGCCATATCAAGCATTGGCTTATAATTGTCGTCGCTATTTGCAAAGGGTTTATTCAATAGTGCCTGTGCTATTAAAAAATCCTGTCGAATGCGTAAACTCCCTAAACTTACATGGCCTTTTATGATCTCACCTGTTCTAGGGTCAACAACACTTGCACCATAACTCCATCCTCTTGTCGAGCGATGTACCCATTGAATGACATTGTATCTGCAATCCATTGGGTCGGCATCAGCCGGTAACATTTTTACCTGATAGGCATCTTTGAATCCTATGGCTTCATAGGCCTGATTCCACCATCGCGCACCATCTAAAAGAGCAGAACGTACAGGTTCGGGAGTGCCCGGATCCAAATAATAAATGATGGGTTCCTTTGCCTCACTTACAGCTGCAGTGGGATCCTTCTTTTCCAGACGATGTCTGATCACATAGCGCTTTCTAATTTGTTCCTGGACCGGAGTGGCATAGTCCATATATGACACAAATATCCCACCACTTCGAACATCAAATTCTCTGGGTTTATAGTTGTTATCAGGTAGTTCGATAAAGGAATGATGTTGAATGACTGAAACCAATGAAGCCGTTGGTGCCACAGTTCGTAAATTCTGACCTGTTGGTTGGCCACTAAAAGTGAGCAATGCCTCAAATTCAACATTCTTTGGAAATGCCTTCGTACGCTCTAATGATAAGGCGCTTTTGCTGGCATCAACTTTATAGGTTCCTTCTTTAGATCGTTTCAAGCGGTTTGCAACACCATGGGTATCCTGCATTAAAAAAGGAGTCAGGTCAATGACGATGCCATCATCCTGGGTTTCGACTATTTTAAATCCATACAGTACTGATTTCGCGAAAGCTTGTTCGATGCTTCGGCGTTCCAGTTCATTGTCAGTAATCGCCCGATAATCTAAATTGGGCTGTACCAATAATAATTTGTTTCCGGCTTTTTGAAATTTAACAAGCCGTTCATTTCCTAATTGTCCGCGATCTAATCCTATGTCATTACTGCCAATACCGCTGGACAACGAATTGATGTATAGGAAGTCTTTATTTAGGTCCTTTACTTTTAGATAAATTTTGTCTTGAGATTCTTCGTAATAGAAATCAAAAAAACCTGAATATGTTTTGAGTTTTTTGTCTTTTAATCCTTGTGAGAATGCAAATGATACAGTAAGAAAAAATACTGCGCCAAGAATGGTTTTTTTCATAATAAAAAATTAAGAATATAAAACTACATATTATTTTTATAAATCTCTATTAATTCTATTTTTGTAGAAATCAATTTTATTATGGTGACTTCCGATCAAGTTCAAGATCTTGTTAAACGCCTTGGTGACTTAAGGCAGTATCTTTGACGTTGATGCCAAACTCATAGAAATTCAAAACGAAGAAGAAAAGACCTTCGACCCCAATTTTTGGAATGATTCAAAAGCAGCAGAGCTTGTGATGAAGGAACTTCGGATAAACAAAAAATGGGTGTCCGATTATAACCAATCGAAGACTCTTGTTGATGAACTCGAAATTCTTTATGAATTCTATAAAGATGGGGAATCGTCTATGGAAGAGATTGAAACACAATTCAAAAAAACGTCTGAATTCATCGAAGATCTTGAATTTAGAAATATGCTGTCGGAAGAAGGTGATAATCTGAGTGCAGTCCTTCAAATAACAGCTGGCGCCGGCGGTACCGAAAGCTGCGATTGGGCTAAAATGCTCATGCGGATGTATTTAATGTACGCCGAAAAAAATAATTTCAAAGTCAAGGAACTCAATTATCAGGAAGGTGACGTCGCCGGGATTAAGACGGTCACCCTTCAAATTGAAGGCGACTATGCTTTTGGATGGCTGAAAGGAGAAAACGGTGTACATCGCCTGGTTCGAATTTCACCTTTTGACAGCAATGCGAAACGACATACGAGTTTTGCTTCTGTTTATGTCTATCCATTGGTTGATGATTCGATCGAGATTGACATTAATCCTTCCGATATTGAAATTACAACGGCACGATCAAGCGGTGCCGGCGGACAAAATGTAAATAAGGTAGAAACCAAAGTTCAATTAACCCATAAACCTACAGGAATTCAAATTTCCTGTTCGGAAACCAGATCCCAGCACGATAACAGAGACCGTGCCATGCAAATGCTAAAATCGCAATTGTATGAAATTGAACTCAAAAAACGTCAAGCGGCACGTGATGATATTGAATCAGGAAAGATGAAAATTGAATGGGGAAGTCAGATTAGAAATTATGTAATGCATCCTTATAAATTGGTGAAAGACGTAAGGACAAATCATGAGACTGGGAATGTGGACGCCATTATGGACGGAGCCATTGATTCCTTTTTAAAAGCCTATTTGATGATGATGGGGCAAAAAGATGAGGCCTAAGATTTATTGCCATTGCAAATTATAAACACTATTTTTATTCGCCTAACAATTAAATCATGATCGTAATTTATCACAATCCGAGATGCCGTAAATCCAGAGATTGCCTCGATATTCTGGAAACCAGAAAAGCCGACTATAAGGCTATAAAATATCTGGATATTCCACTTAGCGAAGAAAAGCTTGGAAAAATTATTAAGATTCTCAATATCAAACCCATAGAATTGGTTAGGAAAAATGAATCCATTTGGAAGGAAAATTTTAAGACGCTAAACTTTTCAGACCAGGAACTCATTCAGGTCATGGCAAAATATCCACAACTTATTGAACGTCCAATTGTTATCAATGGCGATAAAGCGGTCATTGGCCGTCCTCCCAAGCGAATTTTAGATATTATTTAGCAGCTTAAAATTCATATTTTTTCTTTTAACAAAAGATTAACCCGACCCCTTTAAACCAAAATATATTTTTGCATTCATATATGTAAATCATTGTCATGAGCAAAAATATGTTTACCGTCCTTTTAATGTCTATTGGCATTAACTTTCTTTTAGCCCAACAAACTCCCGGAGGGATTGAATCCAGTCCGAAGACAAATACGCCAGACACTGCAGTCGATCTTAAAAATGTCACTGTTTCCGGAAAGGTCGTTGAAAAAGATACCGGGCAGCCACTTGAATATGCAACCATCTCTTTTTATAGTCGTAGAGCCAACAAAGTGATCACGGGTGGTATTACCAACGAGCAAGGCGAGTTCAGTATTCGTGTTCAACAAGGTGTTTATGATGTAAGGATCGAGTTCATCGCGTTTAAAACCATCACACTTGAAAACCGTGATATTCAGTCGAATGAGAACATTGGAGTCTTTGCCTTGGAGATCGATGCTGAATCATTAGATGAGGTTGAGATCATTGCCGAGCGTACCACAGTTGAAATTAAACTGGATAAGAAAATATATAATGTAGGGCGAGATTTGACTGTAAGAGGTGGAACCGTGAGTGATGTCTTGGATAATGTACCTTCTGTATCTGTGGATGTTGAAGGTAACGTTTCGCTAAGAGGAAATGATGATGTACGAATTCTAATAAACGGGAAACCTTCAGGCTTGGTCGGATTGAATTCAACGGATGCCTTAAGGCAATTACCTGCAGAATCCATTGAGCGTGTTGAGGTCATTACATCGCCATCTGCCCGCTATGATGCTGAAGGATCGGCAGGTATTTTGAATATTATCCTAAGACGTAGCAAGTTGCAAGGATTAAATGGTGCCATTACCATAAGTGGTGGCCACCCAACTGCTGCCGGTGTTTCCGGAAACATAAATTTCAGGTATGGCGATTTGAATGTTTTTAATACCTCCAGCTACAATTACAGGGAAGTCCCGGGTAACTCGTTTACTGATACTGAATTCTTCAATGGTGATGATCCCAGTACATTCATCACAGAGGAACGTGAATTTGATCGACTAAGAAAAAGTTTTAGCACAAACACCGGAGTGGAATGGTATGTCAATGAGACTTCGTCTTTGACCGCTTCATTGGTATACAGGGACAGCGATAATGAAAGTAATACCACAAATATACTGGATGAATTTGATGGATCAGGTGGACTAATTAACCGTACATTGCGTTTCGATCCCGAGAATGAAGATGATAAAACCGTTCAATATTCATTGAACTATGACAAACAATTTGGCGGTGACAGTCAACATAAGCTCACTGTAGATTTTCAGTTTGAAGACAGTCAGGAAACCGAGTTATCCCTGATCGAACAAGATGGTATTGACGTTGAAGATGTATCAACCATAGAGAATCAGGATCGTATTTTATTGCAAGCTGACTATGTTAAACCTATCGGAGCTAATGGTCAGTTTGAATTAGGTTATCGAGGCAATTTCCTTGACCTTGATACGGATTACATGGTTTTATTTAGTGAAGACGGCAACAATTTTGAACTGAGTACCGATTTGAGTAATAACCTATTGTTTTCTCAGGATGTTAATGCCTTTTATTCGCAATACGGCAATAAATTAGGAGAGAAATTCTCATATCTGTTCGGCTTGCGTATGGAAAATACCCGTATCTCCATTAATCAGGTAACGAGTAATGATTTAGAGAAAAAGAACTATACACAATTGTTTCCAACGGTTAATCTTGGCCTGGAGTTGAGTGAAGATGAGACCTTAACCCTTGGTTTTAATAGAAGAATAAGACGTCCGCGTTCACGATTTATCAATCCGTTTCCATCAAGAAGTAGTGCGACAAATTTGTTTCAGGGAAATCCGGATCTTGATCCGAGTTTGTCCAGCGCCTTTGATTTAGGCTATTTAAGGCGACTTGGAAAACTGACCTTAAACGGTTCGGTTTATTTTCAACATGCAACTGACGTTTTCAATTTCGTAAGCCTGGATTCGGGTGACACTGCCATTGTTGGAGGAACAGAAGTTCCTGTAATTATAAGAACACCAGTAAATCTGGCGACCAACGATCGCTATGGTGGAGAGATCACAGCCACATTCAGGCCGAATAGAGTATTTAATATCAATGCCAATTTTAATTTATTTCAGTCGATTACACGAGGCGATTATGAAGGCCAAAATTTCGATGCAGAAAACTTAAGTTGGTTTGCAAGATTAAATGCGAAATATACCCTTCCAGGAGAAATAGACTGGCAAACCCGATTGTTTTATCGTGGGCCAAGTGAAACAGCCCAAAGTAAAAATAAAGGAATTTTCTCTACGGATCTGGCATTCAGTAAAGACCTTTTTAAAGATAAGGCTTCATTAGCATTCAGGGTAAGTGATATTTTCAATTCACGAAAACGACAAAGTGAGTCTTTTACACCAACATTTAATTCTGACAGTGAATTCCAATGGCGTCAACGAAGTTTTAATCTGTCCTTCACTTATCGTTTTAACCAAAAGAAACAACGAGAACGAAATGGCAGAAATGGCGGTGGAGATGATGATCTCGAATTTGAAGGATAAACAAAATAAGCAAATAAAAAAAGGAAGCCGACGGCTTCCTTTTTTTATAGTTATATTATTTGATTAATGTTCTAACGCTTCTCGTTTGGCTTTTTTAGCAGCTCTCTTTTCCTTCATTCTCTCAATAAATGATCCTCCGATCCAATAAGGAATCACGAACATGATCATAAAAATCATCAACCAGAATCCAATGGTCAATATGGTTAAAAATGCTAAAAATCCTAAATATTGGTCAAATTCGAACATTTGCTTTTTGCTTTAAAAAGTTTGAACAAAGATAAGGCAACAATTTTTGTTATCCAATAGTCAAAATGAGATTTATCAACACGATTATTAAACAAATATTTATCAACATTTTCTTATTGATAATTAAGTTGATACAATATAAAAATAAAGCTAAAAATCGTAATTTTGTTTCGAATTGAATAATGGCAAAACCAAATGAGTTACAGAATTGAAAAGGATACCATGGGCGAGGTCAAAGTTCCGGCCGATAAACTATGGGGAGCACAGACTGAACGATCACGAAATAATTTTAAAATTGGCCCACCTGCTTCCATGCCTCTGGAGATCATATATGGTTTTGCCTATCTAAAAAAAGCGGCCGCCTTTACCAACTGTGAACTTGGTGTGCTTCATATAGACAAACGCGATCTAATTGCCCAGGTTTGTGATGAAATACTCGAAGGCCAGCATGACGATCAGTTTCCTTTGGTCATCTGGCAAACCGGATCGGGAACCCAGAGTAATATGAATGTGAATGAGGTCATTGCCAATCGGGCCCATCAAATTGCAGGCAAGATCATTGGTGAAGGTGAAAAGACAATTCAACCTAATGATGATGTTAATAAATCGCAATCATCAAATGATACCTTCCCAACAGGAATGCATATTGCCGCTTATAAAAAAATTATAGAATGTACCATCCCGGGCATTACTCAGTTAAGAGATACGCTGGAGAAAAAAAGCACGGACTTTAAAGATTGCGTCAAGATTGGTCGCACGCATTTAATGGATGCCACTCCCCTGACGCTCGGGCAGGAATTTTCGGGCTATGTGTCTCAGCTTGATCATGGATTAAAAGCTCTGAATAATAGCCTTGACCATCTCAGCGAATTAGCCTTGGGAGGGACTGCAGTTGGGACCGGACTGAATACACCAAAAGGCTATACAAAGCGGGTAGCGGAATTCATTGCCGAATTTACAGGATTACCATTCATCACCGCCGAAAACAAATTTGAGGCCCTTGCAGCACATGATGCTTTTGTTGAGAGCCACGGTGCTTTAAAACAGCTGGCTGTTTCATTAAATAAAATTGCCAATGATATTCGGATGATGGCCTCCGGACCGCGCAGTGGAATTGGAGAGATCACCATTCCGGCCAATGAACCGGGAAGTTCTATAATGCCCGGAAAGGTTAATCCAACGCAATGTGAAGCCCTGACCATGGTATGTGCCCAAGTCATTGGAAATGATGTAGCAATGGCTGTAGGCGGAACCCAAGGACATTATGAGCTTAATGTTTTTAAGCCAATGATGGCTGCCAATTTGATACAATCGGCCCAATTGCTCGGAGATGCCTGTGTAAGTTTTGATGTTAATTGCGCAACTGGAATTGAAGCCAACAAACCAGTTATTGAAAAGTTACTCAATAATTCATTAATGCTGGTTACGGCTCTTAATACTAAAATAGGCTATTATAAAGCAGCTGAAATCGCGAATACAGCCCATAAGAATGGGACCACTTTGCGTGAAGAAGCTATAAATTTAGGCTACGTTAGTGCCGAAGATTATGATAAATGGGTCAAACCTGAAGATATGGTAGGTGGCTTGAAATAACGCTTAAATACAAAAAACATCGATAAAATGTATAATTCTAAAATAAATTAATACCTTTGATAAAACTAAATCCCTTTAAAATGAAAAAAACACTACTTAGTTGTTTATCAACCTTTTGTGCTATATCCTTTATAGCAGCTCAATCTTTCGGACCAGAAAACACGATTAACAGTACTACAGGTGCAAATCCTTATGTCATAGCTTCCGGGCAATTAAATGCCGGTGATACCGATATTGATATTGTGATTGGAACCTTTACAGGAGGCACCGTTGAATGGTATGAAAATGATTTGAACAATACTGGAGTTTTTAATCAGCAGACAAACATTTCTTCAACTTTAGGAGCAGTCGGCGGTCTTCATATTGCAGATCTTGATCCGACTAATATGAATGGCATGGATGTCCTTGCTACCTCCTATACCGGTGATATGTTAGTTTGGTATCAAAATGATGGTTCTATGGCAGGTGGCTTTGGAACGGCAACTCAAATTGGTGGTACGCTTGATGGTGCCGGACAAGTGACAACAGCCGATATAAATAATGATACTCATTTAGATGTTATTGTTGTTGCTTATGGTAATGACGGGAGCACCGATCGCGTTGTATGGTTTGCCGGTAACAGTGATGGAACTTTTGGTGGTGAACAAACCATTAATGCTGCTGCAGGAAGCGGGCCCGGAAGTGTTGGATTTAGAGATATTGATGAAGACGGTGACCTGGATGCTGTTATAGGATTTACTGATCTTGGAACAATTGAAGTTTATTATAACCAATATATTGAAAGCGGAACCATGACTGTTTCATGGGTAAAAGATGTAAATACGGTCTTTAGTGGCGGTGTATATGTGTTTGTCGCCGCATTCGCCGACTATGATGACGATTTTGTTGATGATATGACAAATAATAATGAGATTGAAATTATCAAGGCAGATGATCTTGAAGCGGGATCCAATAAAGTGGCCTGGTACAAAAAGAATGGAGGAACCGGTATGTGGGATGAAACCGACATTCCTATTTCAATGGCCAACGCTGGCATCGTAGTCGCATCTGATATCAATCAAGATGGTTTCACTGATATTGTGGTAACCAATGGAGGAACGGCCGGAGATGATATTGTCTGGTTTGAAAGTACAGGTGCCGGAACATATGCTGCCGAAGAGATGATAAGCAACGCACAAAACCAGGTGTTTGGCATTACTATAGCCGATTTTGATAACGATGGCGATAATGATATCGCTTCAGTGGATTATCAAAATGCCGATTTGAATTGGTTTTCAAATCGTGATAATTTGTTAGGCGTTGGAGAATTCGAAGAGAATGTGATTAGTATTTATCCAAATCCAACTACAGATAAGTTGAATTTTAATGGCCTAAGGACCAACTTTGAAGTTCAAATATTCGATATGCTTGGAAAGGAAGTGATCATCGCCCAACTGGGAGTTGATGAAAGTTTGGATGTTTCGAAACTTCAGTCCGGTATCTACATTTTGAGATTGAATGAGCACGGTACAACCTTCAAGTTTGTCAAGGAATAGGTGAACCTGAAATTTAATTAGAAAGTTTTGCAGTTCAATTGTTTTATAATTGTCCTTGAATCGTTGCGTTTAATATGAAAAAATGGCATCTTACCTTCTTTTGTGTCCTTTTTATAATTTTTGGAATTTCTGGCCAGACAACTTTTAATTTGTCTCAATCCATCCTATTACCTGCTGTTGGTGGTGATGCGCCATATAACGTTGCTTCTGGGCTCATTGATAATGACGCTTTCACTGACATTGTTGTTGGTACAAGTATTGGCAACTCCATATTTTGGTTAAAAAATGATACAAACGGTAATTTTTCTGTTCAAACAACACCAATTAGCTCAACGATGAATAGTGTAGGTGGTGTTGCAATTGCAGATCTGAACAACGATGGTTTTAATGACGTTATTGCAACATCTTATTTTGATGGAAAGGTGGTTTGGTTTCCAAATGATGGTTTAGGTAATTTTACTGTAGAAAACGTAATTTCCACGCTGGTTGATGGAGCTGGCCAAATATATGCGAGAGACATAGATGGCAATTCCACTTTAGATCTGGCCATTTCGGCTTATCTTGGAGACGAAGTTGTTTGGTTCGCTAATAATGGTTCCGGAATATTTGGTAATAAAAATATTATTGATAATACGATTGCAAGCCCAGGTGCATTTGCTGTTGATGATATGGATGGAGATGGAGATATTGATGCAGTAATAGCAAATTCTGTTAATTACGGAACCCCGAATGATAGTCGGATTGAAGTTTTTTATAACGATGGTTCCGGAGTATTTACAGCAGATACTAATCCCGTTGCTGATAATACAAAAGACTATATATTTAGTATAATGGTGGCTGATGTTGACAATGATTCAAATTTGGACATCTTAGTGACCGACTTGTTAGGGGCTCCATCATGGTTTAAAAGAATACCTGTCGCACCTGGAACAGCTGCTTATGTGGAAACTTTAATATCAACCAGTATTGCAAACCCAGCTTGCCTGGATTTGCGTGATTTAGATAACGATTCTCTTGATGACTTTGTATTATCAAGTGCCACAGCAGGAGCCGGCAATGATATTGTTTGGTTCAAAAATAATGGTGCGGGTAGTTTTGGCCCTGAGATTATGATCGATAATACACAAAGTCAGGCATATACTTTTACTTTTGCAGATTTTGATTTAGATAGCGATTTAGATATAGCTTCTGTAGCTTATAATGATGATAGCGTAAATATTTTTATTAATCAATTTTATACCCTTTCGTTAGAAAATAGTTCAATGGAATATCTGGGAATTTATCCAAATCCAACATCAAATTTTTTAAATTTTAAAGGACAAAATAATGACTTCAAAGTCGTCATTTATGATATTCTAGGCAAGAAAATATTAAATACAACCCTAGGAGTTGACCAAGCGCTAAATGTATCATCATTTGAAAGCGGTGTTTATATTTTAAAATTAATTGATCAGAACCAAACTTTCAAATTTGTAAAAGAATAGAATAAAAATTGAAATATATAAGAAAAGCAGATGTCAAACATCTGCTTTTCTTTTTTGTTTAGTTAGCTATTAAACAAGGGTGTTAAGAAATAATAGTGCAAATGTGATAAAATCAAATGACACTGCAAAAATCAGAAGCATATAAATTTTATATTTTTACACCACATATCATTCAGGATATTCAAAATATAAGCAATGACCATACTCATTACCAATATTAAAGAACTACTTCAAATCAGAAATGAACCCCTGTCCTACGTCGCTGGTAAGGCTATGAAAAAATTACCAACTCTTAAAAATGCCTATGTTTTGATCGATAATGATACTATTGTAGATTTTGGCAATATGAGTGAAGCCGAAGGTATTGAAGCCGATGAAATTATTGATGCCGAGGGAAAACTGGTTCTTCCCGCCTGGTGTGACAGTCATACGCACATAGTTTATGCCGGCAACCGTGAACAGGAATTTGTTGATCGCATCACTGGTTTAAGTTATGAAGACATAGCGAAACGTGGTGGTGGTATATTAAATTCGGCGGAGCAGTTACGACAAACATCTGAAGACGATCTGTACCATCAATCCGTTAAACGTATAAAAGAAGTTATGCATCTTGGAACTGGTGCGATCGAAATTAAATCCGGATATGGCCTTGATACCGATTCAGAATTGAAAATGCTGCGTGTCATTAAGCGAATTAATGTGGATTTTCCATTGAAAGTCAGGCCAACCTTCCTTGGAGCCCATGCCCTGCCTCTTGAATATAAATCAAATAAAGTCGGGTACATCGATTTGATTGTCGATGAAATGCTCCCTAAAATCAAAGCTGAAAATTTAGCCCGATATATTGATGTATTTTGCGAAAAAGGCTACTTCGATCTTAAAGATACCGACAAATTATTGACAGCCGCCAGGTCTCACGGACTCATTCCAAAAATTCATGTGAATCAGTTCAACATACTTGGTGGTGTGGCCCTTGGTGTAAAACATAAAGCCTTGTCTGTAGATCATCTTGAGGAATTGGATGATAACGATATTGATGCCTTAAAGAATAGTTCAACAATGCCAGTTGCATTGCCGGGTTGTTCCTACTTCTTAGGAATCCCATATACACCGGCTCGCAAAATCATAGACGCGGGATTGCCATTGGCACTTGCAACGGATTTCAATCCGGGATCATCACCAAGTGGAAATATGAATTTTATTGTCAGCGCTGCTTGTATCAAGATGAAAATGACGCCGGAAGAGGCCATCAATGCAGCAACAATAAATGGTGCTTATGCCATGGGCATTGAAAAATCATACGGTAGTATTACAAAAGGAAAACGCGCCAATTTAATCATTACCAAACCAATTCCCAGTTATAACTATTTACCTTATGCATTTGGCAATAATCATATCGATTCGGTTATTATAAATGGTGAACGGATATAAAAAAACCTCAAGATTTCTCCTGAGGTAATTTTGCTATTAACCAATTTTTAATTGCGCTATCAACCAATTTTATTTGAGAGTGAACTGTGAGTTGGAAACTAAATTTCCCTCATTGAACACATTTACGACATATCGTCCTTTTTCAAAAGAAGCATCGTCGGAAGCTGTGATAAATTCGCAAATATCAAGGTTTGCGTTTTCATAATTAAATTTACTCACAAGACTATAATTAAGCGTTTTTTCACCGAATTGAATTTGTTGATTAGATCCAAGCACATTATTCTTTGGATCGATGACCTGAACAAAGAATTCCTTATCCCCCGGAATCACTAAAGTGTTCTTGGTAACCGTATAGCATACTCTAATCTTATCGGTTCTTCGCGCTCTTTCAGTTGGGATTAATTTACCAGAGCTACGTACAATGACGCCAAAACCATTCAAATTCACAGTAGATAATACCGCTGCGGTTTCAACGATATCAGCCAATTCGGTATTCTGGGCTAATAAAGAATCTGTAAATACAGTACGCTCTTCCAACTGAACTTTTGTGCTGTCCAGTGAAGTCGCTAAAAGTTTATTCTCGATCTTTAAAGAGTCATTTTCAGCAAGTAAGTTATCCATCTCATCCTGTAAGGCCAGATACTTTTTCTTATAGCGCCATAAACTTTTTACATTATTATCAGAGACTTTCAGGGAATCAATTAATCCCTTAATACGTTCTCTTGCTTCTACTAATTTTGCATTTGCATTTTGATTCTCTCCAATGGCAATGTCATATTGCTCTGCCATATTATTCAAATCTTTCAGTACAAGCGATTTCTCATCTTTTAATTGCTGAGCAGTTTCTTCGCCATCATTATATAATTTGAAAGTATAAAATGCAGTTGCCAAAAGTAATACGGCTAATATTCCCAGTACGACTTTTAAACTTCGGTTTGAACTTTGAGCTTTGTTTTCCATTTTAATTAGGTGTTATTCTTTTTGCTATTAAACGTTATAAAATTACTATTCTTGTTTTACTCCTTTACAAAGTAAAAAATTGTATTTTAGTATAACAATAATCTTCCAACTTTTTAAATGTCGAAACTTTCTTTTTTCACAAATTCTGATCAAAAAAAAATCGTTAAAAAACGTTCCGGTGATTCAAAATTTGGTCAGCATATTCAATTATTCAATGCTTCTAAACCTATATACGAACAACTTCAGCATTTAGACGTCGACTATGTCTTATTTGGCGTCTCAGAAGATGTTGGTGTATTCGCAAATCGCGGGCTTCCAGGCACTTATTATACATGGCAGGCTGTAATTAAAGAATTGTTAAATACTGAAGCTAATCATTTTAATCATGCCGAAAGATTAGCGGTTTTAGGCCATCTCGACTTTTATAAGGAGCATGAAACCTTTGGTGTCCTCAATTATCAGAAGGCCGGAGATTTGAAGAAAGCACGACTTGTGGTTTCAGAAATTGATAAACAAGTCAATAAAATTGTTCACGATATCGTAAAAGCAGGTAAAATTCCTATTATCATTGGTGGTGGGCAAAATAACGCCTATGGTTGCATTAAAGGGACATCATTAGCTTTGAAGTCGAAAATAAATGCAATCAATTTGGATGCTCACACCGATTTTCGCAATGAGGAAGGCCGGCATAGCGGCAACGGTTTTACCTATGCATTTAATGAAGGGTTTTTAGATAAGTATTTTATTTTTGGCCTTCATGAAGATCATACATCGCAACGCATTTTGAATAAAATTAAAAAGCTTTCAAAACGCTTGGCCTATACGACCTTTGAGTCCATTTATATTCGGAAGGAAACAAAATTTATGAAAGAATGTGATAGAGCACTACAGTTTATCGGTCAGCGACCTTTTGGATTGGAAATCGACTGTAATGCCATTGAAGGTATACCAAGCCGCCAAATGACCCCTTCCGGAATTTCACCAAACAGGGCTCGTGAATTTGTTAATTTCTTTGGAAAGCACAAAAAAGTGAAATACCTGCATATCAGTGAAGCAGCTATAAAAAATTCGAAAAAGAACAGGATTAATTCTGCCAGGCTCTTATCCAATCTCATCACAGACTTTATGCGTGCGAAATCAGTTTAAAATCAACCTATTCATAAACTAAAAAATGATCTAATTATTGACCGATTTCAAGGAATCGATCTGACGCTGAAGTTTATCGATTTCCTCCTGATTTGATTGTATTTTTGGAATCGTTTTTAGGGAATCGATTTCGGTTGTTGCAATATCAATGGTCTTGTCTTTTTCTATATAATAATGATCTATGCCTTCGCTCGATCGCCAGGCCTCATTAAGCTGCTCGTAGACCAATTGATCCCACTGACTTGGGTGTTTAGCATCGATCCAAACCACATCGCGATATTCGCTATCGATCAAGGCCAAATCCGGTGTTGCCGATCCGTCAAATTTTTGTGAATCTTCTTTTATGGCCGAAACAGTTCCTAACAAGAACATTCGTTTCCGGCCGGCAATATCCTTTATATATGGCCTGAATTCAACTGGTTTATTGACCGACCAATCGAATTCTTTGCGGGACTCAATGACTTTCAAAGGCATGGCAGAAACCCCTGCAAAGCCTTCCTTTTTGGAAGCATGGTCATAATAAAACACCTTATCGGTCCCATCGGCTGGGATGAAAACGCTAAAGCTTAAACTGGTGCGCTCATCTCCTACCGGTTCCAGCCCAAACCAATGATAGAGGCCATTATAAGCCCCAACATTCAATTCTTCGAATACAAAATCGGTGACAAAAGGTTGTTGGTTCTGATCATCCGGCAGATCAGGGATCTTTACTGCGGTTTCCATGTTCCACGGCAACGGATCACTAAATCCGCCAAGGAATTTTAAGGATTCAGCCTGGAGCCGTGAAACTTTTTCCGATAACGTATTTTGACGCATCAGATAATTATAATTTTTCATTTCCTCGGGGCTGATATAAGTGCCCTTCCCAATAAGCAATCGTTCAACATAATCCTTAAAATCATGATCTCCATTCTCAATAACCATGACGCCACCAAAGGTTGGATAAGGAAAGAAGAAGCCTTTCCAACGCGTCAGGCTCACCACCTCTACCCATTGACCCTGATCATTTTTCATATAGAATACATCACCAGGTTCATAATTCAGGAATTTCCAGGGATCGAAGCGCTGTACAACAGCGTTATAGGTATTCCTGCTCCATTTTAAAGACTCACCAATAGAGAATGTTACAGCGATTCGATTTTCACTTGAGAATCTTGGAAAAGGAGTGGTACTCGAAACCGCAAAAACTTCTTCGGTATTATCGCTAATACGCTGCCAAATATATTTTTCAGTCGGTTGAATGGCCATGGTCCATTTATTTTCATCATCAACACGTACAAGGTGTGGCAAGGACACATCCTTTGTTTCTCCTACGGATTCATTTGCCATTGAAAAAATATTGCGCAAAGGTTGTATGCGTTCGTTTTGGGTTAAAGGCAGTTCATCGATCTCCACTTTGTTCAGATCATTGAATACATTGTAAGTCTTGATATAATCATACATCTTAAAATGCCATCCTACAACATAAATAATACCCATAAATACAAGCAAAAAGGCCAAAATCCCCAATCGTTTGCCTGAACTTGCCGTTCTTCTGAATTTACGCAATCCTAAATAGAGCACTAAACCACACACCAGAAGGATAAAGATGAACTTCCTTATGAATAATAATGCCGGCTGATAATCATCACGCAGGATAAAAACGAAAAATAGAAGTAATATAGATAGGACAACGGTAATGATCCTTTGTTTTCTTCCTTTGTTCCAATAGCGTTTTAGCATAGTTATGACTGATTATTTGAGTTTTGACTGGAATCTTTCCTCCGTTTAATTATTCCAATAACAATGAATATGATCAATAATGGTAATAATGTGCGTGTAAAATTATGCCAATGCCAGAATCTGGAAAAATCAATAAAGAAGAGTTCAAATAGAACTAATGCAATAGCTACAATTAAAATGAGGTAATTTGATCGCTCTTTTTTCATCTTATAAAAGTCCTTTGTCTTTTAAACGTTCACGGGCGCTTTTCTCTTGTTCCTTAATGTCCTGAGCAGCGGCTTCAGTAGCAGGAGACTCCTCTACTTCAGGCTCAGCCGTTTCATTAACTTCATCTTTGGTTGTCAGATCTTCAATAAAGTCTTTTCCCTTTTCAATAGTACCGCTGACCAAATCTTCAATAGAATCTCCTTTTTCGTCTATGACCTTGGCCGATCTCAGTACAAAATTGGCGACATAGGTCCCTATGAGGGTACCGACAATGCTTGATGCGAAAATGGAAATGGTTGTATAATTAATAGGGATCAAGAATTTTAAAAGCATCATGAGCACCAAGAACAAGGCGGTCACATAAACCAATCTTAGAAGGAATTTCTGTTTATAAACAAAACCGGTCCGGTCATCTTCCTTCATTTGCAATTCCTTCGAATTAACGATCTTATTAACAAATCGATATAGGCGATTTCCGTTAGATTCTCTCCAATACAATAGGATCCCGAATAAGATCGATGCAATAAAAACAATGAGTTCTATGGTCATGATTACAATTTTGGTTACTCTTTATAAAATTAGTCTAAAAAACTTAAATATTGTTACGAATCGTGTCTATTACCCAGTCCTGAAAGGAGTCGTCCCACTGCTCATAGCTCTTATAAAATTGTTCTTTATCATACCAATACAAGAACAGCACATCCTTCGGCGATATATTAACCAAAAGTTTCCATATCAAATCCTGATGTTTAACATCCAATGATGAATGCGGCTGATGTAAAGCATGATATAACTTTTGGTCTACGAGATCAGGAATTTTAAAGGCGTTGCTTCGTTCGAGGCGTTCTAAATAGATCTCAACACCATTGACCCGCTTTAAGGCTTTTACATCAATCCGATTGAGGTAACTTTTAAATAAGGCCGAATTATTCAAAATGTCCTTAATGGGATGCTCAGTCTTTTTTAACTCATTATGCAGCATAAATTTCTTAATGCGATCGTAGCGCTGGGTCGAAACTACCTTTTCCAGATCGCAATCGATGATGAGATGATCCTTTAATTTATCGATGAGTTGAGGTTGGGAAATGTGATAAATGAGCACCTCGTGGGAGGTATCTTTAATGGCATCCTTATGTGCTTTTTCGTCCTCAAATACAAGGATAGTAGAAATAAAATCACGTAACACATATACACCTCCATATGCCCTGGTATAAAAAGAGCTCGTATTAAAATGAAGCGGTTCTAAGTTTAAAATTCGTTTTCTGAGATCACCATGTTCCCTGGCAGATTCCAACAAGGCTTCATGTAAATTTTCATCTATGAAATTATGCCCTGCATTGAATTTATCTACAAGCTCCAATTGTTTTTGCTGAATTTTGTCAAGATCATTGATCAGTCTGAAGCTAATTTTTACCTCATCATATTTTAAAACATCAACAGGCTCATAAAAGGCATCAATGCTCTGGTCAAATTCCAAACACAGAGCACAATCTCTGGTGATATCCTTTATTTGTTTTTCATAGGATTTAAAAACGAACTGCATCATATCCCTGTCGAAGGTATGATATGGCACATAGACGGGTTTGCCTTTCTGGATTGGGGTGATAATAATACCGTTTGGATTAGCATCACCATGATTTAAATAATTGACATCCTTTTTTTCGTCGGCGATCTCGGGACTCCATCCAATACCATCAATCGAAAAAGATTTCAACTTGGTCGGTTTAAAACCCAGCAATTTCAAGCACAAATTATAACGCTCGACGAGTTTCCCACTTACTGAAATAAGTTCGCTTTGATATAGATTTGCTGCCTTTAATTTTTGCATTAATTATAATATAACTACGGTCAATATTTAATCCTCTCGATCACTGTCGAACTGCTCACGTGCTTCAAGTTCAATATTCATCTGATCAACACGTTTCTCAACTTTTCGTTTAAAATCGGTATCGGCTATGGTCGCGACATTATCAAGATATCTAATCACTTCCTGCTTTCTGATATCAGAGAAATTTAAGCCTTTCATATTTGATTTCATCAACTCCTGAAGCATATTGAACTTGGTTTCGTAATCTTTAGTGAAATACTTCTCCGGATTCTCAAACCAATCTTCTTCGAGATCAAAATCAGTTAATCGCAGTGAAATGGCCGACTGAATATTCCTGACATCTCGTGATGAGAAAAAGGGAAATATCTTTTGAATCTCTTTATATAAACTGGCATAATACATATGATCATCATCCTCATGCAGTTTTTCAATTTTTTCAAAGGTCTCAAGTACTCCATCCTCTGTTGGTTTCTTAATGGCTTCAAGAATCTCACCCATATTTTTTGCCAAGCCTTGGTCGTCCAAATATTTATAACCTTCGGGATCATCCATATTAATGAATCCCGGCATGGTCTTTTCCAGTTTTCGCCACCAAAGGTGATCCTGATCCAGAAAATCGTGTTCTGATCGAGCACCATCAATTTTGAATCGGCCCTGAACCCTTGAAATAACAGCTTTATCCAGCATCTCAGGGAGATTTGTAAATAGTCCGATCGAACTGTTTCCATAGTTTACAGCATAAGCGCCTTCTGTATATCTTAAGAACACACCGATCACTTCCTTAACACCTGCCGATACACCCTGAGCTGTTCGTTCTTGCAGATTATTCTCGGCGTCGTCAATAGGTGCAAAAATAAGTCGCGTTGGGTCTTGTAACGGTTTCATCCATTCTACCATTTTCTCGGCTGATCCACCTTGAAATGTACTAATTAAAGTATCTGGCATTGGATGAAACAGAAAAGGGATATTCAAGTTGGTACAGTGCTTTTTTAATCGGGTAGCAATTGCTGCAATAAGCATACTTTTCCCGGTTCCGGGGATACCATAACCCATGAACACAGGCATAAAACCCCCTAATTCCTGAAACGGATTTTTTTTGGCTTCAAAATCGTAACTCAACAACCGTTCGGTCAATCGGCGAGCAAAGTGCTTTGCATCGCGGTTACCAACGATCTGTTCAAATTGAATTTGATTGAACTCAATGCTTTTTGCCGCTCCGGCAAAGACATTGCTCCAGCCAGAAATCGCAAAATCAGACTTCTCAAGTTTATAGGTCCTATCGAGTATGGTCTCCTGATATTCCAATGAGCTTTTACGCAATTGGATCTCATCGATCAAGGCTTCAAAATAGACGACTGTAAAATCAATAACATCTTTATCGCTGCTGATGACCTGAGGATGATTTAAGTACTTATCATAATAAAACAGGCTGCATGATATTCCTTTTAAGGGCGACATAAAGGACAATTCGGGGATTCCGGCGAATTTATTTTTCATGACACTAAGATCATCGGAGGCGTGGGCTTGAAGGTCATGTAAAATCTTATACGCAATTGAAAATAACATAAATGCGGTTGCCGTATGCATTTTACTCTCATATTCGCGTTTGCCTGCACTGTCCAATGTTGATTTGCGCTCGCTTAAACTCGACAGTCCTGAGGCATCATAATAGCTGTCCTTTACCCAAATTCCAAGCGCGATGCTTTCCTGAACCACGTACAAGGTATGATTCAAATGCACCGGAATGGCAACCGATTCGGGTAATAAGCGCTTTTTTAAAGCCAAAATTGTTTTTGAAACCGAAACAACATCAGATGATCCATTGCCTCCTTTAGCACGTGATAAATACAAAAGAATCGAATCGTCCTTATCGTCCTTATCTTTATTTCTTGCGCGTTGTCCTTGCTCCCACTGTACATTTTTTATATATGACGTTGCCTCTTCACGAAGCATATCCAGTTCGTTTTGCTTTATTGGAAATGTTGAATTGTGTTCCATAGGTTGTGTTTAATGATCTTTTTGAATTACTCTCATTTGTCAATTTTCAAATCGGCAATCTCGATGGGTGGTTTACTTAAACCAGCCATGAGCTCAGGCGATTTACTATACAGCATTTGAATGATGCGATGAGGAGCGAAAACATACTTTTCTTTAAGTACTTGATTCCATCGCTGCAGAATTTGCTTGTTGAAAAAACCACCTTCTGTAAACTCATTTCCAGACTTAACTTCGTCGATGGTCATCGACAAGGCGTAAGACTCCAGAGGAATTGTTTTTTTTGCAATGCTCTCTAATATGGCGTGAGTCAATTCATTTTCATCTTTTGCAAAGACATTGTGCAATGGCCCAAGATCTATTCTTTTGATGAGTTTAGGGAATACATCGGGTAATTTTCGGTCTATGGCGTAAGCCATGCTATCTAAATGCGTTTCCCTGTCGGCCGTTTGTTTTAATGCTGTATAGATCTTATCTCTATACTTATTAATATTATTTCCGCCATAATTAAAATACATGAAGCAAATGAAGGGACGGTTGTGAGACACGTCATAAAAGCTCCAACTGGTCATAAGATCATACTTTGAATCCTCAGGCGCATCAATAATCTTACCCTGTACAAAGCGATTAAAAATGTATTCTTTCTGAACCGATGAATAATAAACTACCGATGCCGCCTGAAATAATTTTCGTTTACTGATCGCTTTTTTTTGTCGGAGTAAAGTATCAAGAATCTCTTCTTTTAAGTTGTCAACCGGCGGCAATTTCTGAATGTATTGTTCCCGTAATTCAAGGTCATTAAATAAATACCGGAACTCCAGGTAATTCGGAAAGCCCGAATCGGTGAGGTCGATCTTCATATTATCCTCATCATCATACATGTATTTAACACGCATGGCCTCGATGGAATACAGTAAAAGATCACAATATTGTTTAAAGAAAATAATCTCCTGCTCGTTGCATAATTGCTGACGTTGCGTACTTACAATAAGCTCTTTTAGTGCAAAATCTACCATTTTATGGTAGAACACATATTGCTCTTTGGAGTCGAGTTGAGCGGAGTCTAAGGGAGTTACAATCATTGTTTAAGGTATACAATAAGTCGTTTGGCTTTCATTTCACTTTCGCGTTAAGGATGGAGGCTCTGTTGGAGCTCCTCGAAGAGAGCGACTGCCGAGAGCCTGACCCGCCATAGCTTTAGGTCATCTTAGCCGAAATACTTCGGCGATAAAGGCAAGCGACGGTGGGAACGCCCTGATATTTAAGATAATAAATCGTCTTCGGGTTTAGGCTGAACTTCTCCTTCTCCTTCTCCTTCGCCACCATCACCGGAGGGTGCTGTAGCATCGGCTTTATAATATTCGTCGAAGATCTCCTTCATATCGATACCATAGCGTTCGGCAAAATTCTTTTGAATTTCGGCATCCTTCGCCCGGATCTCCTGAAGTGCTTCGGCATAGCTTTTATAGACGCCTTGCATGATCTTTTCATGCACTGGAATGTTATCCATCATATCCTGTCGTGCTCTTGCGCTAGCCGTGTGCATAGCCGCCAGAGTTTCACCAATATGTTCATCGGTCTTAACACCTAAATGTTCTAATATCGCAGCAAATTCCTGATCTGTTCTCGCTTTAAGTGCTACAACGTAACCATCGTAATATTTTAATCGTTCCTCGGTATCGGATTTTAATTTCGCCCGATGTGTTTGAAGATTAGATCGAAGAGAGGTCAGCACCTTTATCGTTAGGTTATGCTTATGAACAAAGCTGTCTTTACTTGCCGCCAATGTTGTATACGCATTTTTAAGCCCTTCAAGTTCTTCGGCTTTTTGTTCCAATTCGGTCACCTTTCCAATGGCCTGAGCATATTCGGCCGATTGTTTATCAACGATCTCCTCAAGTTCTACACGTGCCTGTTT
>JABDLA010000196.1 GCA_013001965.1 Flavobacteriaceae bacterium | reverse complement strand
GTTCTATATTGAAGTTCGTAACTTCTGATATTTCTTTTTCTTCTAATAAGTGATGCAGGGCTTCGGTAGCCTTTGGTTTAGTAAAAGCACCGTCCAATGGTGTCACATAGGTAATATCGACTTTGTCTCTCATGCCCTTGTTCTTAAAAAAAGAATCGGCTAAAAAGGCGAATTCTAGTGGAGCTACCGGACATTTAATCGGCATTTCTGTAATATGAACTACAAGTTTGCCACCTTCCCATTCGCGTAATTTATTCCGCAAGGCCTTCGCGCCTTTATACGTATAAAAGTCGAATATGTTCTTATGCCACATCGGACCGTCCATACCCTCAATTTCCTGAGGAGCGATATTTGTTCCTGTAGCAATGATCAGGACATCATAATCTAAAATTTGGCCGTTATCCAATCGAACCTGGTTGGTTTCAGCTGTGATAAGGTCAATTTTTTCATTGATGTATTCAACGCCTTTAGGAATAAACTTCTGCCCTTTTTTCTTTACTTGTTTAGTTGTATAAATATCAAAGGGAAGAAATAAGAATCCCGGTTGATAATAATGCGTTTTATTCTGATCGACGATACTGATTCGCCATTCATCCTTTGGTAGTTTAGAGATTAAATGGTTTGCCATCATCGTTCCTGCAGTTCCAGATCCTAAGATGAGTAATTTTTTCATTGTATAGTGTTTTGATTTATAATTAATAAGACTTTTATCTTATTGCTACTGTAAAATTACCATTTGACATATCTAAAAATCATGACAAAAATCAGCTTTATCCCTTATGTAACCCGGGTTACAAATGCTGACCTTTGGAATGGATGCTATGGTTAAAAAAAATCCATACCGAGCATTTATTAACTTTTATAGTTTAAAATACTCAGTATGGACACTTAACCAAATAGCTGATCAATAGTTCCTAAGTGGGTGCGGCATACAATTTTCCTGTATTTTCCATCACCAACAACGGAACATCAATTTTAAATCCAAATATTTCTACATTATGTTTGGTAAACAATCGTTCTAAAAATGAATGCTTTCGGCTCATTATGGCCAGCATTTTTATATCCTTTTCTTTTATGAATCCCATGACCGAATCAAATAAATTACTTTTTTCCAGGTCGACAAATTCATGTGAGACATACTTAAAACAGGCATCAACAAAAGCCTTGTTATTCTCCTGATCCTGCGAAAGATCCTCCTCTTCAACCATATGAAGTACTTCAATTTCTGAATTGAACAGTTCGGCCATTTGTATTAATGGGAAGAGCTCATCCTTATTATAAAAGGTCAAGTAATTTGAAGTAAATGCAATTTTATCCAATCCTTTAAATGTACAGTGTTGTGGAATTGCTAATACAGGCGTACTGCAACGTTGCATGACGCGAACGGTATTACTTCCAAATAGAACCCGCTCTGCTCCTGTTGCCCCTTTAGTTCCCATAACGATCAGATCAATCTCTTTCGCTACGCACATTTGATTAATCGCGTCAACAAAATTGTCATAGTCAACTACGGTCTCAAAACTGTGATTTGGGTTTTTCCTGGTTTCAATTTTTGATACCAGTTTTTTAAGCGAATCTTTGGTCGATTCAATCAAGGACTGGTAAATCGTTGTTGAAGGTGACATGGTTCTGAAATCATCAGAAATGAATGCAGAGGCCTTTTGAACATTGAGTAAATAAAATTTACAGACAACATCCTTAAACATGTCCGTGGCATAATTAATCGCGTTTATTGAATTTGGTGAGAAATCAGTAGGTAATAAAATCGATTTCATGATCTTCTTTTTAGTGTTATTTAAAAATAGACGACTTATGCAAATAAAACTATGACAAAAATCAGTCGGTTGTAACCATCTTGTTCACAATATTTTATCAAAAATTAGTGTAAATGCACAAAGCATTGTATTTTTCGGCACAATAAATGATAAAATTAGTGGTTAAAAACCAGTAAATGCATACCCATGAAATCATACCTTCTTATACTACTTATTAGCTTGCCTATGGTATTATCCGGTCAGAATACAGCAGTTGGTACTTCAGAAAAACTCGTTTTTACTGCTTCATATAGTATGTCGGGATTACTGACAGATCTCGCCCAGGTGGAAATGGAAACCAGTGAGGTTAAAACCTCAACAAATACCCTGCTTCGTCTCAAATGTACCGGACGTACCTATCGTAAATGGGACCATTTCTTTAAGATCAATGACCTTTACGAAAGTTATGTGAGTCCGTCTTCCTTAAAACCATATCTGTATAAAAAAGAGATTAACGAAGGTGCCTATTATAAGTTCATGCAGTATAAATACAATTACAAATCGAATTCGGTCAATAGTCTAACTACCAAAAGGCGGAAAGATGGAACCTTCTGGGATGTAAAAAAAGATTTGAGTTTAGGAGCAAATACCAATGATGTTGTAAGTACCATATATCGTATCCGGAATCTTGATATTCATAAGGCGGCTGTAGGAAGCAGTGATACCTTTAATGTTTTGTTTGACAATAAAGTAAATGCCGTTACCATTACCCTATTAGGCAAGGAAACGATCTCTACAAATATCGGTGAAAAAGAATGTTATAAATTGAGTATTTCCATCTCAAATAGCGACGTTTTAAAGGGAAATAATTCAAATTTGCTTTGGCTTACAGCCGATGAGAATAAAATACCAGTATACGCTAAATTTAAGGTTGCGGTGGGTAGTGGCGAACTTCGAATTCAAAGTGCAAGCGGATTAAAACATTAAATCATGAGATTCATTTTTATTATTCTTGGCGTTATCGCCGCAATTTTAGGCCTAGCCCTTTCCATTCTTCCGTTTGGGAGCATTGCTTTAATTCCGATCGTACTCGGACTTATTTTCGGACTATTGGCCTTTAATGCCTCAAAAAAAGAAGGCAAAAATGTATCTGGGATAAAATTTATAT
>JABDLA010000174.1 GCA_013001965.1 Flavobacteriaceae bacterium | reverse complement strand
TCATCGCCATTTTTGATGCCGATTTTCTGCCTCAAAAAGATTGGCTAAAGCGTACCATTCCATTTTTCAAAGATCAGCAAATAGGAGTTGTACAAACACGATGGGGACATATAAACCGAAACTATTCTGTGCTTACAAAAATTCAGGCCTTCGCTTTGGATGCTCATTTTTCCCTGGAGCAAGTTGGACGAAATAGTAAGGGTCATTTTATCAATTTCAATGGAACAGCAGGCGTATGGCGTAAAACATGTATTATTGATGCCGGAAACTGGGAGGGTGATACCCTCACTGAGGATCTCGATCTTAGTTATAGAGCACAATTAAAAAACTGGAAATTCAAGTACCTGGAGGATGTGGAAACACCAGCAGAGCTGCCTGTAGTGATTAGTGCTGCTCGCTCTCAACAATTCAGATGGAATAAAGGTGGTGCCGAGAATTTTAGAAAAATGATGTGGCGCGTCCTTAAAAACCGTAATATTTCCTCAAAGACCAAGATTCATGGACTTCTTCATTTACTTAATAGCACCATGTTTTTGAACGTGCTGATTGTTGCTGTATTAAGTATTCCAATGCTTTATATAAAAAATGAATATGCACATTTGAAGATCTACTTTTATGTGATGAGTTTTTTTGTGATCAGCACTGTAATCTTTTTTATCTGCTATTGGTTCATGTACAAGAAAAACTATGGTTCAGGTATAAAGAACTTCGTTCAATACATCGTCATGTTCATCACCTTCTTTTCGATTGCCATGGGCTTTTCTTTGCACAATTCCATCGCTGTACTCGAGGGTCATTTGGGAAAGCGTAGTGACTTTATAAGAACACCGAAATTTAATATCAATTCGCTAAAAGACAGCTGGAAAGGCAATAAGTATATTAAAAAGAAAATCTCAATTCATGTTGTTATTGAAGGCCTTTTAATGTTATATTTCGCATTTGGGATGTACAGTGCCTTCATCGTAGGAGATCAGGGTGGCGATTTTGGTCTTTTCCCATTTCACCTCATGCTTTTCTTTGGCTTCGGATTTGTTTTCTTTAAGTCCTTAACTTCAAAAGCCTGATGAATTTTTGGAAGCTGCATAAGATTCCAATTATCATTACAATTTTAAGCATTGTTCTCTATTTATTTTTTGCCTATACCCTTGAGCGAACAGATTTCGTGAAATTAATCGGTCTGTATTCCGGTCTGTTCATTCTATTTTATTTTTTGAAAACCTCAGTTTCCAGTTTTAGATCATTGCTCATTGTTTCAGTGCTCTTGAGGCTTATCTTTCTGGTTGCTTTGCCTAACTTATCCCAGGATTTTTACCGCTTCATTTGGGACGGCCGACTTCTGCTGGAGGGTGTTAATCCTTATGTATTCACTCCCGAATATCTCATGGAAATCAGTCGGCATCAACCATCTCAAGCTCAAGAGCTCATCAGCGGTATGGGTAGTTTAAGCGCCGGTCATTTCTCAAATTATCCGCCCTTGAATCAACTTTGTTTTGCAATAGCAAGTTTATTTACCGGGAAAAGTATTTTGGGTTCGGTTGTGGCCTTAAGAATTATCATTATTTCAGCAGATATCGGCACTTTATATTTCGGAAAAAAACTTCTGGATCGACTTCAATTACCGGCACATAATATCTTCTGGTACATCCTTAATCCCTTTATCATCATTGAACTTACAGGTAACCTGCATTTTGAAGGTGTGATGATTTTCTTGCTCGTTTGGAGCTTGTATTTATTACATTCAGGTAAATGGATCTGGTCAGCAATAGTGCTTTCAGCTTCAATTTCCATTAAGTTAATCCCTCTGATATTTTTGCCACTTTTTTTTCAGAAATTGGGGTGGAAAAAAAGCCTGGGCTATTACAGCCTAGTAGGAATTATAACCGTCTTATTATTCATTCCGTTTTATTCTTCCGAATTCATAGGTAATTATGCTCAAACTGTCGGACTGTGGTTTCAGAAATTTGAATTTAATGCCAGTATCTATTATTTGGCACGATGGATTGGTTTCTCAATTCGCGGTTGGAACGAGATTGCGATTATTGGAAAAATTCTACCCGCAATAGTCGTCATTTTTGTGCTGGCTCTTAGCATTTTCAGAAAAAATAAATCTACTATTCAGCTGATAGCGGCTTGTTTATTGGCCATATCGTTTTACTATTTTACATCAACGACCGTTCATCCCTGGTATCTGGCCAGTCTGCTCATACTTTCAGTATTTACTAATTATAAATTCCCTTTGGTATGGAGCTTTGTGATCATTCTCAGCTACCTGGCATATATCGATCCTGGTGATTCCAATACATCTGAAAATCTTTGCATCATTGCTTTAGAATATCTTGTGGTTTATTGTGTTTTCGTCTGGGAGGTTTTTCTAAAGAAGCGACCATTTCATTCCCGTATTTCAAATTCTGATTAATTTCCACTGCTTATCGAATTTTATCTTAACTAACCCAAAAGTCAGCTTTAGCTTGGAAGCTGAAGTCATTAGACTGGATGCAAAATGGTTATTAGTCAAAAACGAATACGAACTTGTTGAGCATATTGATGAAATCTTCTATAGCATCATTAAACCATTCACTTCTTTTTCGGTAAGAAGCTTCCAATGGCCTCTTGGAATGTCCTTCTTGGTTAAATGACCAATCATAACACAATCCAATTTCACAATATCATAATTGAGGTGATCGAAAATCAGGCGAATTATAGAATTTCCGGTATTTTTTATTTTTAGTCCGATCTCACTTTTTGGCGCACCTTCGATGTAACTTACTTCCTCAACCTTAATTTCCCTGCCATCAATTTTAAAACCTTCTTCAATTTTCTTCAAATCTTCAAATTTTAAATTTTTGTCAAGATTCACTTGAAATAATCGAGCTACCCCATTTTTAGAATTTGTAAACTTCTTGACAACCGTATCATCATTTGTAAATAATAACAAACCGGTGCTATTTCTACCCAATCGCCCGATGGGTTGAATTCTTGAAGCCGTGGCATTTGCCACCAGGTCCATAACCGTTCTGCCTTTAGATTCACTCGTGGTTGTGGCAAAACCTTTTGGTTTGTTAAGGAGTACATAGGCTTTTTTTTCGGGGCTGATGCGTTCACCATCAAACCGAACTTCATCATCGAGCTTTACCTTATAACCCATTTCGGTGATCACCTTCCCGTTTACGGTAACACTACCAATACTGATGTGCATATCGGCTTCACGACGAGAACATCTTCCTGAATTTGCAATGTATTTATTCAAACGGATCTCATCCGGATTTGAAGAAACCTTGGATTGGGTTGAAGTTTTTTTCTTAAAATCCCTTTTTACCCCCTTCTTCTTATCGAATTTATGCTTCCCTTTGGAAAATGTTCCTTTATGCTGTTTCCCTTTCTCTCTGCTCATGACAAATTTTTTGCAAAGGTATGATATTAGTTTGCATTAACTATCAAATTCGATCGTAGATTGTCGATCCTTATTTAAAACGATCTTGATCACATCAGGCCTGGAATAATGCCCGACAGGATCAAAATTTTGACGTTCCTCCAGAACACGATTAAAATCTAAGGTTTCTATGATAAGTCCTTCTTCGTCAAGAAGTGGTTCTTTAATCCATTCGCCGTCCGGTCCGGCAATACAACTCCCACCATTGGCCAGGACATCCGGTGCATTTTCTAAGATCCTGCTCAAATGAGGCGTGTCTTCAGGGAATTCTTCTTTTCGCATCAAACTTGAAACCGAAATAACAAATGAGCGCGATTCACGCGCGATAAAGCGGGTGATATCTTTCGTATTATGATCACTGCCTGGCCACACTGCAATATGAAGGTCCTCACCCTGTCCATATAGTGCCGTTCTTGCCAAGGGCATCCAGTTTTCCCAACAATTTAATCCACCTACTGTAAATTTCTTCAGCGCATGGACCTTTAATCCATGTCCGTCGCCTTGTGCCCAGGTCAATCGTTCATCGTAGGTGGGTTGTAATTTTCGATGTACAGACCCAATAACACCATTTTGATCGATATAGACCAGGGAGGCATAAATACTATGTCCGCCACGATCCATTGGGCGTTCAATGATCCCGAGGTATACGGCAATATTCTGACTTTTGGCCAGATCACAGATGTGATCCAAATCCCCATTTTCGATCGAGACCGCATTGTTCAAATAGTGTGCATGTAATTCCTTATTCACCTTTGTATTCCATTCAGCGCCTCCGGTTAAGGCCAGCCAAAATGGATATCCCGGAACCAGACCTTCACCAAAAACAATAAGTTCACAGTTCTTGTAGGAGGCTTCCTCAATATATGCTTCAACTTTTCGCAAGCTTTTTTCCTTGTTCAACCAAACAGGAGAAATTTGTGCGAGTGCTACTTTAAGCGTAATATCCTTCATAAAATTCGATTTAAAACCAGGTCAATGTCTATCAATACAATACTAAAAACTCCAGCCACAATGATAAATTTTAAGGTATTATGGAGCAACAAATACTGTGATTTCTTGTAAGATTTCCAAAGGAGAATTAAAAATAAGATGAGCAGGCCAAGACTGAGGTAAAAGAAATAGGTCATTCGCCCTACCTGAAAATGAAAAACCAATAAATAAATTGGCACGAAGCTTAATATAACCAAGATACTTAACATCACTTTAGACACCTTTTCGCCATACACAATTGGAATGGTTTTATAATTCAATGCCAGGTCACCTTTAATATTTTCCAGGTCTTTAGTGAGTTCACGCATCGAGATGATCAAGAATAAGAAAATGGCATGAACAAAAATGACATTTTCAAAGTTTTTATAATAGATGAAAACCGCAAAAAAAGGTGTTATGGTCAGAACTGCTGAAGTTAAGTTCCCAATAATCGGAAGCTTTTTTAACTTATGGGAATAGAACCATATGGCAAAAATATATAAGGAGAAAAAAATGACGGCTCTGAAGGACACATAACTTGCCAGAATAGCAGCAATGAAATTTAGGACGAAATAAAAAGATAATTTGGTATTCTGACTCACTAATCTATCCAACATCGATTTTTGTGGCCGATTGATCAGATCCTTTTCATAATCGTAAAAATTATTGATGATATAACCGCCTGCTATCGAAGATGCCGAAGCCAGAACCAGGCAAAGTAAATTCAAGTCAAAAACAACCTCACCAACCGGCTTATCATGGGCGAGTATAAAGACCGAAGTTAAATACTGTGCAATTACTATAATTAAGATATTGTAGCCCCGGACAACAGAAAACATGCTAAAAAACTTCAGCAAAACATGTTTTTGTTTTCGGGAAAGCATGAAAGATGTTTTTAGAAGTTATAAACCACTTCTAATTTATATGCCGAAAGTGCCTGTTGCGCTTTTTTGAAATCCCTGGTAAATCCAAGAATATAGCCACCACCACCTGATCCGCAAAGTTTAAGATAATATTCATTGGTTTCGATGCCCTTCTTCCACAATTCATGAAATTGTTTTGGGATCATCGGTTTGAAGTGGTTTAAAACCACTTTAGATAATTGCTTGGTATTACTGAAAAGTGATTTGATATCACCCTTCAAAAAATCTTCTACACAGGCGTCCGTATGTTTAATGAATTGATCTTTGATCATACTGCGGAAACCTTCATGTTTCATGTTTTCCATAAAGATTCGAACCATAGGAGCTGTTTCTCCAGTCATGCCACTATCTAATAAGAAAACGGCGCCTTCGCCGGAGTTTTGTTGAGCAGGAATACCAGTGGCCTCTATATTGTCTTTTGAATTGATCAAAATTGGAAGGCTCAAATAGCTGTTCAGAGGATCTAAACCTGAAGACTTACCATGGAAAAAGGCTTCCATTTCAGAAAATACAGCCTTTAATTTTAATAATTTCTCACGCGTTAGATTTTCAAGAACGGTGATTTTTTCCTGAGCATATTTATCATAGATCGCGGCAACCAAAGCGCCACTGCTTCCTACACCATAGCCCTGGGGAATAGAAGAATCGAAATACATGCCTTTTTGAACATCTGCACTTAATTTTTCAAAATCAAATACAACAAGATCAGAGTCTAATCCTTTTAAAAACTCTACAAATTCAATGAGATTCAGATTAGATGCCAGTGCTTCTTCTGATGGATTTATATCCATTTTCAGTGCACCGTTGTAAAAGTTATAGGGAATGGATAAGCCTTTGGAATCCTTAATAATCCCATACTCTCCAAAGAGTAGGATTTTTGAGTAGAAAAGTGGTCCTTTCATAAATTTTTAAATTGGTAATTGTTTAGCACCAAATCCAATTCTGTCACAAATATAGTGACCATTTTGGCAAAACGCAACTAAGTCTCTCTTAATGAATTCATAAACTTGAGTGGACTGATGCTCGGGATAAAGCAAATGGACGTTGCTTCCGGCATCCAAAGTGAAACATAAATGAAGCCCGGTTTCCTTGCGAAATTCCCAAATTCTATTAATAATCTCAAGCGTATTTGGCTTCATTAAAACGAAATATGGGCGACTGGTTAACATCATGGCATGCAGCGTCAGGGCTTCACTTTCTACGAGTTCAATAAACCCCTGGAGATCACCGTTTTTTAATATCGAAATGAGATCGGAAACATGTGTATAGGCTTGATCAAATCGTTTATCAGCAAAGGGATGATTATGCATAAGCTGATGGCCCATGGTGCTGCTGACTTGTTTTTCGCCTTTATCGACCAAAAGAATGGTATCGTGATAAGACTTAAATACTTCATGAACTTCATGCGGGTATTTTATACCAAACAGATCAGAACTTCCGGGAATAGCCTGATGTTCGCCCCAAACCACCAGTTCACCTTCTATGCTTCTTGAGGCACTACCGGAACCAAGGCGGGCTAAAAAGGAGGCCTTTTTCATAAAGAATTCATCGGTCATATCAGGGTTTAGCTCACGCTCAAAACTCATCAAACACATAGCCAATGCGCTCATTCCAGATGCTGATGAAGCAATCCCTGAACTATGAGGAAAGGTATTGGATGTGTTAATTGTAAAATGATAGTCGCCTATATATGGAACATATTCATGTATGCGCTTAAAAAATGACTCAATTTTGGGCTTAAAGTTATCCTTTTGCTCATTTTCAAAAAAGATATCAAAGCTATGAAGATCATTCTTGGCAGTTTTCTCAGATAATGTTAAACTAGTATTTGTTTTACAGGCGTCCAGCGTAAAACTGATCGATGGGTTTTCCGGAATTTGTACCGGACGCTTACCCCAATATTTTATTAATGCAATATTGCTTGGTGATGACCATGAATAGCCTTTGCTTTGAATTGTTTTTAAATAAGGATGAGGAATAAACTCTTTTTCTGTCATCAGGCCGTTTTATCTTCCGACAAAGATAATAACTTCATCATAGTTTTGTAATTTCTCGTGGTTGATGCTACTTTTAATTTCCGTTCAAAATAATTCATATTGAACTTAACGCGGCCATAACCGGCTGCACAAAAGAAATAAACGGCATAGGGTGTAATCACAAACTCTTCACCCGGATAGCTGATCTTATTTGATTCTTCAATGAGTTGCTTATCCGGTTTTTTACTGAAGATGGAAAAATAACTCTTCATTTTCTTTGCTTCGGGAAAAGGACATGCCTTAATAATGGCATCGATCTCTTTAGACGTTTTAATGATCACAGGCACCTCGAATCTGAAATGATCTTTTATCCCGTTTTCGATTAAAAGTGTTAATTTGACTCTATCGGATTCTACAGTTTCGAAAAAAATATTTCCGGTTTGAATATAGGTGCGTACATTTTTTAAGCCCAGTTTTTCAATAAGACTACGCAAATCGGCCATTGGCACTTTTTTATGTCCGCCAACATTAATTCCTCGTAATAATGCAATAAATGTATTCAACTTCTTAATTTAGATTTCGAAAACTGTGTAAATTTAGTATTATTTAGTCGTATGGCTTTATTGAAAAATATATTAATTATCCTGATGCTTTCATCACTGTCGTGTGATACCGGTAATTTAACGGTAATTGCTGATCTTCCATCTACGTTAAAGGAAGTATCCGGGACTGAAATCGTAAAAGGCTCTGAACTGATCTGGATGCTAAACGATGGTGGAAATAAGCCACGGTTATATGGTTTATCCCGACAGGGAAAGATCGTAAAAGAATTAAAAATTGATGCCAAAAATAATGATTGGGAAGATCTTACCACCGATGATTCAGGAAACATATACATAGGCGATTTCGGTAATAATTTAAGTGAACGTAAAAATCTGGCTATCCTAAAAGTCGCCGTATCACACCTTGATAGCGAAGCAAAAGTACCGATTGAACGCATTTCATTCAAATATCCCAATCAGAAGAAATACCCGCCAAAAAAGAAGCAGTTATATTTTGATTGTGAGTCGTTCTTCTTTTATAATGACAGTTTATATCTCTTTACTAAAAGCCGGGTCAAAGGTGATTTCGGTCGGACTGATCTTTATAAAATTCCGGCCAAACGTGGCCAGCATGTAGCGACATACATCGATTCTTTTACAAGCTGTTCAGATCTGGAGTGCTGGATCACTTCAGCCGACATTTCAGAAGACGGCAAAAAAGTAATTCTGCTAAATCACAAATCGGTTTGGGTATTTAGTGATTTTGTTGGTGATGATTTTCTTTCGGGAACTGCGAATGAATATCCGTTTGAACATGAATCTCAAAAGGAAGCGGTTTGTTTTATCGATCAGAATACAATTTATATTACAGATGAAAGGGCACATGGTGCCGGTGGAAATCTATATCGCTTCAATTTAAATTAAAACGCGAATCCCATTCCGAAGGCTAATCTTAGACCATCATCACTATTAAATGCCGATAAATTCAAATTGAACATTTCGACGATATTGGCAAAAATCCCTCCCCCAACAGAATTATGCCATCTGTCGGAATCTTCATCATCTTGCCAAACTCTGCCATAATCAAGGCCGCCATAAATTCCAATATTCATGGGTAATAATCCTGTTTTAACTTTTCGAAGGTTTATTCTAAGGTCCGTCGAATGAACAAAAGCATTATTCCCGGTAAATCGTTCATTCCTATAGCCTCTCAATCCTGTGTTGGCCCCAAGAGATGCTGCTTGATAAAATTCAAATTCTTCACTGAAATTAACATGAGCCCGAACTTTGGTTGCCAACACAATTTGACCACTGGAGATAAGTTTATAATTAATTCCAAATTCAGGAGTTATATATGCAAATCCCTTTGATGCATCTACATTTTTCTTAAAACCAGCTTCCAATAAGAAGTGCATTCCTAAGGTTGGAAAAGCTTCATTGTTGGCGTTCTCATATGCATAAGAAGCGTTTATGCCATAAAAATCCTGTTCCTCAAATAGCTGGTCATCGGCGGGAAAGACAGACTCTAGGAATCGGTCCGCTGTGCGTTCAACCTCATTGGTTTCATAAGTAAGTCCGAATTTAAAAACTGAGCCCGAATGGCCGCGATACACCAGGGAAGGGTTAACTTTTAAACTTCTTATTTTAACCCTATTGTAGTCAAGATCAACCTCTAACCCATCATCATCATCGGCTTCCGGATTAGGTGTTTCATTGCCAAATCCGAAAAAATTAACGGCATAATTAGGGCTATTAAATTGAGCTTCAATAATAAAATTCAAATTACCAAAGACATTAGCGAATTCACCCGAATAATCAAATTCAAATCCCTGAGTTGCGAAATAATAATTCGCTGATAAAATATGCTGAGACGAGAACGGATTTCGTTCGAAACCATAATTTGTAAATGTATCACTTAATCCAATCCTAAATCCGTCATCTGGGTTTGCACCTAAGGAAGGAATGATTTGATTACTACTGTTCTTTAATTTTTTATAATTATAGACGTTTGTTTCGTAATTATCGGTTAGTTTTTTTCGGCCTTTTCTGGTCGTAAAATCGTTCTTTTTCGACTTATGATCATACATTTTCAGCTGTTTCCCATTTTCAATTGTATAGGTGTCGCGATTTTGCCCTCCTATTAATCGGACTTTTATCAGATTAGTTCCCTCTCCAAATACTGTCATTGTATCGTCATCATCAAGCGCATAGATCCATATTTCTTTGGTGTCTTCGGCCGAATACGTTCGTTCGTGAAACAGATCGCCCTTTTTGCCTTGTTGAATTCTATATCCGGTCACTTTCGTCAAGCCATTTGGCATGCGTTCAATATCGAACCAATCGTCTTTATCTGTGCCTTTGATCACAGCAAATTTATTGACATGTTGATAGTAACTATCAGAGATCTTCTGCAAGTTAGAACGTCGCCCTTTTAGTTTTCTTTTTATACCATCAACGGTTTCATCATTAACTTCAGGCGGGAGCATATCGAATGCTTCATCAATGATTTCATCGGTTAAATTTTCCACGATATGTGTAACTTCGGCATTCCAAATCGTTCTATCAGATTGATTGATCAGGGCAATGTCTAATGGATAAGGTTCGAGATTGAACCATTTCGGACTTTTTAATTCTTCATCATAGCTTTGCATCAATCGCAAGGCTGGCACAACTTTAGAGGCAAAACTCAAAATCGCACCATCGGACATTATTGAAAATGCCTGATCCCGGTCTCTTGGAACCGGACGGTAAATGGTGGATTTGTCCTCCTTAAATTTTGCCCAACGCCATTGATCTTCATGACGATCCCAATCACCAATAAGCATGTCAAACAGTCGTGCTCGTATATATGCCGCCTCATCAAGCCTATTGTCCTCATCTTTTTTAAGTTCTTTCAGCAAGTCATCAGTACTGATCAATTCGTCAGAATAACCAAAACTTTCCTTATCTCCATGACCGTCGGCAGCACGTTCCTCGATCATATACAATTCGTTTCCAAATTCAGAATTATATGACCTCAAAGCATTTTGCTTCGGCACAAAATATAATACCGGATTTGTGTGATATACACCAACTGCATCAGCTAGTGGCCCAATGGTTAAAGGGGCATAAGGATGAGCTCCCGTAAAAATATCTAAAAGCAGATCTTCGATATAGGTTTCTTCAAATTGGCCTTCAATATAATTGTCTTTAAATGCCACGGCCTGCAAATACTGAATTGCATTTTTCCGAACTGCTCTCATTACAAATTCACGTCCTTGTTGATCTTCTAAACGCAATGATTTTGATTGATGGCCACCCCCTTTTCTAACAGGTTTTAATCCGCCGTATAGGGTGTCAAGATTAACAGTTGGTACCTGAACCTTTGTTGCATAATAGTTTCGGTAACGCTCTCCCCAAAGACTTCTATAAAATTTGCTTTTATCGACTTCATTTTGTGAGTAAACCGATGTTGAAGACTGGGCAGAAAATTGAGTTGGATAAGTGACCAATGACTCTTTTTCATTTGGCGGTAAAACAGTCGTTTGAAATACGACTTCATTATTCTCAGCCTTATAAAACCTGACGTGACTCGATCCGTCTTTGAAGATGTCTAATCTTGCATATCCTGGTGTCCCATATGAAAACTGTCCCCCTCCTACATTTCTCGTTGCAGATTTTTTTGAACCTGAACCACTGACAATTTGAGGGAGATTATCCTGAACGATATATTGCAAATTATGATCATGACCCGACACAAAAATGGTCTTATTGTTTTGCTGTGACAAGGTTATGATGCGTTCTCTAAACGCGTTGTAACGTTTATTTTGAATATCGACCGTTGTAACTCCTCCAGCATTTCTAATAACATTTTTAATGGTTCCCAAAACAGGAAGTGGAGACATATGGCTTCCAAATGAATATTGACCACCATGACTCCCGTTGGTAAACATTGGGTGATGCAAGGCGACTATTGTTGTTTTGCCACGTGCTTTTTTAATAAGACTCTCATATTCATCAAAGAACTTGGCCCGAGTCGTTATGTCACAATCGTCATTTATATTAGGATGATTGTTCCAGTTGGTCAGATACCACTCAGAATCGATGAGGATGAGCACGATGTCATCAGAAATATCAACTTTTTCAATAGGGCATCCATTTTCAGGAAGAAATGAATTTTTACCGATCCTGTCTTCGATATACTCTTCCTGGCGTTTAAGGCCTTTTAAGCCATCGCTATACCAATCATGGTTACCTGGAATAAAAATCGTCCTTCCTTTGAAGTCATTTACTGCTTCGGTTTGGATATTGAGTTGGTGTTCGGCCTTTGCCCTACCTTCATCTGATTTTTTTGGCAAGCCATCTGGGTAAATATTGTCTCCTAAGAATATAGCAGTGGATTTCCTTGCGGCCTTCGCAAGTTCATCTTTAAAAGCAGTTAGAGCTTTAGAGCTGCTACCTTCAGGGGAATTTCCCGCATCGCCAATGAAATAAAAGGAATGAACAATTTCCTTGTCCTGAGGAAAGGATTCACTTTTATTTTCGTCTTTATATTGAGGTTTATAAGTTGCGCAAGCGCTTAGGAATATCATAAATGATATTAGGATAGCACATTGTTTTAATCTCATAATGACGGATTAATTAACTATTTTAGTAAAAATAAATCATTTCAATGGAAAACATAATTAATGAGGCTGAAAAATATGTAACTGAAACATTGATTAATGAATTGCCTCAGCATTTTTTATATCATAACCTGGCGCATACACAGCGTGTTGTAAAGCGAACCAAAGAGCTTATTGAAGGTGAGGGCATAAATGGAGCTGATGCCGAAAATCTAATAATTGCGGCCTGGTTCCATGATGTTGGTTATAAGGTCGATCCTGACAATCATGAGAAGGAGAGCGCTGAGATTGCCTCAGAATTTTTAAAAAAGCTGGAAGTCGAATCAGAATCGATTGCTGCGATCTCTAAAATCATCTTGGCAACGAAAATGGAGCATATCCCCGAAAATATTTCTGAAAAAATCATTAGGGATGCTGATTGTGCCCATTTTGCCAATAAAGACTATGAAGAAATTGGGGAGTTATTGAGAAGTGAATTGGAAATAACTCAAAACAAAGATTTTAACGATGCTGAATGGATCGCTGAGAACATCAAATTTTTTACAGAAAATCATCGTTTTCACACCGATTATGCTTTAGAGCACTGGCAAAAAGGCAAAAACAAAAATATTGGTCGCCTACTGAAACGGCAAAAGAGGCTGGCTCAGGACACTAAAAAACTCAAACAAAAACAGGCCGAATTTAAGTTTAAAAAAGACAAGGCAGCATTACCTGAACGTGGTATAGAAACGATGTTCAGAGTAACATTAAAAAATCATATCGAATTAAGCAATATTGCAGATACCAAAGCGAACATATTGCTTTCGGTAAACGCGATAATTGTCTCCCTTGTTCTCTCGAATTTGGTTTCAAAACTGGATAATGAGTCGAATACATATCTCATCTGGCCAACGGTCATTTTTGTCTTATTTACAGTCGTTTCCATGATCCTTTCGGTACTTGCCACAAGGCCCAATGTCACCAGTGGAGAGTTCACTAAGGAGGACGTTAAAAACAAAAAGGTGAATTTGATCTTCTTTGGAAATTTTCATAAGATGAAGCTTGAAGATTTTGAATGGGCCATGGGCGAAATGATGCAGGATAGAGAATATTTGTATTCTTCAATGAAAAAAGACCTCTATTTCCTGGGTAAGGTATTGAACAGAAAATACAAAATACTAAGAATTACTTATGCCGTATTTATGTTTGGAATCATTATAAGTGTGATTTCCTTCGCAGTTGCATTCATTTATGGCGGTGGACTATAATTTAACTAGGCCTTGATCTCCTTCATCAGGTCATCATAAGTGAAAAACTTCTGATCATCTTTATCCTTATGATATAGAACACTTACACGAATTGCTTTTAAGCCTGTAACGGCCTGTAAATCCTGCAGCTCAACTATTTCAATGTCTTTATCAAGATAGTTTTTGGATTGAAGGAATTTTATATATCGTAAATATTCCTTTTCATCTTGCTTCTGTGAATACACTATACTTATTTTTCCTTTTTCTGTGATCCGTTTTTTTGTGCCTTTAATAAAAGCTTTATCGACGCGTTTTTTAACGATCTCATAACGGGCATTATAAGTTCCATCAACATCAAATTGCTTTTCATCCATTCTGAAGCTAATTGATAGTGGTTGATTGAATACAAGAATCATAGAAGCAACGTCCAGGGCTATTGGAAATTCATGCTGCATTTGGTAATATGCGTTTTCCATTTCACACATAACCTGCAGCTGCCAAAGTCTCAAATTATAAAGATAGATCTTGTTAAAATTCTCGTCTTTGGTAATCGATTCACCAATGTACATATTATGTTCAACACCATCGGTTTTAAAACGTTCAAAGAAGTGAGGATACATGTGTTGGGCTTCAATTTGCTTATTATCCAGCATTTCGGCCATCTTTTTATTGATCAACATGACCGAATCATCATATTCTCTTCTGTATTTATATAAAATATCCAATTCATCATCTATGATATCAAAATAGTTATTGATCTCTTCAACAAGTATTTTCGTACTTAATAAATGATAAAACAAAGGGGTAACTTCCTGGCGGAAAAACTCCGAAATTTTTTGTTCACTATCCACCTGGAAATGATTAGATAATCTCTTTAAATACTTGTCAATTTGGAATTTGATCTGCTCGTAAATAGGAAGTGCATTATGCTCAAATGCCTTATCAACAATTTTTCGAGCTTCATTTAGCTGAAGCCTTAAATCTGATCGCGTTGCTTTATTTCTTGCAATGGATGAGCCTTGAATATCAATTTGACCATACAGCGGATAAACCCCATCGAAGGCGATCTTACTAAAAACGGCCTGATTGCCTTTCAACTGCTCTTTGATAAAGTTTCTGGCTTCGCGTTTAAATCTCCAATGCACACTGGGATGAATTGATGTACATTCCTGTTGAATAATGGCTTCGATAAGATTCTCTTCTTCTTTTTTAGAACGTTCTACGGCGCTGAGTATAAATGGCATGACATCCACAAGCCTATTGGCATTGATGCTGTTTAATACTTTTGGTTGGGTCGACACCAATTCTAAAATACCGAGTAGTTCTTTCTCGTTTGCAATAGGTGCCAAAATCGCACTTTTAATGCCTTGTTCCTTCAGAACTCTGTATTGTGGAGCCCTGCCTTTTGACAGTTCATAGTATTTATCCACATCAGAAACCGAATAGAATTTCTTATCCTGCATTAAGGTTTTATGTGACCATTTACAAAGCGTTGCATCACATTTATTTAATTCCTTATCGTTTAAAAGAAAACTCTTCATGCCTTCCCCATAAACACGCTCAAATGATTTATTCTCTTTATCGTAAATGGAGAAACCCACCTTGAGGTCATTTATGTTGAATAGTGACCGGAAGATCTGGTGAAAGTCTTGCATGAAATTTTTATCCTTTCGCTTTCCTTCGGCTATCAAATTTGATTTGATATTTGAGATCGACTGGTCGTCTGTAACATCAAAGATGTTGGAGATCACAAATCCTTTAAATTCATAGCTGTTCACAGGAAACTTTTCCTTCCACAGATCTAGATTTTCATAGTTATCCAGTAGTTCTTCAAAATCTTCCTGAGTGATCTTTTTGGCAGTTTTAGTTGGAACGATTTCGGTAAAATCAGCATTATATAAGATCTTATAATGCCGCATTATTCCGTTTGCATCTGGAATGTTATAAAAAAACGGGCGCTTAAACGACAAATTATAGCCATAGCAAAACTGAAGAATAATTGTACAGGCAATGATATATTTTTCATCTTGGGGCATGTTCTTTATCTCAAGTTCGAATTCGTCTCCGGCATTTTTGATGATATTTTTAAACCGCTTTGATGAGTTGAAGATCAAATTATGAAATGGTACAGAAGCCGTTTTTATTTCATTTAAGGTAAGTACTTCACTAAAGGAATCCTCAAGAATGATACTAATGGGTTCTTCATACTTTTCTAACAGATCCACATCAGAAAAACCATCTCTCAATTCGGGATAGGGCATTTGAGCATCAAGAACACGCTTCGCTTTAGCAACAAGAAAAGGGTCATCACTCTTTGCCAATTCCTCATACTTCTCGATAAGTTTATTAAAACTTATCTGAAGTTTCATTGGAGATTCGAATTGATCATTAATATTCATAATATGATTATTTGAATGGTAAATTTAAAGATTATTTGGGATTAGTCGTATATGTATCAGATTATTAACAGCTTTTTATGTTTATAATTTTAATAAATCCACATGCTTTTATAATTGATTATTATTTAATTTTAAGTACTAACTAATTCATATAATCATGTTTTCAAAAACAAATTTAATTTCAACACTTGTTGTTGCCGTATGGGCGTTCTTGGGAGGTTATTTAATTTGGGGAATACTATTGGACCCGATAAATGCTGATCATTTAGGAACAGCCACAGGCGTAATGAAAGATATGGACGATATTAATTCTTTATATATCGTTATCGGATCGATAGTCACTGCATTCGCATTGTCAACACTTTACTCTAAATGGGCCAGAGGGTCGCATTCCCTGTCACAAGGTGCTCAATTCGGTTTTTGGGTTGGGCTTATCCTGGGGTTTGGAGATAGGATAGTGGAATATGGCGTTGCTAATCTACTCGATCTTACCGGAACCATAATAAATGGAATTGGATATGTGGTGTTTTTTATGATCATGGGCATATTAGCCAGCCTGGTCTACGGAAAAGTAAAGGCCAAAGAATAAAATTAAAAAAAGGCTTCCATTATGGAAGCCTTTTTCAATACGCTATTCAATCAATTAGTTCAATAATATTTTATATTCCCAGGGTTCCAGATTTAATTCTGCGCCTTTATCAAATGATTCATTGGTATTCGTCATGGCATTCAAATATGATCCCTCCAAATCAAGCTTTGTATTTTGAGCCTCAACGGACAAATTGGCAATAAAAGTTAGGGTCACACCATTTTTGCTGCGTTCAAACATCAGAATATTGCTATTTTCAGTGTTTATCCTTTTATAGGAAGCAGGGTTTTTGCCGCCGTGCATTGCTGTACTTGTTGATTTTAATTTGCCAAGCTTTTCTAAAAGTGGCCACATTCTACCCTTGGTTTTTGGAATGGAATCCTTCTCAAAAAACTTGAGGCGATGGCTTAAATCATATTCCATGCCCGTATAAATCAATGGCATTCCGGGAGCAACATAACTAAGTGCGGTCATGACTTCAGATGCTTTTCCCATGCGTTCTGATATCGTTCCGTTCCATGAATTTTCATCGTGATTGGTTACAAAATTCATAAGAATATCATCGTCTTCATACATACGTTTTATGGTTTGCATACGATTGTCCCAGGCTTGAACACCTTCTTCTCCCTTTGCAATTTTATTCATCACATGGTGTGTGTCCCAGCCATAAGCCATATCGAATAGATCCCCTTTTAAAAGTTCGGGCTCCCAGGCTTCGGCTAACATAAAAAGATCTTTTTTAGATCGAAGTTCCGGTATGGCTTCCTCCCAAAAATCAGTAGGAACAGATCCTGCGACATCACAACGAAATCCATCAACGCCTTCTTCCGATATCCAATAGTTCATATCCTCTATCATTTCTAAACGCATCTCCTTGTTGTCATAATTTAAATCGGCTACATCTGTCCAATCCGTACCTTCCGGATGGATGACCTCACCATTTTTTTGGGTATAATATTCGGGATTGGTTTTTAACCATTCATGATCCCATCCCGTATGATTTGGTACCCAATCTAAAATCACGTAGATGTCATTTTCATGTGCAGTTTTAATTAATTCTCTAAAATCCTCAATCGTACCAAATTCAGGATTGATCTTTGTGAAATCAGTAACCGCGTAATAACTTCCAAGATATTTTTTCCGCTCTTCCGGATCTTCGATATCGCTGGCAAATTTATTTCCAAACGCCTTTCGTTTTGTCTCTGAAATTGGAAAAATTGGCATGAGCCAGATCACTTTTACCCCTAATTTTTTTATCTCAGGAATGTCTTTGGTAAACTCTACAAATGTACCTTCAGGGGAATATTGTCTAATATTGGCCTCATAAATAATTGCAGATTCCATCATCTCATCGGTAACCGGAGCAATTTCATTAGATTCTATCTGTTTTTCAAGGCTGACCTCATCTTCTTTTTTTTCTGATTTACATCCCAGAAGTACTGCGGCGATCAGAATAAATGGTATTAGTTTTTTCATGATTAGTTTTGTTTAATTATACTCATTGCCGCTCCTCCTCCTGCTTCGAGTTGCAAAGTGAGGGAAGCGCCCTTTGTTAATGTCATTGCTTCTATTTCTATATCTGTAGGATTGTCATTCCAGTGGGCATTAGAGCCATCTCTATACAATGTAACACTGTATGATGATTCTGGGTCGAGAAAATCGAAATCTATCGCTAATGATCTTTCATTTTCATCGGTGATACAGCCTAAAAACCAATTCCCGGTTTGGCGTTCTTTCCTGGCAATGGTAACGTAATCCCCTACTTCGCCGTTTAATACCTTGGTTTCTTCCCAGTCAACACCAACCTCCTTAATAAATTTTAAAGGGTCCGGATTGGCCTCGTAATTTTCAACCAGATCGGCGGCCATTTGAACCGGGCTATAAATGACAACATAGAGTGCCAATTGATGAGCAAGAGTTGTATTGACTTGATTTTCTTTTTTATAGGCGTCAAATTTTATATCAAATATGCCAGGTGTAAAGTCAATTGGACCGGCTAACATCCGGGTGAAGGCCACGATTGATAAATGTTCGGGTGGATTTCCACCATCGGCCGACCAGGCATTAAATTCCTGCCCTCGTAGTCCCTCCCTGGAAATAGTATTGGGATAAGTTCTTCTTAAACCTGTTGCTTTTATAGGTTCATGCGCATTGATCGCTACCTCGTATTTCGCTGCCTTTTCAACAGTTTTATTATAATGGTTCACCATATACTGCCCATGATGATATTCTCCTTTGGGTAAAATTTTGCCCACATAACCCGTTTTGACCGCATGCATACCATAATGCTTCATAAGCGCAAAGGCCGTGTCCTGTTGTTTTGTATAGGTTTCAGTAGCCGAGGAGGTTTCATGATGCATAATGATGGAAACACCTTTACTCCTTGCGTATGAAACAACCTCTTCCATATCATAGTCGGGATAAGGCGTAATAAAATCGAAAACCCCTTCACGGTCCTCAAAACCGATCCAACGTTCCCAGCCCGTATTCCAGCCTTCTACCAAAACACCTTTGATATTATTCTTTGCTGAAAAATCTATAAATCGTTTTACGTTTGCCGTTGTGGCACCATGTTTTCCATGAGCGTTTCCCGTATCTTTCCAGGTATCCATGCTTTGTGTCATACCATAATCCCAGGTCGATTTACCAAGATGCATTTCCCACCAAACGCCTGTATATTTCATTGGCTCGAACCAGGAAATATCTCCTAATTTGTTCGGTTCATTAAGGTTGACAATGAGATTGGATTCAATAAGCGATGGAGCATCATTGGCAATTTGAATTGTACGCCAAGGCGTATTAAACGGTAGGCTTCGTTTCACTTTATATGTTGTGTTTTCCGATCCCACCAAAACGCTTTCAAAAGATAAGTTCCTTCTATCCACCTTTAGGGTCATACCCGAATAATCTACCAAAGCAGCTTCGTGAATGCTAAGATGGAGGCCGTCCTTTCCAACCATTGTAACCGGTGTATTTACCGCATTTTCCGGAATATAGGTTTGCGCCAAACTTGGATGGTTGGCATAGGTCAATGCATCAATTTCTGATAATTTGGTCGTACTGTATAAGTGTTCATAAATATCCCAATCTCCAGGAATCCAGAAGGTTTTGTAGTCTTCGGTTAGATTAAATTGTGTATGTTCTTCGGTGATCAGGGCTTCATTGAAATTGTCTTGTTCGGGAAATTCGTATCGAAATCCTATACCATCATCATATACCTTAAAAACAAGATTCATGCTTCTGCCTAATTCGGACTTCTCCTGAAGTTCAAGCTTTAGTTGATTGTAGTTATTCTCTACAATTAATTGCTCGCCCCATGGCATCTCCCAATTCTCATTAAATGAAGTTATTGATGAATTCAGAATTTTAAATTCATCCTTCAATGCTTCTTTATCTTCAAATGAAAAGCCCAAACTCGAGTTATCAATAACCGTATTACCGCCAAAAATAACTTTATACGAAGGAGAATCTGTTTCATCTAATTCGAAAAGTACAGTTAAATTCCCATTAGGAGAGCTGACAAATATTGATTTTGACTGATCTGTTCTTTCCTCACATGAGAAGGCGATCAACAGCGCTAATAAAATTCCTATGTGCTTAAAATAATGCATATTTAATTTTGTTCGAGAAGGACAATATCATATTTTGAATCAATTATTACTTTTCCGTCCTTAACAGTTGCTATCTGGTTGGAATAGGCATCTCTTATAATCGCACCGTTTTTAAATTGTTGGGAGACATCTATAGTTTTTTTACCCTTGTCCAATTCAAGTCCTATAACCACAAGATCGATTTTATCATTACTAGAATAAGTCCTTGAAAATACATATGGATTTTTTGAGATCAGTTCATGCATACCTGCACCTATGGCGGGATGCTGACTTCTGAATTGCCCCAACTTCTGCCAATGTTCAAGAATGTCCTTATGAATTTCAATGTCCACCCAATTCATATTAGACCTTAAATTGGCATCACCCACAGCTTCATCTATAACCAATGGTCGATTTGATTCATCACCATAATACACTTGACTGGCTCCAGGAGAAAGCAACAGTTTATTAGCCGCTTCAATAGATTTTTCTCTTTTAGGGTCAAAGGGTTGGCCGTCATCATGTGATGTCAAATAGTTTAGGGTACCGAAACCTTTTAATTTTGTATTCAAAATGTTAGAATACCGCTTAAAAATTTGTTCATAGCCCTTCTCTTTTGAATTCCATTTGAATTCAAAATTGATCAGGCTTGTAAAGGCATTATCAAAATAGTCAACTTTTTTATCTCCAAAATCAAACAATTTTCCAGTGGATATCCCGTAATTGTACACTTCACCCACAAGATAGAACTCATTTGCATCCAGGACAGCTTCCGGGTTACTTAATTTCCATTGTTCGAAAGCGTAATCACATTCAGCCTTAAATTCCTGCCAGACAAATTCTTCAGTATGTTTAACGGTATCAACTCGATACCCATCAATCCCGTAGTCGGTTATATAATCCGTAAGCCATTTCATGATATAAAAACGCGGTGCTCTTGGATGTCCCGTTCTTTTAAAATACGCATCGAGTTCAGAAACTTCTTGTTCCAAACGCCCTTCGGCTTTCCATTTCTCAATCAATTGCGGTGGAAGATCAACAGCTTCGTTGCTTTCGGTTTTAATATCCGGTAAATTTTTAACCAAAGTACAGCTAATTGTAGATTCGTAGGAATTGTATTTGCATTGCGGTTCGGTTCTGACCCATTCACCTGGCCAAACAGGATCCTTAGTAGTTACAGGTCCGGTGTGATTTATCACGGCATCAAGTAAAATCCGAATGCCGTTTTTATGAGCCGTTTCAACAAGATCTTTGAGGTCCTCTTCAGTCCCATAATTGGGATCGATTTTCGTCCAGTCCTTAGTCCAATAACCATGATAGCCATAGGTTAAGCCTGTACCTTCATCTGTGCCTCCGTGAATTTGTTCCACAACCGGCGTCATCCAAATGGCATTCACACCAAGCTCAGTGAAATATCCACTCTCAATTTTCTGGGTAATTCCTTTTAAATCCCCACCTTCGAATCCCCTCAATTTTCCCGTCTCAAGAGTTCTGTCAAAGTTGACATCGTTTGTAGAATCACTATTATTAAAACGATCTGTCAAGAGAAAATAGATGTTTGCAGCTTTCCAGTTAAATGAAAAATCATTACTAATTTCCCCTTCCACTGCCTTATCTTTTTGTGCACAACCAATGGTGCCAATAACAATTAGAATAATTAAAACGATATGCTTCATTTCTTAAATTTTATTTTAATGTTCATTGTTTTTGAGGTATCCCATTTAACCGGAATAGAAAGTGTTTTATCAGTAGATAGGTTACTATTCCTAATGCGTTTCCCATCAACCTTAATATATTTTGGAACCTGATCAATATTCGGGATTCTTACAGTAATGGATTTTAGTTCAGAATTAAAATTATCTCCAATTTCTGAACCCAAGTTTAATTGAAGTGTTCTATTTTGAAAGTTCGCCTTAAATTTTAAGATCTCATAGTGTTCTTTTTCATAGGCCTCCTTAGTTAAACCATCATCATTATAAAACTCACCTTTGCTTTCGGTGATACTTTTATCGAAAAAGTAAAACAATTCAAATTCCCGCAAAGCATATTGGTCGGTACTTTGGACAAGATTTGCGAAAGGAATAAACGCACCGGCTTTTACAAAAGTTGGTATATATTCTTCGGAAACTTTAATTTTTTTCGACTGGCCACCGGCAATTTTTTCATTTGCATACAGATCAATCCAAACATTATTTTTTGGAAAGTAAACTTCTTTCTCAGTTTCACCGGGATTGACAATTGGAGTAACTAAAAAATCATCTCCCCATAAATAGGTGTCGTCATGGACATAGAATTCTTTTGAATCATCTTCAAAAAAAAGCGGTCGCATAAGGGGTGTTCCATATTGATTATTCTGAAAGGCCAAATTGTAGTTGTAAGGCAATAATTTATAACGCATTTCAATCGCCTTTTTTGCGAGCTCCATCGTTCTTTCTTCCCTGAAAACTGGTTCACTGGGTACTTGCTCCTGCGCATGTGGTCTAAAAATTGGTTGGAACACACCATACTGAAGCCATCGCGTATAC
>JABDLA010000159.1 GCA_013001965.1 Flavobacteriaceae bacterium | reverse complement strand
GATTAAGTTTGATTTGAATATGTTTGAAGCCTTTATCGGCGGATTGAAATCTTCAGGCTTAAAATTATTTAAGGAAGAAATCGATTTCCTCCCATTATCGGCTGCACTAATGCCCTTTTTGCACGGCCTTCGTATGCTGACCGATCATTTACAAGGAAACTCGTATTATAAAGTGTCTTATCCAGACCAGAACCTTGATCGTTGCAGGTCTCTATTCCATTTCACTGAACTTGCCTTAAATTTCAAATGTGATATACAACAATTTACAGAACATTTGAAATAAAAAAAGTGCAGCTTTCGCTGCACTTGAATTAATGGATTAATCACCACTCATATTTTTATCATACACCCAGATTTCATCCCAGCTATTCTTGAAGGTAGTCCTTCCCATATTTTGCTGATTCTGCCATGCGTTGTTCCCATTGACCTTGTTAAAGGTTTCAACCCAGTTGACATCTATGTCCAATTCCGCCCAAGTCTTCATAAAAGAAATGGATGCCAAATGACGTCCAAGATCGCCTTGCCTAAATTCATTCGTATATAGTCCCCATGGGTTTTCGCCATCAAGAGCCTTAACTGTATTTTGGACCCTCGTGAAAAAGGTATTGATACTAAATCCTTGTCCAGGTTCTATTTCCCAGAATCTGATGAACAGAATCGGGTAAGTAATCGCCCCAGGTGCTATCATATCGGTGTTACCAATTGATGCATGTGCCTTCCAATATTCGGCCGTATGCATTTTTTTGATATAAGGCATAACGTTATCCCGCCAGTCTTCATCATGACCACCCTCCGCGGGTCGATTGTCAAGATGTGTATAGGTTGTTGGGCCCATTTGCCAGACCAGTTTCCCAACATTAGGACCAGTAGCAATACTCCAGACTGTAGATTTATGAACACCGGCACCATGATAGGTCTGGTTGTGTTTTCGCATATTTTCACTCAATACTTTCAGTTGAGTATTATCGGGTGTGAGCATAATGGTTTCCCACATCGCATATGGCGGTGCATCCTGTGCATTAATAGTTAGCATAGCCCCAAAGACCATTGCCAACAATACGATTGTTGAATTAATTTTTTTAAGCATGAATTTAATGTATTGGTTAGTGTGGTTATGAAAAGATCATAACGATTTAATAATTGAATAAAATAATATGGAGCCCGACAATAATAAATGAAAGCATATTATCCTTCATTTAAAATAAGGATCATTTTGGAGTGCTCTAAATATACGAAAAATCAGGAAAATTCCTACCCGAAAATTTAAGCGAAAAAAATTGAGATGTTATATTAAGGCAAGGATTTAATATCAAAGCCTTTGTATTTCCATTTGGCCAGTCCGCCTTCAAGATCATAGATCTTTACAAAGCCGGCGTCTTTCATTTTTTTGGCACATTTCGCTGAGCGGCTTCCTTTTTCACAATACACGATTACAGGTTTCGATTTGTCGAGCTTTTCGATCTCAGCATCAAAGGAAGGAGAATTATAATCAATATTCTGGGCATTGGCAATATAGCCGTCATCAAATTCTTGAGGCGTGCGAACATCGACCAATTGAACATCTTCCAATTCTGATAATTCCTGCATTTCTTCAGGCGTAACCACTTGAATATCAGTTTTGGTGTCTTCTTTACATCCAGTGAATGCAAGAGCGAAACATATAAAAAATAAAGACAAAAATCGTTTCATAGTTAATTGATTATACGCTGGTAACTTCTCCGCGCCACTTCTGGATACCACCAACAAGATTAAATGCATTTTTAAACCCTAACTGATTCATTATACTGCAAGCCTGTCCGCTACGTGCTCCCGACCTGCAATACACAAAATAGTGTTTCGATTTATCAAGCTTCTCAATTTCATCCAGAAATTCCTGTCCGCGATAAATGTCAATATGAATTGCATTAGGTATAATGCCTTTGGAAACCTCATGTGCAGTTCTTACATCAAGGATTATAGCATCCTCGGTAGCAAGTAATTGCTCTGTCCAGGTTTCCTGTGTTAAATCTGCCATGAAATCTTAAATTCTAAAATTAACATTTCCTTAGCATTCAATAAAAAGACGAAAAAAAACCCAAAGTGTTACACTTTGGGCTGTGATTTTTCTAAACTTTAATTGAACAGCCAATTGCTCTTGTTTTCTTTTCTTTGATTTCCTTGCCTTCTAAAAGTGCATCTACTGCGTCCTCAACGTATCTGGTATTTACCGCAGATGCATCCTTGTAATTATCATCTATGGCACCTATATACATAACCTCATTGCCTTTTTTTGTTTTTTCCAAAAGGTAAACATGAGGTGTCTTGGTCGCACCATACTGCGGGTAAATTTTCTGACCCTCATCGATGAGATACGGAAATCCAAAGCCTTTAGACTTTGCTCTTTTTTGCATCGCTTCAAAACTATCTCCCGGCTTTACCTGGGTGTTATTTGGCATAATGGCAATAACAGGATAGCCTTTGTCTTTATACTTTTCATCCAACGCAATAATCCGGTCTTCGTACATAACCGCATATGGGCAGGTATTACAGGTAAAAATGACAATAAAGCCTTTGGCATCTTTATAATCGGCAAGAGATACCATTTCGCCATTTATGTTTTTAAGAGAAAAATCGGTAGCAATATCTCCAATTTCGTAACCGCCGCCGACATCGTTGACAGTGGTAAAGCCTGTGGACATCAATACCACGGCAGTAAGCATGAATAGTGTTTTGAGTGTTTTCATATCAGTTTTTGTTTATTCAATAAATTGTCTTAATTCAGTAACTAATTCGTCATAAGAAAAGGAGCGTTCGTAAAACTCTCTTTTGTTCTTATTGTATATAATTGTGGCAGGAATCGCTCCTGTCCAATCTTTATTCACTTTCGGAATCCAGGAATTCATATTCGGATCATCAAGAGCAACAACCTTCGATTTTAGGTTCTTCTCCTTGATATAAGGAATCAATTTCTTTTCATATTGGCGTGGAAAATCTAAACTCACAAGGACAACCTCAACATTCTTGCCTTTATAATTCTGATTTAATTCTTCAAAATACGGTAATTCTTTGATGCATGGTGCACACCAGGTCGCCCAGAAATTAACAACATAAGTCTTATCATCCTTCATATTGAGCAAGGGTGCAAGACCTTCATAATCGAAGATTTCGAGATCTTCAGATACTGCCGTCACCTGTGATTCGTTCTTAACCGTTGGCTTTGGATCATTCTTACATGAAGAGGTCATCAAAACCATTATTAACACTAGATAAACTGATTTCATTGCATAAAAATAACAAATCCATCTTTACCGACTTGTCCTTTAACACAATTTTAAACACGATATAACTTTTAATTTAATTAATTTGATTTTCCGAAATATGGTTCTATATTTGGAATACAAATGAAAATCAATTTAAACAATACATGGTGGTGGAATTCTCGAAACGCAAATTTCGTGAAATAGTCCTGCAGTATGTTTAATCATCATAAAATAAAGGCTTGTCATTCACGACAGGTCTTTTTTTATATTTATGAAACAATTTAGTTTATATACACATTATAAAAAGATCCTGGCCGATACGATCACACCAGTGAGTATTTATTTAAAGATACGTGATAAATATCCCAACAGTATTCTACTGGAAAGTAGTGATTATCACGCCAGCGATAATAGCTTTTCATATATCTGTTTCAACCCAATTGCTTCTTTTAAAGTTGAGAATGAAGTCATATTGCAATCCTTTCCTGACGGAAGCTCAAAAAAGAATTACACCGAAAGCATTAATGTTACCGAAGAGATCGATAAATTTACGAAACGCTTTAAGGTAAATTCAGAAGATCAATTCAAATTTATCAATAACGGGATATTTGGTTATACGGCTTATGATGCTGTGCGCTATTTTGAAGATATCGCTATTTCAAAAAAGGAAGGCGCCTTAGAAATTCCCGATTTGTATTATGCGGTCTATCAAAATATAATCGCGATCAACCACTTTAAAAATGAAGCCTATATATTTGCACATTGCTTTGATACCGAAAATAATATCGAGGAGATCGATCAGTTGATCAAAGCCAGAAACTTTGCTTCATATCCCTTTCAAGCTGAAGGCTCTATCGATTCAAACCTGACTGATGAAGACTATAAACGGCATGTCGAGTTGGCCAAAAATCATTGCGCAAGGGGTGATGTTTTCCAATTGGTACTGTCAAAAAATTTTAAGCAAGCCTTTAAGGGTGATGAATTCAATGTCTATCGGGCGCTTAGGAGTATCAATCCATCACCTTACCTGTTCTATTTCGATTATGGCAATTTCAAGATCTTCGGAAGTTCTCCTGAAGCGCAACTGATCGTGAATAATGGCCAATCTGAGATCCATCCGATCGCCGGAACTTTCAGAAGAACCGGCAATGACTTGAAAGATGCTGAATTGGCTAAACAACTTGTGGCCGATGATAAAGAAAATAGTGAGCACGTCATGTTGGTTGACCTTGCTCGAAACGACCTTAGCCGTAATGGTAGCCAGGTTGAAGTGGAAACCTATCGTGAAGTCCAGTTCTTTTCACATGTCATTCATTTGGTCAGCAAGGTCACCGGCCAGAAACATAAAGATGTCTCAACCATGCAAGTCGTTGCCGATACTTTTCCGGCAGGTACCTTAAGTGGTGCACCAAAATACAAAGCCATGGAGTTGATCGAACACTATGAGAAAACGAATCGTTCCTATTATGGTGGCGCAATAGGTTTCATGGATTTTGAAGGCAATTTTAATCATGCAATAATGATCAGGACCTTTCTCAGTAAAAACCACAAACTGCACTGGCAGGCAGGTGCCGGTTTGGTTTCAAAATCAAATGCAGATGACGAATTACAGGAGGTATATAATAAACTAGGTGCCCTAACCAAAGCTATTGAATTAGCCGAAAATATTTAGTGATGATAAAAGTATTAGTTATAGATAATTACGACAGCTTCACCTATAATCTGGTGCATTATTTAGAAGACTTAAATTGCGAGGTCACGGTTATGAGGAATGATAAACTGACATTGGATGATGTGAAGCCGTTTGATAAAATAGTACTTTCACCAGGACCGGGAATTCCGGATGAGGCCGGGCTTCTAAAATCGATCATAGAAACCTATGCCGAATCAAAAAGCATCTTAGGTGTTTGTCTTGGCCAGCAGGCCATTGGTGAAGTTTTTGGTGGCCGGCTAATCAATCTTGATGAAGTCTATCATGGCGTCGCAACAAAGATCAGTTTAACGGTCAATGATGAATCCTTATTTTCAGGCTTCGATGAGACTTTCGATGTAGGACGATACCATTCCTGGGTGGTCGATGCTGATCTTCCTTCGGAACTTGAAGCCACATCAATGGATGCTAACGGACAGATCATGTCATTGCGTCATAGAAGCTTTGATGTAAAAGGTGTACAATTTCATCCAGAATCGGTACTGACGCCAAACGGTAAACAAATGCTTAAAAACTGGATCAACTCCTGAGCTGATGAAGAAGATTTTAAACAGACTTATCAACCATGAAAGCATCTCCAGTGAAGAAGCCAGGCAGGTATTGGTTAATATTAGCAATGACCAATATAATCAAAGCCAGATCGCTTCTTTTTTAACTGTTTTTATGATGCGTAGCATCACACTTGAAGAATTAAAAGGATTTCGAGATGCCCTTTTGGAGCTTTGTATTCCTATTGACTTAAATGCTTTTAATGCCATCGACCTTTGCGGAACCGGTGGTGATGGAAAAGACACCTTTAATATTTCCACCTTGTCATCATTCGTTACGGCAGGGGCAGAAGTTAAGGTGGCTAAACATGGCAACTATGGTGTGTCATCGGCCTGTGGATCATCTAATGTCATGGAACATCTTGGGATTAAATTCTCAAATGATGAAGATCATTTAAAACGTTGTATTGATACGGCGGGGATTTGTGTTTTACATGCCCCATTATTTCATCCGGCAATGAAAAATGTAGCGCCAATTAGAAGAGAACTCGGTGTTAAAACCTTTTTCAATATGCTTGGACCGATGGTCAATCCCTCCTTTCCGAAGAATCAAATGGTAGGTGTCTTTAATCTTGAATTGCTTCGCCTTTATGGCTATTTATACCAGGGCACCGATAAAAATTATAGTATTGTTCACGCATTAGATGGCTATGATGAAATTTCACTGACCGGAAAGACAAAGGTTATTTCCAATTCAAGTGAGATACTGTTTCGGCCCGAAGATCTGGGTGTTCCACAAATTGATCAAAATGAGATTTTTGGTGGAAGTTCAGTCAAAGAAGCGGCCCAAATATTCATGAAGGTCATCAGTGGTCGTGGTACTGAAGCTCAAAATAACGTCGTCTGTGCAAATGCCGGACTTGCGATTGCAACTTCGAAGCAAATCGATCATAAATCCGGTTTCGATCTGGCCAGGGAATCATTATTATCAGGGAAAGGTTTAAACGCATTGAATACTTTAATAGAACTTAGTCAATGAGCATCCTAGATAAAATAGTAGCCCACAAGATCAAGGAAGTTGCCCTTCAAAAGGAATTGGTATCCTTTCATCAGTTGGAACGATCACGGCTTTTCGATAGACCTTCAAATTCTCTGGCTGAGGCCCTTAAACAAAGTCAGTCGGGAATCATTGCCGAACATAAGCGACGGTCACCATCCAAATCGGTGATCAATGAAAATGTATCAATCGATACAGTGGCTAAAGGCTATGAAGCAGCAGGAGTTTGTGGCATGTCTGTACTCACTGATGCACACTTTTTTGGAGGTCATTTAAACGATCTCTTAATTGCACGAGAACATTGTAATTTGCCTTTGTTGCGAAAGGAGTTTATAATTGATGAATATCAGATCATCGAAGCAAAAGCAAATGGTGCAGATGTCATTTTATTGATCGCCGCCATTTTAGAGGAACAAGAGATCAAACAATTTTCTGAAATCGCAAAAGGGCTGCATTTGGACGTTCTCTTAGAAGTTCATAATGAACAGGAATTGGCCTACTCTCTAATGCCAAATATTGATATGCTTGGTGTAAACAACAGAAATTTAAAGACCTTTGAAGTAAATACTGATATCAGTAAAACATTGAGCCGGCACATCCCGGACGAATTTGTGAAGGTTTCTGAAAGTGGAATCCATTCAACCGAAACCATCAATGATCTAAGATCATACGGATTTGAAGGTTTTTTAATTGGTGAGAATTTTATGAAAACCAATGACCCTGGAAAAAGTGCCACTGCATTTATTAAACAGCTTATATCATGAAACTAAAAGTTTGCGGATTAAAATATTTCGAAAATATTATGGAGGTAACCAATCTGGAGCCGGACTTTATAGGTTTGATTTTTTATGAGGAATCACCACGTTATTTTGAAGGGCTATTACCGGAAATTCCGTCAGCAGTAAAAAAGATTGGTGTTTTTGTTAATGAGAGTGATTCGAAGGTTTTAAATAAGGTTGGTGCCTTTGATCTTTATGCCGTCCAGTTGCACGGACAAGAATCACCGGACTTTTGTTCGAGCTTAAAACTTGCCGATAAAAAGTTGAAAATTATCAAGGCCTTTTCAGTTTCGAATGATTTCGATTTCGATGTCCTTAAACCCTATGAAAAGCTATGCGATTATTTTTTATTTGATACCAAAGGCGAACTACCCGGTGGAAATGGTTTTAAATTCGATTGGAATGTTCTTCAAAATTATTCTTCTAAAGTACCGTACTTTTTAAGTGGCGGCATTGGGTTAGACGATATTGATGATCTTAGAGAATTTCAAAAGGATGCAGCTTCAAAACAGTGTTATGCAGTTGATGTAAATAGCAGATTTGAAATTGAGCCCGGCTTAAAAAACACCGATAAATTAATTGAATTCAAATCACTTTTATGAGCAATCACATCAATGATAAAGGTTATTATGGAGAATTTGGTGGTGCTTTCATTCCGGAAATGCTGTACCAAAATGTAGAAGAGCTACGCCAAAACTACCTCAAAGTTATGGCTGATGATTCCTTCAAAAGGGATTTCAATAAGCTATTGAAAGACTATGTCGGCCGGCCTTCGCCACTATATTTTGCAAAACGCCTATCAGAAAAATACAATACGAAGATCTATTTAAAACGGGAAGATCTCAATCATACAGGAGCCCATAAGATCAATAATACCATTGGTCAAATTCTTATGGCCAAACATCTCGGTAAATCGCGAATCATAGCCGAAACCGGTGCCGGGCAACATGGTGTGGCTACTGCAACTGTATGTGCCTTAACGGGCCTGGAATGCATCGTTTATATGGGAGAGGTCGATATTGCAAGGCAGGCACCAAACGTGGCTCGCATGAAAATGCTTGGTGCCGAAGTTCGTCCTGCCCTTTCAGGAAGCAGGACACTGAAGGACGCCACCAATGAAGCTATTCGCGACTGGATCAATAACCCAACAAACACCCATTATATCATTGGCAGTGTAGTTGGGCCGCATCCTTATCCCGATATGGTCGCAAGATTTCAATCTGTAATTTCCGAAGAGATCAAATGGCAACTCAAGGAACAAGAAGATACCGATACCCCTGATTACCTCATCGCCTGTGTTGGTGGAGGAAGTAATGCTGCGGGTGCATATTTCCATTATTTAGATGATAATGAGGTAAATCTTATTGCTGTTGAGGCTGCAGGACTGGGGATATATTCAGGAGAAAGTGCCGCAACTTCCGCGCTTGGTGAGGTTGGGATCATTCACGGAAGCAAAACGCTGTTGATGCAATCAAAGGATGGTCAGATTACAGAACCTTATTCCATTTCGGCCGGACTGGATTATCCCGGAGTTGGTCCTTTGCATGCCCATTTATATACTTCAGGAAGAGCTGAATTTATTTCCATAACTGATGATGAAGCTATGAAAGCGGGATTGGAACTTTGTCAGTTAGAAGGGATAATCCCCGCCATTGAAACGGCTCACGCTTTGGCTGTTTTTAAACAAAAAGATTTTAAACCAACAGATATTTGTGTCGTTAGTTTATCAGGCCGTGGTGATAAAGACCTTGAAACCTACATCAATTATTTCAAAACGGATAATGGGAAATAGAATACATCAAAGACTTAAAGAGAACAAGAAGGTTCTCTCCATTTACTTCACGGCGGGCTTTCCGCAACTTGAAGACACCACAACCATTCTTAAGAAATTAACCGAAAGTGGCGTCGATATGATCGAGATCGGATTGCCGTTCAGTGATCCATTGGCTGATGGCCCTACCATCCAGGCCAGTTCAACACAAGCATTAAAAAATGGCATGACCACCGATCGTCTTTTTGAACAACTTAGAAACATAAGAGAAACGGTTCAAATTCCATTGTTGATCATGGGTTACTTCAACCCAATCTTTCAATATGGCGTTGAAGCATTCTGCAATAAATGCAGGAAGATCGGTATTGACGGGCTCATTATTCCGGACCTTCCTGTTGACGTGTACCAGGAAAACTACAAATCGATATTTGAGGATTGCGGATTGAGTAATGTGTTGTTGATAACCCCCCAAACTTCAGAGGAACGCATACGCTATATCGATTCGGTTTCAGATGGGTTTATTTATATGGTAAGTTCGGCAAGTACGACTGGTGCTCAAAATGGTTTTGGAGATGAACAGACCTCCTATTTTGAACGCATTTCAGAAATGAAACTAAATAATCCTCAAATTGTTGGCTTCGGAATAAGCAATAATGAGACCTTCAAACAGGCCACTCAATTTTCCCATGGCGCCATTATTGGGAGTGCATTTATTAATCACCTAAACGAAGACGGCATAGATAGAATCGATGGATTTATCAAGTCATTAAGACCTTGACTACCTTTTTTCGATAATTAATTTTTTAGTTACGATCTGACCATCAATAGATCTCAACTTAAGCAAGTAAATTCCGGAAGACAAGGCTTCAAAATCAAAGGATTTTGAATTCCCCATTTTTTCCAAATTGAATGAATTTACCTTCTTTCCAATAATACTATAAATTTCTAATTGTTTCAGTACAATATCATTGGATTTATTAATGCTTACTGAACCATTTGAAGGGTTTGGAAATAACGAAATATTGTTCACCAATATAGTATCACTTAAACCAAGAAGATTATCGGCTTCCACCCTAAAGTAATCAAATGCAAATTCTTCAGAGCCCGCGTCCATTCGTACTCTAATTCGCAGGTCAAGACTTGTTCCATCAGGAATGGCAAAGGTAAATTCTGCAAAAGTTGAGGTCAGGAGTGTCCCTTCGCCGCCATCACCATCACAGTTCGGGTCCATATATAAGGGTTCATTGGTAACATCTGCAGGAATATTGCACTCTATATCAGCATTAAAACAAAGCGCAAGGACTTCACCACCACCATCAACATTATAATAGACTTCTACAAAATCGGTTCCATCATAAACACTAGAACCGCATGGATCGTTTTCTCCTGTCGCAAAGAGCCCATAAAAATTCAGACCTGCGCCGTTGGAGATATCAATATTCGAAAATGTCACATCTTTAAAATCAACACCATCCGGCGAACCTATAACTCCCCCAATATCGTTAACGTCCTCAGCAGCATAATAAAAATCGCCATTCCATCCACTATAAGGAACAATCGAATTGGCAATTATACCGGAAGAGGCATTCGTTAAAAAAAATTCTTCTGTGAGTCCTTCAATTCTACCGAAATAATCATCATCACTCACGCCATCATGAAAATCATTCATTGATGTATATCGTCCGGCTCCACCATTTGCTGTATTCCCATGGTCTTCAAAATCCTCCATCCAAATAACGGTCTGTGCCGATAATGGTAAACTCAAAACTAAAATCCCCGTAAAAAAAAGTACTTTTGCTATCATGATCAATTCATTTTTGGTTGTACTTAAATATACGAAATAAAAGCCCTATCTTTTTACGGCAAACTGACTAAATTAAATGCTAATACATTGAAAGTAAGGCATTTATTACAATAATCCAATGAAATTTCTTCTTTGTTAATATGGCAAAATCCCGTTTAATTGAAATCCACGAAACCGCTTTCGTGACCTCAGCATACCGAGCCACCTATGAAAACATCAGTAAGGATAGTTATGCGAAATTATGGAGCAACCCTAAAACGGATGTATGGATCAGGAATTATGCAAGTTCCGTTTCCGGAGATGAAGCCTTAACCCACTGTCTGCGTAACCGATATTTCTACGAGAAAATAAACAGTGCCTTGCAACGTAATGAAATAGAAGTGCTCATAAATTTTGGATGTGGGTTTAGTATGTATC
>JABDLA010000156.1 GCA_013001965.1 Flavobacteriaceae bacterium | reverse complement strand
GCGAAATAAGAAACATAATTTTGTGCGGGAAGCACAGAAATGCCGCCCAATATAAAAATGAGAAGTATTAATTTTTTCATTAATAGGAGTTTCTAATTGTACTTCCTAAACCATGCCAAAGTATGTGCAACCTTACTAATTAGTTGGCTTGGGCGTCGTGCAATGCCATGAGATGCACCCGGCATTTCGACCAATACAGTTTCGATCTTTCGTAATTTTAAGGCATGATACAGCTGTTTGGCTTCGCTTGGTGGTGTCCTTAGATCATTCATTCCTACCATGACCATTGTTGGTGTTTCCACATTACCTACCAGAGAAATGGGTGAGAATTTCCAATAGGTCTCAAAATTTTCCCAGGGCTGGCCCGGATATCGTGAGTTAGCATAGCCATAATAATTATCAGCCACCAAGGTTTTACTGATCCAGTTCATAACTGGTTTATGAACAGCCGCAGCTTTAAAGCGATTGTTTTTCCCTATAATCCATGCGGTCATTATGCCGCCGGCACTTCCGCCCGCAACATATAATTTTTCATTATCGGCCAAACCCTTTTCAACCAAATAGTCAACGCCATCCATGACGTCCTGATAATCTTCCCCCGGATAGTTATGGTATAATAGGTTCCCAAATTCTTCGCCATAACTTGTACTGCCTCTCGGATTTGGATAAAAGACCAAATAACCGTCAGCCGCATACAGCTGAATCTCAGGAGAAAAGCGATCGCCATAATTAGAAATCGGACCGCCATGATTTTCCACTAGCAAGGGGTATTTTTTTGAGCTGTTATACTTTGGAGGCTTTACGATCCAGCCATGTATATCACGGTTGTCAAAACTCGATTTGTACCAGACCTCTTCCACTATTCCCAATTCACGCTGTTCGAGAATATCCTGATTTAAGGCAGTCAGTTTCCGAACCTTCTTCTTAGGTTGAAGAACCCCTAATTCGGCAGGATGATAAGGGCTGGACAATGTATAGGCAATTGTTCCGCCAGAAGAGACCGAATAGGAACCGCCACCATATGGCCTTCCAATAGTTGTCCCTCCAAGATCATCAGCCAATTTTTTTATTTTTCCATTGAGATCGACCTGAGCTATTTTCGTATTTCCTTTATCATCATAAGTAAAATAAATTCCTTTTCCATCCTTTGACCAGGTTAAAGAAGAGACACTTCTGTCTAGAGAACCACTTATCAATTTCCGATTTGAGCCATCAGAATTCATTATGTAAAGCTGCCTGAGCTGATAGGTCTGTACCTTATCCTTGAAGCTTATAAAAGCCACTAGCTTGCCATCGGGCGACACCTTTGGCGAATAATCAGGCCCTTGCTGCCTTGTCAGTTGTGTGATCTTTCCTGAATTTACATCAACTTTATAGATCTCGCTATTCCTAAAATCGTATTCCCAGTTTTCATGCCTGTTTGCTGAGAAAAATACCTCATTGCCATTAGTCGAAAATGAAAACGACCCACCATGATTGTAGTTTTCTGAGGTTAGTTGTCTGGCCGTTCCCCCTTCGGAAGGGATCATAAAAATATGGGTAAATCCGGGTTCCATATAGCCCCTGCCATCTGCTTCATGCTTCAACCGATCGGTTATTCGTGCCGGTTTCGCCCATTTCGCATTTTTTGGTTTCTTAGGCATTTTGGCCACTACAGGAGGCTTTTCAGAAATAAACATACTAAAGGCAATCTGTTTCCCGTCAGGCGACCATACTATATTTCCGGGTGATTTTTCAAGCTGTGATAATTTAGCAAATTGCCCTGATTCTACCCAATACATATATAATTCGGCACCTTCATCTGTAGAACTAACGAAGGCTATTCGTTTTCCGTCAGGCGACCATCGTGCTTGTGATTCACTGACTTCTCTCGAGGTCAATTTTCGGTGGGACGATCCATCTGAATTGATAATCCAAAGATTACCTTTGCCATTATCCTTCATGACATCAAATCCATTTCTTCGATACACTATTTGGGTACCATCAGGAGAAATTTGAGGATCGGAGACGTACTCCAATTCAAAGACATCTAGGGGTTGAAAGGGTAATTTATCAGATTGTGTGAAAGCTAATTGAGCACATAAGAAAAGGCAAAGAAAGATGGCAAAACGATTCATTATTGAAGGATTAAAAATTAAACGTGGAAGTTACTAATAATTTTGTCTGCCTCAAATTATTTATCCCAATCCTACATCAAGGGTCATCATCACAATAAAACCGCCGATAAAACCAAGTACCGCTATGTCAGTATATTTATCGCGTTGCGTTTCGGGAATTACTTCTTCAACAACTACGAAGATCATAGCGCCCGCTGCAAAGGCAAGGGCATAAGGTAAAATAGGTGTGAAAAAGGTAACCGCCAATGCCCCTACAACAGCTGCAAGGGGTTCAACTGCAGCTGATAATTGACCATACCAAAAGCTTTTAAATTTACTCACACCTTCTCTACGCAATGGCATCGAGACAGCTAGTCCTTCAGGAAAATTTTGAATACCTATTCCAAGGGCCAAAGCCACTGCGCCACCAATAGTTGCTTCCGGTATTCCCGCTGCAACACCACCAAATAATACGCCTACCGCTAATCCTTCCGGAATGTTATGAAGTGTAATGGCCAAAACCAATAAAGTCGTTCTGTGCCAAGGGGTTTTCACCCCTTCTTTTTCACTTTCTTTAAAATTTATATGTAAATGTGGCAAGATTTTATCCAAGCCAAAAATAAAGAGAGCACCAAGCGCAAAACCTATAGCTGCAGGAATCACTTTCACAAATCCCTCCCCTTCACTCATTTCAATTCCAGGAGATAATAAACTCCAGAAACTTGCAGCGACCATGACACCTCCTGTGAAACCAAGCATGCCATCTAAAAGTGCACGATTCATTCCTTTCACGAAAAAAACCAATGCGGCTCCAGCAGCCGTTAGTATCCAGGTAAAAAGCGATGCATATAATGCTGCCAAAACCGGGTCAATGGATTCAAAATATTGTATAACTTGATCAATCATTCTTATTTAATTTTAACATACAGGTTATTAGATATTTGTTGAGAAATATTGATGATATTTCCATCAACGTTTATGGTCATTGAATCATCGAATGATTCTTTGGATAAAATTTGAATGTTACTTCCCAGGGCAATTTTATTTTTATCGAGATATTTTAGGAAATCTGATGAAGAATCGATCAAACCCACACATACACAACTATCATTAAGACGTAACTGAGACAACAAACTCTTCTCAATACTTTTAATATTTCCGTCTTTATCAGGAATTGGGTCACCATGAGGGTCACGGGTAGGGTATCCCAAATAAGCATCGAGTTTGCTTACTAATTTTTCAGATTTTACATGCTCCAACTGTTCCGCGATATCGTGAACTTCATCCCAGCGGAAATTTAGTTTTTCTACCAAAAATACTTCCCATAGTCGATGTTTCCTTACTACTGTTGCTGCTGTAATTCGGCCTTGCTCAGTGAGGCTAACGCCTTGATATTTGACGTAATTAACGAGATTTTTTTCGGCTAATTTCTTTATCATGTCTGTCACTGAAGACGCCTTGGCATTGATACGGTCTGCGATCGCATTTGTGCTGACCGATAGGCTTCCCAAGCGACCAAGATGGTAAATTGCTTTTAAATAATTTTCTTCTGATAAAGTGACCATCATTAATTTTAATATGAACAAATATACACTTTTTATGGAATTAAAAATGTATTTTTAGATGAATCTAAAAAATAAAACTTAAAACATAAATCAATTAAAGTAGCCTTATTTCCTAGTTTATATTGTAATTATTAGGACAATTAATATAAAATATTTAGTTTTGTCTAAATATTAATTTAGAGGTAATGAAATCAATAATTAATATCTGTTTTCTGGCATTTCTGATATTGGGTTTCTTAGTTTCCTGTGAAGAAGGGCTAATAGACGCGCCTCAAGAAAATGAAATTCTTGATGGCCCAATTGAAGGTCTTACGACAGCGCAGCAAATTCAATTCTTAAATGGTGATCTCGCATTTTCCGATGTGTTCACCATCGATGAAGGGCTTGGCCCGATCTTTATAGCTAATCAATGTTTAAGCTGCCATCCCGGAGATGGTCGTGGCTCTCCATTTGTGAGATTTACACGTTTTGGTCAATCCGATTCTTCCGGAAATCAATTTCTTGATTTAGGTGGTCCGCAACTGCAGCATAAGGCAATTCCGGGATTTCAACCGGAAGAATTGCCTGATGGAGCGCCATTTGCCGATTTTATTGCACCACCTGTTACTGGGCTTGGATTTTTAGATGCTGTGAGCGATGCCGACCTTATTGCTCTGTCTGATCCAAATGATTCAAATGGTGATGGTATTAGTGGTGTGCCTCACTGGAACAGTATTCCGGATTACGTGTCTCTTCGCCCCAACAGTGTTCAACAAAATGGCATGTATATTTCCCGTTTTGGGAAAAAAGCAAATAGCTACGATTTGCTTCAGCAAACCGCCGGTGCCTATAACCAGGATATGGGTGTGACTTCGCTTTTTGAACCCCACGATCCATTAACCGGTTTGGAGGAAGACCCCGAAGTTAGTACTCAAGTAATTAATGATGTCGTCGCCTATTTAAAAACCTTAAAAGAACCTATTCCCAGAGATCAAAACGATCCTGATGTCATTGTTGGTAAAGAATTGTTTACTCAAATACAATGCGCTGTCTGTCATATACCTACGCTTCAAACTGGTTTTTCTCCAATAGAGGCGATCTCCTTTAAAGAATTTCATCCCTATACCGATCTTCTTTTGCATGATATGGGGGCTGGATTAGATGATGGTTATACCGAGGGTTATGCCGAAACCTATGAATGGCGGACGCCGCCTTTATGGGGGCTTGGCCTAGCAAGAGATGCCCAGGGCGGACAGTTATTTTTGATGCATGATGGCCGGGCAACCAGTATTGAAGAAGCCATATTGCTGCATGGCGGGGAGGCTGAACAATCAAAAAATAATTTCATTCAATTGTCCGAATTAGAGAAGGAACAGCTCTTAAAGTTCTTGGAATCATTATAAGCGCTATGGAAAGAAGGAAATTCATAAAAAACTGCTGCTATACAGCCATTGGTTTGCCGGTTCTGGCCACAGTTCTGGAATCTTGTGGATCAATTTATTATGCTTCAACCATAAGAAAAGAGAGCCAGATCGTACTGGCAAAATCTGAATTTATAAAAGGTGATTCCCAAAGCAGCCGATCCTTTGTACTTATTAAGGATAAAGCATCAGAATTTCCCATATGCATATATAAATCAGACAGCAATCACTATGTCGCTTCTTTATTAGAATGCACGCATCAAAGTTGCGAACTTAATGTGGGTGGTGGCGTATATAGCTGCCCCTGTCACGGAAGCGAATTCACGATGACGGGTAAATTATTAGAAGGTCCGGCTGAAACGGATTTAAAAACATTCAAAATTGATACTGATAATGAAAATATATACATCAATTTATATTAAACAGATAATTCTGTCTTTGACCTTTACATTGGTGACACATTCTCTTTGGGCCCAGGAAGTGGATTCTATAAAAGTTAGAACAGCCATTGATACCACAAAAACTGAGCTGAATATGGACGCTGTATATAACCGCCCTTTTCTGAATTTTAAAAAATTGCCCGTAGCACTTGGAGGATACCTTGAAGCCAATTCAATTTATAGCTCAGAAGATGGCGTTTCCGAAGGGCTTTCTTTCCAGGCAAGACGACTCACTGTATTTATGTCGGCTTCCATCAGTAAACGGATCAAATTCCTTACTGAAATTGAGCTCGAGGAAGGTGGAAAAGAAATCGCCATCGAGTTTGCTGCCCTGGACGTCATCATAGCACCGGAAATCAATTTCAGAGGCGGTATTATAATGAATCCTATTGGGGCATTCAATCAAAATCACGATGGCCCTAAGTGGGAATTCGTCGAGCGGCCCGACGTAGCCGTAAATTTACTTCCGGCCACATGGTCAAACCCGGGTTTTGGAATATTCGGGAAAATGCATCAGGATAACTGGACCTTAGGCTATGAGGCTTATCTCACTAATGGCTTCGACGGTAGTATCATAGATAATGAGGAAAACAAAACCTTTTTACCGGCGGCAAAGGCCAATGGCGAACGCTTTGAGGAAAGCAACAATGGCCAGGCGCTAATAACAGGTAAAATCGCCTTGAAAAACAGAACTATTGGCGAACTCGGGCTCTCGTATATGGGTGGTGTTTATAATAAATTTGAAGAAGATGGTCTTACCCTCGACAAAAAAAGACGGGTTGATGTTTTTGCCATTGATGTTAATACGACCCTTAAAAAATTTGATACTTATATTGTTGGGGAGGCGGCTTTTGTAAAGGTTGATGTCCCTGAAACATTTACGCAACAATATGGTGAAAAACAATTTGGAGCGTTCATCGATATTGTTCAACCCATTTTAAAAAGAAATGTCCTGAACTGGGAAAATGCAACCTTAAATTTAGCTGTGCGTTTTGATTATGTCGATTGGAATATTGGATCATTTAATGAAACTCAAACCGATATTGGTGAAGATCTATGGGCTATTACGCCAGCCATTAGTTTCAGGCCTACCTCACAAACCGTATTCCGTTTGAATTACAGATTTCAGGAGCAAACCGATATCTTGAATAATCCGGCTGCAAAAAAAGCCAGTTGGCTGTTCGGGCTTAGCACTTATTTTTAAGGCTAAAATCCGCGTTCGTTTTGGATGGTTTCATAGGCCTCTTGCACCTGTCTGAACTTCTCTTCAGCACCTTCCTGATGCTCCTTGCCTAAATGAATGACCTTGTCAGGATGGTATTTCTTAGCCATTCTTCGATAGGCTTTTTTAACCTCATCATCAGTCGCCGATTTATCAATTTCCAGGATCTTATACGCATTTTCACGACTGTTGTAAAACATGGCTTTAATGCTTTCAAAATCGCGATTGCTGATCCCTAAATATCCTGACATAGTGAAGATTTTGCGGACCTCATTATCGGTAACAAATCCATCGGCTTTAGCTATTCCGAAGAGAAAATGCAGCAATTGAAGACGGGATGGATGGTCCATCATTTGCTTGATCTGTAAACAGACCTGTCGCATGGAGATCTTTTGCTTCCCTATATTCTTAAATAGTTTGAACGCATGATTTGCACGTTCTTTTCCGTACATTTTGCTGAATTGCTTTCGTACATAATCGAGTTCGCGTTGATCCTGATTCCCATCGGCTTTGATCACAATTGAAGCCAGGATAAGTAAACTGACTTCAAAGTCACCCGACTGGGTTTGCGGTTTTTGCCGTTGTGTACGGTAATTTGGTCGGCGCCTTCGCTGCTGACCTTGTCCCAATAACGGATTCTGTTTCCCGTTGGACATCGCATCAACAATACTCCCAAGAGCCAGGCCAATTATAGCACCAATTGGACCGCCAAACGACCAACCCAAAGAAGCTCCTATCCATTTTGATATACTCATGTAAGTACTTGGTGATTTTAAAGACCAAAGATAACATTAGTTAGTTGAATGTTAGACCGATTTGTTACACAAATGCTTATATTTGCACTTTAAATAATACTATAAAAACTCAAAATATGTATCCAGCAGAATTAGTAAAACCAATGCGAGAAGATTTAACCAATGTAGGTTTTGAAGAATTACATACCGTTGAAGCGGTAGATACCGCTTTAGCAAAGGAAGGCACTACCCTTGTTGTGGTGAATTCAGTCTGTGGTTGTGCTGCAGCGAATGCCAGACCGGGCGCCCGAATGAGCCTTCAAAATTCGAAACGACCCGATCATCTTGTAACTGTGTTTGCCGGTGTTGACAAAGACGCGACCGACAAGGCAAGATCATATATGATTCCATTCCCGCCAAGTTCTCCAAGCATGGCCCTGTTCAAAGACGGTGAGTTGGTTCATATGCTCGAACGGCATCATATTGAAGGCCGTCCAGCCGAAATGATCGCTGAAAACCTTGTCACTGCTTACAATGATTACTGTTAGATCGGCATGCAATAAAGAAAATTCAAACCACACTTAAAGGTGTGGTTTTTTTATGCTTATTTTTAATCTGATTTTAATCAATCACAATGACTAAGCTAATCGCATATCCATTAACTGTATTTTATTTGATCGTTTTCAGTTTGATACTGCTTATTTTTCACCCCATCCAATGGATCTGCTTGAATGTATTCGGCTACCGGGCACATAAAAAAAGTGTTGATATATTGAACCTGTTTTTAGTACGATGCCTTCATCTTCTCGGTGTTCGATATCGCTTTGAAAATCCGCATCAAATCGCATCAAACCAAGCAGTCATTATCGTATCGAATCACCAAAGTATGAACGACATTCCACCAATTATCTGGTTCCTTAGGAAACACCATCCGAAGTTCATCAGTAAAAAAGAATTGGGCAAAGGCATTCCCAGTGTATCCTATAATTTACGACATGGCGGATCGGTCTTGATCGACAGGAAACAGGCCATGCAATCGGTTCAGGCCATTGAAAACTTTGCTGAACGCGTAAAGAAAAATAATTGGGGAGCCGTCATATTTCCGGAAGGCTCACGAAGCAGAGATGGGCATCCGCGACCCTTTAAAACCAAAGGGCTGCTGAGTTTATTCAGGCAAATTCCGAATGCCACTGTGATTCCAATAACCGTCAATAACTCCTGGAAAACCCTCAAGTATGGTAAGTTTCCAATGGGTATAGGTGCAAAAATTGAATTCAAGGTTCATGAACCTCTTATGGTCAATGAACATGATCATAACACCTTAGTTCAACATATAGAAAAACAAATCACAGATCATATCAAACATGACTGATTCAGAAATAATACAACAAACGAAAGATTTTTCTCGGCAAACATTAAAAAATGAAGAGGGCGGGCATGATTGGTTTCATACGCTTCGAGTCTATAACAATGCACTCCATATTTCAAAAGACGAAGCTGTCAATACATTGGTTGTTGCCCTGGCTGCCTTATTACATGATATAGCAGATAGTAAATTTCATGATGGCGATGAAACCATTGGCCCAAAAGTGGCACGAGAATTTCTATTTAAACTGGATGTTGATAGCGAGATCATTGAACATGTGATCAAAATCATAGAAAACATTTCATTTAAAATAAGCTTGGACAATGAGCAGAAATTTCAATCGAAAGAATTAGATGTTGTTCAGGATGCAGATCGCCTGGATGCTATTGGAGCGATTGGGATTGCACGCTGTTTTAATTATGGCGGCTTTAAAAACAGGAAGCTCTTTGATCCTTCAATCAGCCCTAACTTGAATATGACCAAGGAAGAATACAAGCAATCAACGGCACCAACGATCAATCACTTTTATGAGAAATTGTTGTTGCTCAAAAATAAAATGAATACTGAAACCGGGAAGCGAATTGCAGAAAAACGCCATCGATTTATGGAGCTTTATCTCGATCAGTTTTATGCCGAATGGGATGGAAAACGATAAAATTATATATCGCTCTTTTGAAGGTTTCCCTGATGCAAATTTGTTTGAAAAACTAAGCCTTTTGTATCAGGACATATTTGACGATGCCGACCTGCAGATCTTTGAAGACCGCTTAAAAACTAAAAAAGACGTTCTTATCATTATGGCCTTTGCGGGTGAAGATTTGATCGGGTTTAAAATTGGATATCTCTATAAATCCACAATTTTTTACAGTTGGGTTGGCGGTATTCATAAGGATTATCGAAGAATAGGAATTGCATCAGAACTTGCGCGACTTCAAGAGACCCATGTAAAGAATAAAGGATATCACAAATTAAGAACCAAATCGATGAATCGATTTAAGCCAATGATGGCTTTAAATTTAAAAAATGGCTTTGATATTTTAGACGTTTACACCAATGAAAGTGGTCAAACAAAAATTATTTTCGAAAAGGATATTTCTTTAAAATAGTTACTGAATAAGCCTGCGCTTCTCTTTTCTATACTTCAATGCTGTCCTGCCTGTTATTTCTTTAAACTGCTTATTGAAATGCGAAAAATTATTAAATCCGCATTCAAAACAAATATCGGTAATACTTTTATTACTTTCAGATAATAATTTTGTGGCGTGAACAACCCTATATTCATTCACTAATTGAGTGAAGGTTTTACCTGTCGCTTTTTTAAAATATCGACAGAAGCCCGGAACAGTCATACTCGCCACCTCGGCGATCTCCTCTAAACTAATGTGTCTTTCAAAGTTTGTATTAATATGCTTGTATATGAGATCGATCTTAGCACTATCCTGTGGTTCGGTTTCAAAAGCAAACCCATCAACATTCAATAACACATAGTCTTTTGCTTCAGCCAAATCATTAAGAACTTCAAGGAGTTTTAAGACTCTGTTCAGTCCATTAAATTCGATTAAACTTTCGATTTTAGGCCCAATTATTTTCTTGGTTTCTGGCTTAAATATTATGCCCTTTTTAGCCCGTTCAAAAAGTCCGTTTATCAGCATCAATTCGGGGAGTTCATTAAAGGTTGTACTAAAAAGATCAGGCTTGAATTGCACCAAAGTTTCCTTTCCCCTGGCAGTCAGTCGATCGGTAAAACCATTATGAGGGAGGTTTGAACCAATTAAAATCAACTGGCTATTATTAAAATATGACAAGTGGTTACCAATATGTCTTTTTCCTTTTCCTTTATTGACATAAACCAATTCAATTTCAGGATGAAAATGCCAAAAAGCCGTTTTGGGTTTAAGGTTTTTCGAATTTTGTTTTACCAAAACGGAATTGCCTATTTCCGGACTTACCTTCTCATATGTAGGTTTCTTTTTAATCATAAGGTAATATTAGATATAAAATTACTGATTTATACCTATAAAAAATGTGTTCATTTAACATATTTCTATGCTATATTAACTTAACAATTATTAAACATTTATTTAACGGTTAATATACCATATAAATTGGTCAATTTTGATGTTTTAAATCGATTCTCTCAGTTCTATATTTGTCCTGTTTAACATTAATATTCCAAATCATGAAAAAATTAATTAACACTGTAAAACTTATTGCACTAATGTTTGTCGGATTAAACGCAAGCGGAAGTATTATGATTCAAAATTCTGATGTTGTCAATAGTGAAATTGATAGCATAAGAAAAAATAACTCAACCAAAGTTGTTGTTAGAACTGAAAAGGGTAAAATCATTCATCAAAAAAAAGTTGACAACATCAATTTTTATCTTGAAAACTTAGACATGTCCTTTATTCCTGATGGTGCTTATTCACTGGAATTTGAAAAGGCCTTTGAAATTAAAATCACACCGTTTACTGTAGTTTATGGCCAGGTCGTCTTTGACTCCGAAAATATGCATTCAATTTTTAAACCGGTAATTACTACACAGGGAAAACTTGTTTTATTAAGAAGATTGTCATTTGATAAAAAAGTGGTTAAAATAAAATTTTTCGACCTTGATAATAATCTCATATATTCTGAAATCCTTGGCGGCAAAGTAGAATTAAATCGCGTTTATGATTTTTCAGAAAGATCTGATAAGAATTTCAAAGTTGTTATTTACACTGATGACAAAACATTTGTTCAGAATATTGAGCTTTAAAACACATTTCGCTTTTTTGTTATTGATCAATTTAATGGATGAGGGATACAGATGGGTTAACTAATCCATCTTTCCCTTTCCTGTTTTTTAACCCCTGATTAATTATAATGAAAATGGTTTTCTTTGACTTATTAATAAACCGAAAAATTAGCTGGCATCTAAAAAGAAGATTCCTCAACATTGTATGGGTCTTAATTAATTTCACTGTATTAATCATTGTTACAGATGTGTTATTAGGAAGCGGTTGGGAGTTAATCTGGTGTCTTGGTGCTATTATATATTCTTCGTTTTCCTGGATTTTAGCCACCCTGTTTTTTGACGCATTAATCGGTAATGAGTACGATCAGAAAAAAAGAATTCACACGGATTAAAATAATTTTAATTGCCCGTCCTTATTCAACTGATGAAGTTCGCGATTTAATTCAGGCATTTTTTTGTCTTTAAAATATTGCTGTTTTGCGAGTTTGATTGTTGAATGAATGTGTTCGGCTATTTTTCCCTCGCCACGCATTCGAACACCAAATCGACTATCGTTTAAATTACCGCCATGACAGTCTTCAATTTGGCCCAACACCTTGTTAGCGCGATCAGGCATCGTTTTTTTGATCCAGTCGTAGAATATTAATCCTATGGCGCCATTGAGACGCACTATGGTATGTGCCATAGAAAGAGCACCGGCTTCAGATGCCTTTTTTGCCATCCCAAAGATCTCATGACTGTTTATTGAAGGAATGATTGGCGCCAGCATGGCGTTGACCGGGATCTCGTTTTGACTTAGTGCTTTGATCGTATCCAATCGTTTTTTAATAGTGGTTGTTCTCGGCTCAAGGATACGTCGTGTTTTTTCAGACAAGGACGTTAAGGACATATGAACAGCGACTAAATTGTCCTTTTGAAGTTCGGTTAACAGGTCCAGATCTCTTAAAATGAGTGCGTTTTTAGTGATAATTCCCACTGGGTGTTTATATTTTAGAAAAACCTCAAGGCAGCGTCGGGTAATCTTATATTTTTTCT